>JAVEZX010000029.1:0-25314 GCA_034002785.1 Bacteroidales bacterium
TACATACACATACCAGTGGATGAGCAGCAGCAACGGCACCACCTTCACCAGCATTACAGGCTCTGTAGCTGAGGATCTTCCCGGCACTCCCCTTACAGCCGGCATATGGTACAGGCGTACGGTCACTTCATCGGCATGCAGCAACACCAGCAACACGGTTCATATCACTGTCAATCCGCGGATCACAGGGTTTGAGATAGGTCTGCCCGCACAGGGTCATGACACTATCTGCACCGGCACTGCACCGGCAGCTCTGTCAGGTACACCCGCCGGCGGTCTTGGCACATTCACCTATGCATGGGCCTCATCAACGGACAACAGCACCTTTACACCGCTGACAGAAACAGGTAACTCAATTCAGCCCGGTTCACTCACAGCCACAACCTGGTTCAGACGCACGGTTACATCGGGAGTCTGCACAGAGAGCTCGGTATTCAGGATCACGGTCCTTCCGCAGATAACCGGAAACACAATCACGGCAAGCCAGACTGTATGCAACACCACTGCACCCGCAGCTCTTGCCGGAAGCACCCCCTCAGGCGGTGACGGCAAATACAGGTATCTCTGGGAGAGAAAAGTGGCAACCTCTCCGGACTGGCTCACCGCATCAGGCACAAACAATGGTGCCACCTATCAGCCTCCGCAACTTGATGAGACCACTCAGTTCAGGAGAACCGTCTACTCGGGTGAGAATAACTGCTGCACCTCGGTCTCTGAACCGGTAACGGTGACAATTGACATCATGCCTCTGAACATTCATGCAGGCGAGGACAGGACGCTGCTTCCCTACCAGTTTGCCGCAATCCTTCAGGGGAGCTTTGACGGAGTGGGAACCGGAGCATGGAGTTATGACAGCAACAGCGGCAATGCGGAACCGGTTTTTGCAACTCCGGACGAAGTAAACACAGAGGTCAGGAAGCTGGACTTTGGAAGCAATACCTTCATCTTCACGGTCACCAACGGCCAGTGTGTCGCTGCAGGAGTCCCCGTGACACTGACAGTGCCTGAACTGACAATACCGCAAGGTGTAACACCGAACGGAGACAACATTAATGACTACTTCAATATCGAAGGACTGGAGTTCACCCGTAACGAGCTGGTGATAATAAACACGGCAGGTGCGGTTGTCTATCGGGCCGGTGATTACCGCAGTAATGATCCCGTTGGTGCCTGGACCGGTCTTGACCTGAACGGAAACGAAGTGCCTGACGGCACATACTATTACCTGCTGACCATCAAGGGTGCGCAGGATCTCAATGTCCCGGACTATACGGCACACCTCAGCGGATTCTTAATTCTCAGGAGATAACGATGAAGGGAAGGTTATACATACTGATACTCTTTATCGTGGCGGTACATTCGGCTGCCATGGCGCAGCAGGTGCCCATCACCAGCCAGTATCTCACCAACGGATTGATAATAAACCCCGCATACGCCGGGACCAGGGAAGCCCTCAGCGCCAACCTCTCATACCGGAAGCAGTGGGCGAAGATAACAGGCGCTCCGCAGTTCCAGACACTCTCACTGCACAGTCCGATTAACAATAAGGAAAAGGTTTCCCTTGGCCTGATGGCTGACTATCTGACCTACGGCGTTACAAAGGACGTGGGCATCTATGCCTTCTACGCATACAGTGTCAGGTTCGGCAGGGGTAAGCTCTCCATGGGCCTGAAGGGCGGGATAGACCTTAGCAACACAAACTACAACAGGCTGCAGTTCCCTGATGGCAACCCTACTGATCCGCTTCTTACGGGCGACATGAAATACACGCTTCCGAATATGGGCGTAGGATTCTATTACTATACAGACAAGTACTTCGCAGGGCTCTCGGTGCCATCTTTGCTTACCTATAAAAGAGATGCCACTGATGAATTCAGCGTAAAGCCTGACTATACACATTTCAAGAGCTATTTCACAGCCGGCACCATCCTGCGGTTTGCTGACAGTTTCAAGGTAAAGCCCTCGGTACTTGTCAGGTACGCAATGAAGGAGCCGCTCGAGGTTGACCTGAACGCAAACTTCATTTTAGCAGACATTCTATGGGTCGGAGGGTCATACAGGATAGCAGAGAAGGCGGCTGTGGCCCTGCTTGACCTGCAGGTCACCCCTCAGCTCAAGCTGGGCTACTCCTTTGACTATCAGCTTGGTCATCTGAATAACTATACCTCCGGGACCCATGAGGTTTCACTCCGGTATGAATTTGAATTTAAGGTCAGTGCAACATCTCCAAGGTATTTCTGACAGGATGAGGAAACTTGTGATACATATCGCAGCAGTTCTTCTGGCCCTGACCGGTCAGGTCACATCGCTCTGCGGGCAGGCGAAGGGAACATTTGAGGTCATGCATATCTCAAAGGTATCCTCCTCCTCTGACGACATGGCCCCTGTGATAATGGATGACGGCATTCTCTTCTGTTCAAACAGGAAGAGCAATCCTTTCCTGACCAAAAAGAACCTTGAGGGAGTCCGGCTTTACGAGCTTTACTTTGCTCCCTTCGATAAGGATGGCATACCGGTCTCTGCCACCCGTTTTGCTCCCGGGCTTGTAAAGGATGCAAATATCGGTCCGGTATCGGTCTCTGCTGACGGTAAAACGCTTTATTTCACCCGTAATCTGTCTGATGGCAGCAGGCAGGCCAGAAGGCAGCCCAACAGGCTTGGCATCTTCACCGCAAAGCGAACCGGCTCACAGTGGTCTGAAGTCACCCCGTTTGAATACAACAACCCTGAGTACAATCTCTCATATCCCTTTGTCTCGGCAGACGGGAGGTATCTTTTCTTCTGCTCCGACATGCCGGGCGGTCTGGGCAGGTATGATATCTACATGTGCGAGAATGTTGACGGCAGCTGGACTGAGCCGGTAAGTCTGGGCCCTGAGATTAACAGCAGCGCTGCCGAGATTCACCCGTTCCTTCACAGCTCCGGAAGGCTCTATTTTGCATCTGACAGAGCCGGTGGGAAAGGCGGTCTTGACATCTGGTCATCCAGCCTGGCATATGGTTCATGGACCATGCCTGTAAACCTTGAGGAACCGGTTAATTCGCCTTCTGATGACTTTGCGTTCTATGCTGCACAGGGAGGTATGCAGGGCTTCTTCGCCTCGAACCGGCGCAACTTCAATGATGATATCTACAGCTTCGCCTCTACAATAATACGGTGGTCATCGTGTGACACTCTTCAGAAGAACAGCTACTGCTATGAATTCATTGAGGAGAACGCGCTGAAGCAGGACACAATCAAGACCGGTTTCCGGTGGGAGTGGAACTTCGGTGACGGAACCAGGGCAGTGGGAATAACTGCCGAACATTGTTACGCCGGCCCGGGTATCTACGATGTCAGCCTTGACATAGTGAACCTTATTACCGGCGGAATTGAAAAGAGACAGGCTTCGTACGAGCTCGAGATAACAGATATTGAGCAGCCTGTGATTGCAGCTCCGGATGCTGTCATTGCCGGAGAAACGCTGACCCTTAATGCAGGCGCTACATATCTGCCGGGGATGAAGATTGACCGGTACTACTGGAATTTCGGGGATGAGACTGTTGCAACAGGACTGGAGGTGTCCAAGGTTTATGCACTTCCGGGAAGGTACAATATACAGCTGATAGTAAGCTCAGTGCCTGATGCCGGGGGAGTCGTGCGTGAGGTATGTGTCTGCAGGGACATAGAGGTATCAGCAAACAGAAATTGATTATTCAAGGAGGAAGATGAGAGTTACCCGCTTAATACTGTCGATGTTTATCATGATTCTCGCTGCCACATCTGCGAGAGTGAACGCCCAGGAAGTACCGGGCCCGGATGAGAACGTACCTTTCCTGATGACATTCGGGAAAGAAGGGGGAGTCACTTCCTGGGGCGATGACGACTTCTCCCAGACATTTTTCTTTGCCTTGCCGAAAGACTACAAGGAGCCATTCTACATCAGGGTCTATGATCCGGAAATAGGAGGGAAAACTGATGAGCTCAATAACTTCTGGAACACCAGGATGATGTATTCAATATACGGAGGGAAGGGGTGTTACACGCATCCTGAAGCAAACGGAATAAACCCGAAAGGTAATTACAAGAGTGGTACTCTTCTGGCTACACGCACCTTCGGGATGGACAACAAGCTTGACGAGCGCTGGTTCACGTTCGGACCGTTCAATCCTGCTGACGGCGAATATTACCCAAAGTTTCAGAGCAATATTTTCAAGATCATCTGTGACGGTATCTCCGGTGATGACGGCAACCTGTACCGATATGCAATCTCGAGGAGGCCTGACGCCAATGTTCCCGTTGACGGGGCCAACGCCTTCACATATGAATATACCTTCAGGATGTGGAATAATAACGATACATCCTTCGTCTCACATATTTACCCGTTCATTGACAGCGGCTGCATCTTCATCCAGACAAGAAACTTTGACTGGGACAATGACGGTGATTTCATGGTTGTCTCTGTGGTGAGGAAGGGGCATGACCTGCCTTTGTCGGGAGATGATGTATGGTCAGAATCGAAGATGTCCATTCAGGATGAAGAGATAGGCAAATCTCTTGATTTTCGCTTTTACAAGAAAAGGGGAGACCTGGTAAAAAACAATAATGTGGTGGTTTCAGTGCAGAACCAGTACGGGGAGAATCTCCCCTTCTTCAGTGCACCCATCGGCGGTGTTCCCGTATATAAACCCCGGATAAAGGTAATACCCAAAAAATAATCATGCCCGGTCACGTAAAAATTACCATTATAGCGCTTTGTGCTTTTCTGTTGCAGGTGCTGTATCAGTCCCCGTCTTCTGCCCAGAAGCACAGTTACCGACTCTATGATGAGTATTCCGGGCTGCCCGGCAGCTATCTTAATGTAATGGAGCAGGACAGGAGCGGTCTTCTCTGGGTAGGGGTTGATACCGGTCTGTACAGGTACGACGGTTTCTCGTTTCATCATGTAACATTTACCGATACACTTCCCAGAGGCAATGCGAGTGCCCTGTTCTGTGACAGTTCCGGCACAATGTGGATCGGCATGAGCGACGGATCACTCTTCACATGGAGTGAAGGAGGATCGATAGTACGAAAAACCCTGTCTCAGACGGATAAGATCAACCGTATCAAGGAAGGGCAGGATGGCAAGGTCTGGATCGTGACTCAGACACAGGGAATTTACATTGCGGAACCCGGTGAAGGTGAACGGATAAGCCGGATGAAGATGCCCGTGGAAATGACCCTCTTTGACATCGCACCAGCCGGTGGTGACAGATTCTTTGCCGCCACCCAGGACAACCTGCATCTCTTCGTTACGCAGGGCGAAGAAGCGATCAGTGAACTCACCTTCCCTGATCTTGAATACACATGGGTGCAGTCAGTTGTGCGCATGGAAGAAGACATATGGTTCGCAGGCACCGGAGACAAGGGGCTCTATATGATCAGACGGACCGGGACCGGAATGACGGCCATGCCAGCCGGTGATACCACACTCCGGACAGTGAGTATACCGGCACTTGCCGTACTGCCCGGAAGAGGCCTGGCAATAGCCACTACGGATGCCGGGGTGTTGAGGGCGGCTTTCAGCAACGACTACTCGCAGATGGAGATCACCGACCGTTATGACCTTGGTTCAGGGTTGCCCGAGAACAATGTTCGCACACTCCTCAGTGACCGTGAGGAGAATCTGTGGATAGGCCTTTTCAATCGCGGACTGGCAGGTGTGACAACAAACGCATTCTCTTTTTACAAACCTGAGACCAACAAGGAGATAATCTTCGTCGGGAGTTATGGCGGAAAGACCGTGGCAGGAACAAGGAGCGGCCTCTGGGACTTCGATCCCGGGACAGGCAGCTTCAGCGGATTCAGGCCTCTGGCCATCAGTGCCGGTGGTTCCGGAATCAATACCTGGGCAACAGATGAGAGGGACAAAATATGGATAGGAACAGTCAGTGACGGCGTATGGCTGATGAAGAGTGACGGTACTCCGCGGAGGTTCTTCCTCTCAGCAAATCCGGGACAGAACCACATCAATTCCATTGCCCCGGATGGAGAAAACATATGGCTGGGTACCAGTGACGGCGTCGTTCTTCTCGACAGTGAGAGCGGCAGACAGAAGGCGGTCTACACAACCATCGACCTGCTTCCTCATAATTATATCTCCCAACTGGTGGTCAACAGGCCGGGGGAGGTAATTGTTGCAACCAAGACTGACCGGCTCTGTTTTATACACATTACCGGCGGTGTCCGAACTGAAGGCTTCATCATGGAAGGAAGCAGGGTGAATGAGATCCGCAGCGTCTCTGTTGCGCCTGACAGGACAATCTGTGCAGGGACGTACGGCAACGGACTCTTTCTCTTTGCGGGAGATACGATCCTGAACTACACCGAGGCTGACGGTCTGCTGACCGGATTCTGCTACGGCGCCATCATCGCTTCTGATGGCAGGATATGGACAGGACACCAGAAGGGTTTCTCGATCATCAATCCCGCCACCGGCTCCGTCAGGGCCTACAGCACTGACTTCGGAGTCAGGGGAGACTGCATGCCCAATGCAATGGCACGGTTTGCTGACGGCAGGGTCCTGATCGGAACGAGCGAGGGGATAATAAGCTATAACCCGGCCATGGAGCCTGAGAAGGCAGCTCCTCCGCAGGCAGGAATCATATCGGTAGTAATCAATAATACGGTATATCCGTATCGTAAAAGCTATAACCTGCCTTACAGGCGATCGTACAATATAAAGGTAAACTATGCCGGTATTTCGCTCCGCGATCCGCTGAACGTTGTCTACCGGACCAGGCTCGATAATTTCAACGAGGAGTGGAGTGAGGTCACATCGGACAGGTCAGTATCCTACAATCTGAGCGACGGGCACTTCGGGTTCAATGTTGAAGCTCTCACTCTTGATGCTCCTGAACATGCAACGGCAGCATCGTTTGATCTGGTCATTCAGAAGCCGGTAACCGAAAGATGGTGGTTCCTTCTCTCAATTCTTGCACTGATTGCTGCTGCGGTGTATATTTTTGTCAGACTAAGGGAACGGGCTCACAGGATACAGCGTGAGTACCTCGAGACGGAACTGCAGAAACGCACTGCGGAGGTCTACGAACAGAAGGAGGAGCTTGCACAGAAGAACCTGGATATAACGGAGAGCATCAAGTATGCAAAGCGGATTCAGAGCAGCGTGCTTCCCGATACGGCCCGCCTCGGCACAGTCTTTAAGGAGGCTTTCGTATTCTTCCAGCCGCGAGATATAGTCAGCGGCGACTTCTTCTGGTTTGACTGGGTGGACAAGGACCGCTTCATGCTGGTCTGTTCGGACTCTACCGGTCATGGCGTTCCGGGCGCATTCATGTCCATGATAGGAACCGCGTTGCTACAGGATATTATCACCGTCAAGAAGATCACCCGTCCCTCCCAGGTGCTGCATGAGCTTGACAGACAGATATTTTCCACCCTGAATCAAAACCAGGAGCTGGAGGCATCGAATGACGGGATGGACATTGTGGTGTGTGAGTTCAATATAACCACAAGGCAGCTGGTCTTCTCTTCAGCTATGCGGCCGGTGATTCTCGTGATTGACGGTGTGCAGCACTACGTAAGGGGTAACCGCGCATCGGTAGGAGGCGAGTCGGTAACCGAAAAATTCTATGATGACCAGGAGTATCACCTTCGCGAAGGCGATATGGTTTATCTCTTCACTGACGGTTACTGTGACCAGTTCGGCGGCACCGGAGGCAAAAAGATGAAAATCAGTCGCTTGAAAACACTCATTGACGAGTTGGCGCCTTTAAGTGCGGCTGACCAGCAAAATCACGTGAAGGAGTTTTTCTTCGAGTGGATGGGGAAACATGAGCAGGTTGACGATGTCCTCTTTATGGGTCTGAGGGTCTGATCACTAAGGAGTGCAGGATCCGTCCTCCCCGAAGACAAAGACACAGGTGGTGGCGGTGTTGCTCTCATTGCCGGCCCTGTCCCTGATCCAGAAGTCATAGTAAAGAGTGTCAGGGGTATGGTAAAGGATGTACATGATTGTGATGTCAATTGTTCCCCTGAGTATTTTGTTCTGCCCTGCTGCGTCAAGGTAAGGTATCCGGTATTCAGAGGGGTAGAGCGGATCTGTCGGCCCTGCCAGTTCAAACACTCCGTTGGTTTTCCGGTAGAGTTTCAGAAAAAGGTTGCCTGAAGGTTCAGTGCCCGGGGTTTTTGGTGCATCAGATCCCAGGTCGCCGTCGCCGTCTTCAAAATAGAAGGTGATTTTCCCAGCCTTGACGGGATTGCCCAGCAAATCAATCGTATCATACTGTGAGAGACCCCGGAACTCGATCCTGGGCTCAGCAGGCAGCCTCTCCGGACCCTCGCAGGCAACGGCCAGGATCAGCGCAGTCAAAACCGGTATTATAACTCTCTTCTTCATCTGCTGACAATTTTGTTCTGCAGCAAAAATCACACCAAATGTATTTATTTTTTTCTGAAGAAAATCTTTACCGGCGCACCTGTAAGCGGGAAGCTCTCCCTGAGCCTGTTTTCAACGAACCGCTTGTAGGGATCTTTTATATACTGCGGAAAGTTACAGAAAAAGGCAAAGGTGGGGTAGGCTGCAGGCAGCTGGGTCACGTATTTTATCTTTATATGCTTGCCCTTGAGTGATGGAGGGGGTGTATCATTCACAAATTTGAGCATAACCTCGTTCAGCTGTGATGTCGGGATCTTGCGCTTTCTGTTTTCATATACGGTCATTATCAGCTCCAGCACCTTATGGACTCTCTGTTTCGTGATTGCAGAGATGAAGAGAATAGGGTAGTCGGTGAAGGGAGCTGTCCTGTACCTGATCTCTTCCTCAAGCTTTTTCGTGGTGGCCTGATCCTTTTCAATAAGGTCCCATTTGTTCACCAGGAGGATCATGCCCTTGTTGTTCTTCTGTATGATGCTCATTATACTGAGGTCCTGCGACTCCAGTCCGCGGGTTGCATCGATGAGCAACAGGCAGAGGTCACTCTCCTCGATTGATCTGACAGCCCTGAGGATTGAGTAAAACTCGATATCCTCGTCCACCTTTGCTTTCTTGCGCAGGCCGGCGGTATCTATCAGCAGGAAGCGGTTGTTGAACTTGTTGTAAAGACTGTGTATTGAGTCACGTGTTGTTCCAGCCACCGGGGTGACGATGTTTCTCTCCTCGCCCAGGAGGGTGTTTGTAAGTGATGACTTGCCTACGTTCGGGCGGCCCACCACTGCTACCCTTGGGATATCTTCGCCAGGTTCCTCCGGTGAGTCGGGGAGGTGCTTCACTATCTCGTCAAGAAGGTCGCCGGTGCCGCTGCCGTTGACGGAGCTGACGCAGAAATAGTCGCCAAGACCGAGCCCGTAAAACTCAGCCGCATCGAGCAGCCGCTGGTTGTTGTCAACCTTGTTGACCACGGTGACAACCGGCTTTTCAACCTTACGGAGCATCTCTGCCACGGATCTGTCGAGTTCATGGATGCCGGTTTCGACGTCCACCATGAAGAGTATCACATCGGCTTCGCTGATGGCAAGCTTTACCTGCCGGTTGATTTCGCTCTCAAACACATCGTCAGAGTTCTCCACGAAGCCTCCGGTATCGATCACGGAGAAGTCGACTCCGTTCCAGATCACTCTTCCGTAATGCCTGTCACGGGTTACGCCGCTCTCTTCGTTTACGATTGCTGCGCGGCTCTCCGTCATGCGGTTGAAAAGGGTTGATTTGCCTACATTAGGCCTTCCTACTATTGCAACTATCTTGCTCATCTCTTTTTTTTAAATCTACAGGTACCCGAATTTTTTAAGCATCCGGGGATTGTCACGCCACTCCTGCGCCACCCTTACATACAATTCAAGGAAGACCTTTTTGCCCAGGAACTCCTCCATATCCTTCCTGGCCGCAGTGCCAACCCTCTTCAGCATCGATCCCTTATGGCCGATGATGATCCCCTTCTGGCTGTCGCGGGCAACGTATATGACAGCTGCTATCCTGTTGATCGAAGGCTCTTCCTTGTAGCTTTCTATCTCAACCTCAACTGAATATGGTATCTCTTTCTGATAGGTCTCAAAGATCTTGCCCCTGATTATCTCGGTGACGAAGAACCGGTCGTACCTGTCGGTGAGCTGATCTTCGGGAAAGTATGGCGGGCCCTCGGGCAGGCGCGTGATGATCTCCCGGAGAAGCAGGTCGGTGTTAAATCTTTTGACGGCCGAAACGGGAAGCACGGGAACGCCCGGTGCCGTCTGGTTCCAGCTTTCCACAAGCGTCTCAAGGTCAGCCTGGTTGGTCAGGTCAATCTTGTTTATTACAATCAATTTATCTGCCGGAGAGGCCAGTATGCGGGCAAGCTGACCTTCGTTCTTCAGTGCTGTCTCCACGACGTCAGTGACATAGAGGATCAGGTCCGCATCATCGAGTGCCGACTCCACGGATCTCATCATGGCCGACTGGAGTTTGTATTTCGGGTTCAGGATGCCGGGGGTGTCTGAGTAGACTATCTGATAGTCATCTCCGGTGAGTATGCCCATGATCCTGTGGCGCGTTGTCTGTGCCTTTGCAGTGGCGACGGAGAGCTTCTGGCCGACAAGCACGTTCATCAGCGTCGATTTCCCGACGTTTGGGTTTCCAAGTATATTTACGAATCCTGACCTGTGTGACATGCGAGTCTATTTGAAGATACCTCTCTTGAGCATATTCACCTCCTTGATTGTCAGCTCTCTCCAATGTCCCCTCTGAAGGTTCTTTTTTGTCAGTCCGGCGAAGCTTACGCGGTCAAGTTTCCTGACGCGGTAACCCAGTTTTTCAAAGATGCGTCTAACCACCCTGTTCTGCCCTGAGTGTATCTCTACGCCGACCTGGGTACGGTCCTCGGGTTCGGGATATGATACAGCGTCAGCGCTAACCATGCCTTCCTCGAGTGTGACACCTGTCACCAACGCCTCCATGTCATTCCTGGTGACCTCCTTGTCGAGAAAGACGTGATAAACCTTGGCTGCACCGTATGACGGATGTGTCAGTTTGCCGGCCAGGTCTCCGTCATTTGTCAGCAGAAGCACGCCGGTGGTTGCCTTGTCAAGTCTCCCGACGGGGTATATGCGTTCTTTTGTGGCATCCTTTACCAGGTCAAGGACTGTGCTTTCAGCATGAGGGTCCTTTACTGTGGTGACATATCCCTTGGGTTTATTGATCAGGATATAGACCTTTTTTCCCGGGGAGAGCTGTTTACCCTTATACTCTACCTTGTCGGTCGGTTTTACCTTGATTCCCATGTCGGTCACCTTTTTCCCGTTGACCGAGATGTATCCCTGTTTAATCAGTTCATCGGCTTCGCGTCTTGCACAAACGCCGCTGTTGGCTATGAATTTGTTGAGTCTTACCGGTTCGTCAGTAGCCTTTGAGGCAACCGCCTTAATGTTCCGCTTTCTTGTACCTGCATATCCCGGGGCCACCGGTCTGGCCGGTCTCCTTACGCCCTCGGCTTTCCCGTCGAACGGTCTGGCTGGTCTCCTTCTGTCACCTTCAGTTCTCCCTTCGGCCGGTCTTGCCGGTCTCTTCCTTACGCCCTCGGCTTTCCCGTCGAACGGTCTGTCCGGTCTCCTTCTGTCACCTTCAGTTCTCCCTTCGGCCGGTCTTGCCGGTCTCTTCCTTTCACCCTCAGTATTCCCACTGAACGGTCTGGCTGGTCTCCTTCTGTCTCCTTCAGTTCTCCCTTCAGCCGGTCTGAAGTCTCTCCTTCTTTCTCCGGCAGCCGTTCCTGCATTCTTTTTTACGGCTCTTTTTCCTGGCCTCCCGGCCGGCATTTTTTCCATCATCTTATTTTTCAGGGTGCAAATTTACAACTATTTACCGGTTTTCTCCCCGATCTTTTTTGCACCTTTGCATTTAACAAAAAAGTGACTTGATATGGCATTGATAAAATCCATTTCCGGCATAAGGGGAACCATAGGCGGCAAGCCCGGGGATTCCCTGACTCCGATTGATGTTGTAAAATTTGCATCGGCATACGGCACATGGCTCCGGAGAAGGGGCAAAGGGCCTCTGAAGGTTGTCACCGGGCGTGATGCACGTGTCTCGGGTGAGATGGTTTCAACGCTTGTAAGCGCCTCACTCCGCAGCGTGGGCCTTGATGTGATTGATACCGGCCTGGCAACAACGCCAACGGTGGAGATGGCTGTCACAGGGCTGAATGCAGGCGGAGGGATCATCATGACGGCCAGTCATAATCCTGCACAGTGGAACGCACTTAAGCTGCTAAATGAAGCCGGTGAGTTCCTTAGCGATGCCGACGGCAGGGAGGTGCTTGCACTGGCAGCCGCGGAAGATTTCGACTATGTCACATATGACATGCTGGGCAAAGAGACTGCTGACAACAGCTGGACAGAGAGGCACATAGAAGCTGTTATCGCCATGCCTCTGGTTGATGCAGGGGCGATTCGTAATGCAGGCTTCGCAATTGCGGTGGATTGTGTGAATTCCGTCGGAGGCATTGCCATTCCGGCGCTGCTGAAGGCACTGGGAGTTACAAAGGTTACGGAGCTCTACTGTGAGCCTACCGGTCTCTTCCCGCACAATCCGGAGCCCCTTCCGGAGCATCTTGCGGATATCTCCCGGATAGTCAGGGAGAGCGGGTCAGACCTTGGTTTTGTGGTTGACCCGGACGTAGACAGGCTTGCAATTATCTGTGAAGACGGATCAATGTACGGTGAGGAGTACACCCTTGTCTCAGTGGCGGATCATGTGCTCAGGCACGTAAAGGGTCCCACTGTGTCAAACATGTCTTCAACGAGGGCCCTGAGGGATGTCACTGAGGCTCACGGCTGTAGCTACAGCTCTGCACCGGTGGGTGAGGTCAATGTTGTAGCGGAAATGAAACGCACCGGGGCAGTCATTGGGGGCGAAGGCAACGGAGGAGTGATTTATCCTGCCCTGCATTATGGCCGCGATGCTCTCGCCGGCATAGCCCTCTTCCTGACACACCTGGCAAAAGAAGGAGTGAAATGCAGTGAACTGCGAAGGAAATATCCCGATTATTTTATTGCCAAAAAGAAGATTGACCTGACAGGTGATATTGATATGGAAAAACTGTGTCACGCGTTGCTGGAGGCTTATCCTGAAGCGGCCTGCGACACCCGGGACGGAATCAAGCTGGACCTTCCGACAGGCTGGGTGCAGATCAGAAAATCAAACACCGAACCCATAATGCGGATTTACGCCGAGGAGAAGGCTAAAGAACAGGCCGAAAAACTTGCCGCAGACGTGATCAGTATTGTTAAAAATCTGTAAATCTTATACGATAAGCTTCTTTTTAAACATTTTTTGAACGGTTTTTGTTCTGTTGCTTAGGATTAAGTTAACGAAAGTTAATCTTTCCTTAAAATGAGGACACAGTGCCTAAATTTGTAATAATTTCACGGCTTAATTAATACAACAAGATATTTTCGGAGATGAAAAGGACAATTATTATTACCTCAATCATTGTAGCAGTGGCAGTTATTGCCATGATCGTGATAAGCAAGCTGACAGGCAGGGAAGATTTTAGTACGATTTTTGCCGAGGTTCAGAATGGCGATTTCGAGGTGGTTGTCACGACCACCGGTGAGCTGCAGGCAGAGGTTTCCACAGATATCAAGGGGCCCGAGGGCCTTGCCAGCCGCAACATGAGGTTCGGAGGCATCAAGATCTCTGACCTGGTGCCGGAGGGCACTGAGGTAAAGGCTGGCGACTATGTCGCAACTCTTGACCGTTCAAGCGTTGACAATACTCTCAAGGACGAGCTTGACAGGCTGGAGTCCTATCAGACCGATCTGCTGAAGAAACAGCTTGACACAACCATATCACTGGGCAACCTGAGGGATGACCTTCTGAACCTGAAGTTCAACATGGAAGAGGCCGAGATCACCCTGGAACAGTCGAAGTATGAACCTCCCACCACAATCCGGCAGGCCCGGATAAACCTTGACAAGGCTCAGCGCTCTTATGAGCAGGCTCAGAGCAACTACTCACTGAAGGTAAAGCAGGCCAGGGCGGATATCAGGGACACAGAGCTGCAGGTAGCGAAACAGTCCCGGAAGGTAGCAGAGATGCAGGATATTATCCAGAAATTTGTTATCACCGCGCCGTCAGACGGCATGGTTATCTATAAAAGGGAATGGAACGGTTCCAAACGCAAGGTAGGCTCCGAGGTCAGTCCCTGGGATCCGGTAGTTGCCACCCTTCCTGATCTTTCGGCCATGATCTCGAAGACATACGTGAATGAGATCGACGTCAGCAAGGTCAGGGCCGGTCAGCCGGTGAGACTCTCTGTTGACGCTTTTCCTGACAAGACCTATACGGGTGTTGTGCTGAGCGTGGCCAACATAGGGGAGCAGCTTCCCAATACAGATGCAAAGGTGTTCGAGGTGATTACCAAAATCCACGGTTCAGATCCGATTCTCAGGCCTTCAATGACAACCGGAAACCAGATCATTACACAGACCTTCACTGATGTGGTTTATATACCGCTTGAGACTGTATTTGCCACTACGGACAGTATACCTTTCGTCTACAGGAAGGATGGCACCCGCCAGGTTGTTGTTCTGGGGGAATCAAATGAAAATGACGTGATAGTTGAGCAGGGCCTCAAGGCCGGCGAGAAACTCTACCTTTCAATCCCGGAAGACGCAGATAAATTCAAGCTGCAAGGTGAAGATCTCATAGCCGTTATCAAGGAGCGCAAGAAAAAGCAGGCGGAGGAAGAGACAAAACGTCAGCAGAACGGCAGACAGCAGCAGGGGGCCATGCCCGGTAATATGACGCCGGAGCAGATGCGTGAGTACATGCAGAACCTCACTCCTGAGCAGCGAGAAGCCATGCGCACCATGCGCGGCGGTGCCAGCCGTCAGGGACAGGCAAGACCGGGAGCTTCGGGTACCGACTCCACCGCAGCGACACAGAGGGTTGTGATCCAGAGACAATAGAGGGAATCAAGCTCACAGAGGCAATTAACCATCGAGGAAAATGTTCAAAAGATACGGACACGACATACGCATCGCCCTGGAATCAATTCTGTCCAACAAGCTCAAGTCGATACTGACCGCACTCGGGATAATCTTCGGGGTGGCGGCAGTAATAAGCATGCTGGCAATCGGCAAGGGGGCGCAGCAGGAGATACTTGACCAGATTAAGATGGTCGGTGTCAACAACATACTTATCAGCCCCATTGTACAGGAGAATGAGGGCTCATCAGAAGAAGGAGAGAAACAGCTCAATAAATTTTCCAGGGGACTGACCCTGCTTGATGTGGAGGCGATCCGCAGTACTATCCCTGCTGTAAAGAGAATCAGCCCGGAAATATCATTCAACTCTACAATAGTGCTCAGCGGTATGCGCTATACAGCAAAACTGGTAGGCGTTTCCAATGACTATTTCGAACTTTACAACCTTCCCATTTCACAGGGAGTCTTCTTCAATGAATACCAGGAGGAACACGGCATCCAGGTCTGTATTATCGGCGCCAACATCAGGGCCAAGTTCTTCAGCCAGGTTGATCCGATAGGTCAGTACCTTAAGTTTGACAACGTCTGGCTCAAGGTTATCGGAGTTCTGGATAAAACAAATGTATCTCTCACCGGATTTGAGGAGCAGGGCGTCAATGTTTACAATGACAACGTCTATATCCCCATAAAGACGATGCTCATGCGCTACCAGAACAGGGCTCTTGTTAACACCAAACTGGCAACGGAGGCAACATCAGTTCAGATTTTTGGCGGCGGCGGCATGCATGGAAGGGTAGTCGTAAACAGCTCCAGCGCCTCCACCACCAACATCGAGACCAACTACAATCAGCTGGACAAGATAGTGGTCCAGGTACAGGAGACCGAACAACTGACCCCCACGACTGAGGTGCTCAGCAGGATGATGCTGAGGAGACACTCGGGTGTCAAGGACTTTGAGATCACTGTTCCGGAACTTCTCCTCAAGCAGCAGCAGAGGACGAAGGACATCTTCAACATAGTGCTTGGTGCCATTGCCAGCATCTCGCTGATTGTTGGCGGCATCGGTATCATGAACATCATGTTTGCATCGGTGATGGAGAGGATCAAGGAGATCGGAACCAGGATGGCTATCGGAGCCAAGAAGATGGACATCGTGGTTCAGTTTCTTTCCGAAGCGGTGCTGATCAGTGTCTCCGGTGGGTTCATCGGTGTATTTCTCGGGATAATCCTTTCAGTGCTGATACAAAAGATTGCGGGAATAACCACAATAGTGTCACTGTTTTCAGTTGTAATTGCCTTTGGTGTTTCAGCCGCCGTGGGAGTAATCTTCGGCTATTCGCCGGCCAAGAGGGCCTCTGAAAGAGACCCGATTGAATCACTTCGTTATGAATAACATTAAGATATGAAAAGGGTAAAAGCATTCTCCTTAATATTACTTCTTTCAGTAGTAGTCTCATTGCCGGCCATGTCGCAGGAGATCAAGCGCCTCACCCTCGATGAGGTTGTCAGGCTTGCCTCCGAGCAGTCGCCCAACGCCCTCATTGCCAAGCATCGTTTTCGTGCCAGTTACTGGCAGTATCGCACCTTTGTTGCGGAATACCGGCCGACGCTCTCTCTTTCCGGTAACCTGCCGGATTACAGCACCGCCTACAACAGGGTATGGAACTCCGTGGCGCAGCAGTGGGAGTACGCATCGACCAACGTGCTGCAGACCTCGGGTAACCTGTCGCTGGCACAGAATATAGGGCTGACCGGCGGATCTATCTCCCTGTTCTCTGATCTTACGTACGAGAAGAACTTCGAGACGGAAGGTGAGAGATATATTACCTCGCCGCTGAACGTAAGGCTGACGCAGCCTCTGTTCCGGTACAACGAGCTGAAATGGCAGAAGAAGATAGAGCCCCTGAAGTACGAAGAGGCGCGCAAGACCTATCTGAGGGACGTTGAGAACGTTCACATGATGGCGGTACAGTATTTCTTCAATCTGGCCCTGGCGCAGATAAACAGGGAGATTGCAGAGACAAACATGCAGAATGCTGATACCCTGTACCAGATAGCCAAAGGCCGCTATAACCTGGGCACAATTGCCGAGGACGAACTTTTGCAGATGGAGCTATCCTACCTCAATGCCGGTACGGCAATCAACGAGTCTGAGATGAACCTTCGTGACAGGGAGCTGAAACTCCGGTCGTTCCTTGGCTTTAACCAGTCGGTCCGACTGGAGCTTCTTATTCCGGCTGAGGTTCCCGATCTGAGGGTTGAGGTAAGTGAGGTACTCAGGCTGGCCGGTGAGAACAATCCTGAGCTTATCGCCCTTGATCGTCAGCTTGTGGAGGCACAGAGTTCAGTGGCCCAGGCAAAGGCGGAAAAGGGGCTGAATGCAAACCTGACGGCATCCTACGGGTTGCGTGATCAGGATCCGTTGCTGGACATGGCGTATGACAAGCCGAACCAGCAGCAGACGATCAGGATAGGGTTCTCACTGCCGATTCTTGACTGGGGTCAGGGCCGTGGCCGTTACAAGATGGCACAGTCAAGCGAGGAGCTGACAAGGGTTCAGGTTGAACAGTCGAGAATCGACTTCGAGCAGAACCTCCTCCTGGATGTGCAGCAGTTCAACATACAGGGTGACCAGGTAAAGATTGCTGCCAAGTCTGATACCGTTGCAGCCAAGATGTTCGAGGTTACCAAGCAGCGTTTCCTTATTGGCAAGATTGACGTGCTGGAGCTTAACAATGCTGATACGAAGAAGGACCAGAACAAGCGCAGTTACATACAGGCTCTTAACAACTACTGGACCTATTATTACAACATGAGGGCCCTCACGCTGTTTGATTTCATTCAGCGCAAACCACTGGAGACCGACTACGAGAGGCTTGTAGAATAAGCCTTAAAACATAATGTGAGACTGCCGGCACCTGCCGGCAGTTTTGCTTCTTAATCATATGGTTTGCGAAAATAAAGTTATATATTTGCGCCTCGTAAATAAGTAAGCTAATTACATACAACCATTAATTTTAAAAGAGTATACAGATGCAGAACAAAGGATTAATTTCAGCTCTGGCTATTGCTTTGACCCTTGTTTGCATTTACCAGCTCTCCTTCACCGCGGCTTCTTACAAGGTGAAAAGGGAGGCCAGGGAATATGCGGCAGGTGATCTTAACAAGGAGGTGGCGTACATGGATTCAATTGCCTCCCTGCCCAAGGATCAGTGGGGTTTTCTCGGCAATACCTACAAGGAGGTTCAGACCAAGGAGATCAACCTGGGTCTTGACCTGAAGGGCGGGATGAACGTGGTGCTGGAGATCTCCGTTGAGGACATTGTCAGGGCTCTCTCAAACTACAGTACTGACAAGACATTCAATGAAGCCATAGCCCTCTCAAAACAGAAGCAACTGGGCGGGAGCAATGAGGATTTCATCACCCTTTTTGTCCGCTCCTTTGAGGAGATAGACCCGAATGCAAGGCTTGCTGCCGTTTTCGGGACTGTTGAGCTGAAAGACCGCGTTAATTTCAATTCGACCAATGCTGATGTACAGAAGGTTCTCGAGACAGAGACCAACTCAGCAATTGACAATGCCTTCAACGTCCTCCGTAACAGGATTGACCGTTTTGGTGTTGTACAGCCCAATATTTCTCATTTGCAGCCCCGTGGACGGATCCTGATTGAACTTCCCGGAGTGAAGGACCCGCAGAGGGTGCGTGATCTGCTCCAGGGAACAGCCAACCTTGAATTCTGGGAGACATATGAAAATGCTGAGGTGATCGGTTTCCTGATGCAGGCAAATGATTTTCTCAGGTCTGTAATGCCGACTGCCACGACAACGGCTGTGGCTGATACTGCTGCCGGCCAGACCGCTGAAAACCTTCCGGATGCTGCTGGTCAGGATACATCTGCTACCGGTGACAAATCGCTGCTTGACATGGTCAGCAGTGACACATCGGCCGCCGTTGAGGCCTCCTCGCTCGAGGAGTTCACACGCCAGAACCCGCTGTTCGGCCTGCTGAGACCGAACGTATCGCCTGAAGGTCAGCCTGAGCAGAGCAGCATCGTGGGCTTCGCCGCAGGCAAGGATACGGCAAGGGTAAACAATTACCTGGCAATGAACCAGATCAAATCCCTGTTCCCCAGGGAACTCAGGTTCTACTGGAGCCAGAATCCGCATAAGTGGGATCCGACAAACACGCTCTATGAGCTTCATGCAATAAAAATCACCACCCGTGACGGCCGTGCACCGCTTACCGGTGACGTTATCACGGCTGCCCGTCCCTCGACAGGTGTAACAGGATCTGACATCAAGGTTGATTTCTCTATGAACGGCGAAGGTGCCAAGATCTGGCAGCGCATGACCCGTGACAACGTCGGACGCTGTATTGCTGTGGTTCTTGATGACTATGTAAGATCATATCCGCGCGTTCAGAATGAGATTGCAGGAGGTAACACTGAGATCACCGGCGACTTCACCCTGGAAGAGGCTGAAGACCTTGCCAACATTCTCAAGTCAGGCAAGATGCCTGCACCCGCACGCATCATTCAGGACACTGTTGTGGGCCCCTCTCTGGGTAAGGAGGCTATCGACAGCGGCATGAAATCGTTCATAATTGCTTTCATCATAGTGCTCTTCTACATGATATTCTACTACAGCCGCTCAGCCGGGACTGTGGCAGACATTGCAATGACAGTCAACCTCTTCTTCATGATGGGAGTGCTGGTGTCACTGAACGCTGTTCTGACTCTTCCCGGTATTGCCGGTATTGTGCTGACTATCGGTATGTCAGTGGATGCAAACGTGCTGATCTTTGAGAGGATCAAGGAGGAGATGCGTAGCGGAAAGGGAATAAAACAGGCTATTGCTGACGGTTACAAGGGAGCTTCCTCTGCCATCATCGACAGTAACCTGACAACACTGGTGACAGGTGTTATCCTGTACTACTTCGGTACAGGTCCTATCAAGGGTTTTGCTTCAACACTTGTTATCGGTATCATCACTTCACTGTTCTCGGCAGTTCTCGTATCGCGTCTTATCTATGAATGGCTGCTGAAGCGCAACACACACCTTAAGTTTTCGGCTCCGTATACGGAAAACTTCCTTCAGAACATGAACATCGATTTCATGGGACTGAGGAAATATGGTTATATATTCTCGATCGGGCTTTCGCTTCTTGCAATTATCACCCTGTCAACAAAAGGGCTCAGCAAGGGCATTGACTTCACCGGAGGCCGTACATATGTTGTAAGGTTCGAACAGCCGGTCAACACGGTTGATGTAGCCAATATGCTCTCTGACGAACTGGGCAGTGACCCGGTGGTTGTGACCTTCGGTTCGGAGAACCAGGTTAAGATCAGCACCAAGTACAAAGTTGAAGACCCGGCGGCTACTGCAGAGGTTAACGCTCTGATCTATAATGGTCTTAAGGAGTTGGTTCCCGGAGTTGATCAGGACACCTTTATCAACGAATATATTGTCAGTTCGGAGACTGTAGGGCCAACCATTGCAAAAGATCAGGCATCGAAAGCTATCTGGGCCATCCTGTTTGCACTTGCAGGGATGTTCCTTTACATCTTCATCAGGTTCCGGAAATGGCAGTATGGCCTTGGCTCGGTTGTAGCCCTGGCCCATGACGTGATCATCGTGCTTGGACTCTACTCCATACTGCAGGGTATAATGCCGTTCTCGATGGACATTGACCAGTCGTTTATAGCAGCAATCCTGACAGTTGTGGGCTACTCCCTCAACGATACCGTGGTGATCTTCGACAGGATCAGGGAGTATCTCCCACTCTACAGGAAGAGGCCGAAGAAGGAGGTATACAATATGGCGCTCAACAGCACACTGGCCAGAACCCTTAACACCGGTATGGCAACAATATTCGTGCTGATAGTGATCTTCATATTCGGAGGGGAGGTGATCAGAGGATTTATCTTCGCATTGCTCTTCGGTATCGTCTTCGGAACCTATTCATCACTGTTCGTTTCAACGCCTGTGCTGTATGAGACGACAAAGGGAAGAGGGGATGAGAGTGAGGCTCAGCATACTGAGACAGAAAAGAAAAAGATAGCCGGATAACGGTTCCTGAACTGAGGCTGCCCCGAAAGGCAGCCTCAGTCATTAATGGATAAGCCTGCTGGTGCAGCGTGACGCGTATGCAGTAATCAGGGCCGGGTTGGAGTCTGTCATTTATTGAAAGTCACCTCTTATTTTTTGCTATTCTTTAGTAACTTTGCCGGGCATAAACGGCAATCCGATGGGAACACTGCTCTTCATAAGCGGAC
This sequence comes from Bacteroidales bacterium, assembly GCA_034002785.1. Classification (GTDB taxonomy): domain Bacteria; phylum Bacteroidota; class Bacteroidia; order Bacteroidales; family VadinHA17; genus SR-FBR-E99. The sequence continues at coordinate 21,213 of JAVEZX010000029.1, forward strand.
AGGAGATAATTATCATAATGATAGTTATCCTGCTTCTCTTTGGCGCTGACAAGCTGCCGGAGATTGCACGTACGATGGGCAAAGGGATGCGCGAGGTCCGTAAGGCCACTGATGAGATAAAGAAGGAGTTCGATGAGAGCACCGAGGATATCAGGAAGGATATCAGTGACGTTACAAATTCTGTGAGGCGTGATATAAATGATGTGACTGACAGCGTCAGGAAGGACTTCAATGACGTAACTGACAGTGTACGTAAAGACTTTGAAGATGCAGGCAAGCCTCTCTCCGATGAGATCAATGATACTGCGCGCGACTTAAACAGTGAGATCAGATGATAAAGGCAACCGGTATCATGAAGTCATACGGCGACCTGAAGGTGCTGAAGGGGATTGACCTTATGGTGGCCGAAAAGGAGGTGGTTGCAATAGTCGGCGCCAGCGGTGCAGGCAAGACAACCCTGCTGCAGATCATCGGGACTCTTGACAGGGCTGATTCAGGCACCGTGCTTTATAACGGCCAGGATGCAGGCCAGCTTTCACAACGTGCACTGGCAGCATTCCGGAATAAAAATATCGGGTTTGTCTTTCAGTTTCATCAGCTTTTGCCCGAATTTACTGCACTGGAGAATGTATGTATCCCGGCACTGATTGCAGGGAGTACCCGTGCCGAAGCGGCAGCCCGCGCATCGGAGCTGCTGGAATTCCTGGGTATGAGTGACAGGCTTGATCACAAACCATCGCAGCTCAGCGGCGGAGAGCAGCAGCGTGTGGCGGTGGCTCGCGCAATTGTCAACAGTCCTTCCCTCATCCTGGCTGATGAGCCATCAGGGAACCTCGATACCGAGAACAAGACTGAGCTTCACAAACTGTTTTTCAGACTGCGTGACACCTTCGGGCATACATTTATTATTGTGACACATGATCCCCAGCTTGCCTCAATGTCTGACCGTACAATCAGGATAAAGGACGGACTGATTACCCAATAAAGCAGCATTCCCGATTCTACGATTAGTTGCGATATACGTAGGTTATCCCTTACCTTTGTACAATCAATAATAAAAATAACCTTGACATTAATGCAAATTTTGTCGATATTTGCCATGACTTTGTTACAAATGAATCAGGCGTCATGATTTTCAAAAGATCGGCAACGGGAAATCTGGAGGTTTGGAGAAGAAATCCAAACAGGAAGCCACTCATAATCAGGGGTGCCAGGCAAACTGGCAAAACAACTCTTGTAAAGGAATTTGCAAAGTCTTATTCATTTCATATTTATCTGAATCTTGAAAAGTCTTCAGATAAGGATCTTTTCAACATTCATCTGGACGTAAATTCAATTGTGGAATCACTCTTCCTGGCTGCAAATATTCCAATATCATCAATAGGTGAAACCTTGCTTTTTATTGATGAGATCCAGGAATCACCAGCAGCCATACAGATGTTGAGGTATTTTTACGAGGAGTTTCCCAGCCTTAGTGTGATTGCAGCCGGATCACTTTTAGAGTTTGCTTTAAGAGAAGTGAAGAGCTTTCCTGTAGGGAGAGTCGAATACCTGTACGTGCACCCTCTGAATTTCGTTGAATATCTTGAAGCTCTTGACCATCAGCCGGCCTTGCAACAGTTGAATAAAATCCCGGTTGAGCCATATGCGCACAATGTATTACTGTCAATGTTTAACAGGTATGCCATAATCGGGGGCATGCCGGAAGTCATAGGCAAATATCTTGAGACCGGAAGCATAACAGAATTACCGAAAGTCTATGAAAGCATTTGGGGAACATACATAAATGATGTGGAAAAATATGCCTCCAATGATACGGAGCGAAAGGTGATAAAGCACATAATGCGGACAGCTCCCCTTTATATAGATCAGCGAATCAAATTTCAGAATTTTGGTCAGTCAAACTATCGATCAAGGGAGTCAGGCGAAGCTTTCCGGACTTTAAACGATGCTAAAATCATCCGGTTGATTTACCCGACAACCGATGTTGATAGTCCTGTAAAGCCTGATTTACGTAAGTCGCCCCGTCTGCAATTTATGGATACGGGATTGATTAATTATGAGTTAGGAATTCAGGCTGGAATGCTCTCCTTCACAGATTTGAGCAATTCCTATAAAGGGGCTGTTGTTCCTCACCTTGTAATGCAGGAGGTGATTTCGCTGAATACAATCAATGATAAAAATCCGCATTTTTGGGTTCGCGAGAAAAAGCAGTCCTCCGCTGAGGTAGATTTATTATTTACTTTCAGGGACAAGGTAATTCCAATTGAAATAAAATCAGGCCGTGAAGGCACGTTAAGGTCACTGCATCAGTTCATTGACCGATGTAATCACCCTTATGCGGTAAGATTGTATGCTGGAAAATTTGAGATCAGTAAAACAAGAACTACCGGTGGCAAGCCCTTTCTGCTCATGAATATGCCTTATTATCTGGGAACCAAAATACCGGACTACATTGCTTACTTCGTAGAAAACTACCAACTTTCCTGAACAAGACTTATCAGAGTTTATACACTGGAATGAGATTAACCCGGACACAACTGAAGGCGTTCCTTGACCAAAAGGTTGATATGTACAACAGGCCATCATTCATTGGGCTTGACCCTATAAGCATACCGCACCGGTTTGCCGGAAAGGAAGATATCGAGATTGCCGGCTTTCTGGCGGCAACAATAGCATGGGGGAACAGGGTGGCTATACTCAGGAGTGCTGACAGGATGCTTGCATACATGGGTGGTTCTCCGTATGATTTCGTTATAAATCACCGCGACCGGGACCTGAAGGGCATTGACGGCTGTATTCACCGCACTTTCTTCGCCGAGGACTTCATTTACTTCATTGAAGCACTGAAATACACTTATCTTGAGAAGGGTGGATTGGAGACTGTTTTTACCAGGTATCAGACCGATGACTCACTGCAGCCTGCCATACACGAGTTTGGGAAAATCTTCTTTGAGCTGCCCCATAACCCGCGGACCCGCAGGCACCTCTCTGATCCGTACAAGGGGTCTGCTGCCAAACGGATCAACATGTTCCTGAGGTGGATGGTAAGAAGGGATGACAGGGGTGTTGATTTTGGATTATGGCAGTCAAAATCACCTTCAGTGCTCTCCTGTCCGCTGGATGTACATTCAGGAAACGTTGCCCGCAAACTTGGTCTGCTTACGCGGAAGCAGAGCGATGCCAAAGCGGTTGCGGAGCTTGACGCCAGGCTGCGTGAAATGGATCCTGCGGACCCGGTGAAGTATGACTTTGCTCTGTTCGGGCTGGGGGTGTTTGAACATTTCTAATCCCGGTTAAGATACCAGCCGCATTTGTAGTCCTCGCACCTGGCTTCTCAATCAGTTTAACAGTGTTCGCCACAACTGCAATTTTTCCCTTTTGCCTTCTCGAAGGCTTCCCTGCCCTCTGATATTGAAAAGTAAATAAGACCGGCAGCACCTATTGCATCGGCATAGGCAAATCCGGTAAATTCATAGACAAGACTTGATACAAGCAGCACTACTGACATGTATACACATACCCTGGTGCAATTGGCATCGGAAATTATAGGTTCGGAATGAAGCTTTTTGCCGATGCTTTTTTTTGCATTCATAAGCCAGATCATCACGGCAATTGATATCAGTGAAATCACTATTCCCCAGATTGTTGTTTCCGGTTTGTGTTTATAAATGATATTCAGTATAATACCTGCAAGCAGTCCTGCTGACAACAGATAGAATGCAGTACCTGTAATCTTCAGGGCTGTTATTTCGAACCTGCTCTTCGGGCTGTCAGGATTCTGCCTTATCCGCGTTATCATAATTGCAATTCCGATTCCGGACAGCACTTCGATAAAACTGTCAGCACCGAAACCAAACAGACTAAGCGTTTCATCCGCATAACCCAAAGCCATTGAAACCACTCCTTCAATAATATTGTAAAAAATGGTAAACAGGCTTAACCAGAATGCCCTTGTATAGAATATCTGTTCATTTTCTTTCATGAGGTAAAATTTACTGGTATCTGAATAGTTCGATAATGGTCTCATTAAGACTCTTCTCTATGTCCAGCAGTCTGTTATTACTTTCATAGTAGACAGTCAGTTCAAGATAATATTCAG
>JAVEZX010000030.1:0-20059 GCA_034002785.1 Bacteroidales bacterium
GGCACCGATTTCAACCAACCAGGTATGGGTGGTGAAGACAAGAGACGGGACGTACGCCAAGCTGAGGATCGTCAGCCTGACGCTTGACACCTCCGTCACTCCTGCAGTTGCCACCTGCAAACTTGAATGGGTATGGCAGCCTGACGGATCAGCAACCTTCCCGTAACAGATATGAAGTCACCCTTACGCGAAGAGATCTTCAGGGTCACCGATGACAAGTCGTTTGAGATGTTGGCGCTGGAGATCTTTCGTTTCCAGTCAGCAGGATGCCCCGTCTACAGGGAGTATCTTGGTCTCCTTGGTGTTTCTCCGGAGAAGGTTGACTCCCTTTATTCCATCCCTTTCATGCCCATATCGTTCTTCAGGGATCATACGGTGCTTACGGGTGAAGGCCCTGCTGCAAAGGTGTTCATGAGCAGCGGCACCACCGGCGTAAGACAGAGCCGCCATCATCTTAAGGATCCTGCAATATATGACCGCAGCCTGGAGGAGGGATTCCGGCTTTTCTACGGAGATCCTTCACAATATGCTGTTATGGGACTCCTGCCTTCGTATCTTGAAAGGGAGGGCTCTTCGCTTATTTATATGGTCAACAGGCTGATGCAGCTGTCCGGCAATGATATGGGAGGGTTCTTCCTGAGTGACCACGCTGCCCTTCTCCGGTCGGTTGACAGGGCGCGGGGGGCAGGGGTGAAGGTGCTGCTGATCGGGGTCACATTCGCTTTGCTTGACCTGGCGGAAGAGCAGCCCCGGGACCTGTCTGACCTCATTGTTATGGAGACGGGCGGGATGAAGGGCAGGAGGCGCGAGATGATCAGGGAGGAGGTGCATGAGATACTTATGAAAGCCTTCGGGGTCAGCTCGGTTCACTCGGAGTACGGGATGACCGAGATGCTCAGCCAGGCATGGTCCGCCGGCGGCGGGCTTTTCAATGCCCCGCCATGGATGAAGGTGCTGATTCGCGACAGCCATGATCCCGCAGACCATACAGATGAGCCGGGAGCGGCGGGTGGCATTAGCGTCATCGACCTTGCCAACCTATGGTCATGCTCATTCATTGCCACAGCCGATCTTGGACGGATGCATCCCGGCGGACAGTTTGAGGTACAGGGGAGATTTGACGAGGCGGATATCCGCGGCTGCAACCTGCTTGTGAATTAGGGCTGCCTGACTTTCAGAGCCCCAATATGCCGTCGAGCCATCCGAACAGCCTGTTGCGGTCCTGTTCCCCGCACATGTCAAGGCTCTGGGCACACATGTAAATAATTGAAGGGTCTCGTTCGCATAGAAGAATTTTAGCGTCAACGTAGCCCGGCCCCCTGTTTTCAGGCTTGAGATAGGCAAGCCCGGGGCGGGAGATGTTCCTGTTGCCGTTCAGCAGTTGCAGATGGTTTGATAAAGAGCTGAAGGTGAACTGGCCGGGATCACGGAACCGGTATGATATGTTTTTCCTGAGGATAGGATCATGTTCTGCAAAATAATCCTCAACAAGCCGGCGACTGAAGGTTTGGGGTGTATGGCTGTTTGTGAAGTATCTGAACCTGTAACCCAGCAGTGCTGCGGAATTCCACTGACCAAGGTGAAAGGAGGCCCTGGGCTGGAAATCCGGTCTGCCGGCAAATTGCCGCTTAAATGCCGTTCTCAGGCGGTCCCAGCCAATCCTCGGCCAGGGTGCCGGAACCCACCGGCCACGCATTACCGGTACACCGCCGACAAACCATTCCGCCGGTGATATGCTCCTTACAAGGAAGATGTCATCATTGAAATAAACAAACTTTTCTGAAAGCCCTTTGATCCTCCAGATCATGTTTGCTATGGAGATGCTGTTGAAGGTAGGCAGGTATTCTTCGTAGCCTTCAAAAATTTCCGAGTGGTCAACAATTCTTACTGATCCCGTCCTTTCAGGAAAATACCTCTGCAGATCGCCGGTCAGGCCGGGATCCTGGCCGTCGGTAACGATGTATATATTCCTGACAAAGGGTGCGAAGCGCAATACCGACAGCACGCAGTATCTTATCTCATTCGAGGAGGCGAACCTTGTCGGATGGGCTCCCGAAGAGACCGGCACCGGCTTGTTCCCGCTGTATCTGCTTCGCTTCTCAGCAAGCTTCGGGTCACTTCCGTCAACCCATGCTATTATCACGTCTATCGGATCACCTGTTCCGGGATGCGGGGATGAGGTATCTGCAGGGTTCTCAGTTTTCATTTTTCAGGTTTAATACTTCGTCCAGCCAGTCAAAGATCTTTTTCTGCTGGCTACCGCCCAGCATCTCGATGCTTTGTACACATACGGACTTGATCTCCTGATCTTTGCGGCAACGATCAATCCTTCTGTTAAGCCGGGATTCTGAATACCATGGATGCAGATACCCGAGATTGATTTTGGCCTGATGCGCTGTGCCAGCAAGGATCTCAATGTGATATGCCAGGGAGGTGACGATCAGCTGGCTGGCATCCCTGAAGCGATATGTGATTGTTTTCCGGAGCAGTTGTTCATTTACGCTGAAATATTCCTTGAGAGTTGTAATTCTCATAGGATGTGCAGTATGACAATGGAAAAAATAGCGCCATTTCCTGCCGAGCAGCCGGGCGGTTTGCCACTGCCGAATGTAAAAAGATATCTTTGGACGGTAGTCCTTGTTCTGATGTATGTACTTATTAACAAGTATCTTCATTGCATTCCCTGCAATTTTTCTTAGAGGAGGCCACAACCACCTGCCCCTGATAACAGGTTTGCCGTCAATAAACCAGTCTTCCTCTGCCGTATCACGTATCAGGATAGTATCATCATTAAAGTAGATAAAACACTCAGACAATCCATTGATCCTCCATATCAAAGTCTGGATGGATGAGCTGTTAAAAGAGGGCAGATACTCTTCATATCCTCTGAAGATTTCTCTGTGGTCAACAATCTTAAGGCATCCTGCCCTGGACGGAAACCGGGCCTTAACCTCATCCTCCAGGCCCGGATCCTGTTCATCGGTGACTATATAGATGTTTCTTACAAAGGGTGCAAATGTCAGAATTGAAAGGACGCAATACCTGATTTCATTGGATGATGCAAAGCGTGTAGCAATTGCCCCGGGATGCTGAGTGGTGAGTTGTTCTGCTGCCAGGTAACGACTCCTTTTTTCGGTCAGCCTTACGTCACTTCCGTCAACCCACAGTATTACTGCGTCAATTGGTCCGTTGTCAGCAGGTTTTATGTTATCTGACATTGTTTTGTTGTAAATTTACGGCTTTATTATTTTATTGCAATTTTAGCCAGAAAAATCAAGTCGCATGTCTGAAGGCAACCGAAAAAAGATTGGCGCAGTATCAATGGTCAGGAATGACCAGTTCTTTATTCCCAGGTGGATTGATTACTACGGGAAGGAATTGGGTCATGAGAACCTGTTTCTCTTCATTGACGGTCATGACCAACCTCTGCCGGATGATCATGCTGCCATCAACGTGATAAGGCTGCCCCGGCAGAGGCTGAACAGGTCACGGGGTGACAGAAACAGGATTGATCTCATCTCTTATTTCACAAAGTCTTTGTTTTTAAGGTATGATATTGTCATAGCTCATGACATTGATGAGGCTCTTGTTGTTGACCCTGAGCGCGGAGTTACCCTGTCGGATTATCTCCAGAAGCCCGTAAGATCTGCATCTCTCTCTGCCCTCGGGCTGGACGTGGGACAGCATCTCGGGCTTGAACAGCCGATTGATCCGTCACGTCCGTTCCTGGAGCAGAGGAGTTTTGCCCACGTCTCGGCACGTTACACAAAAGCCATTGTGGCATTCAGGCCTCTGAAATGGGGATCAGGGTTTCACAGGGTCAGATACAGAAATTTTCACATTGACCCGAACCTTTTCCTGTTTCATTTCGGTATGGTGGATTATGAAATATCGAAACGAAAGATGGAGGATCAGTCGCTGCTTAATGCAGGCTGGCGCGGCCACCTGGACAGGAGATATGAGTTGTTCGACCTGATCACGAAGAAGAGTCCAATGGAAGGTGATGCCTTCTTTAACAATGCAAGAAGAAGGGAGAGCATATTCCGTCCGCTGTTTGCGCTCAATAAGCCGGGCATGCTTCCTGAAAAACCGGTGATCAGGATCCCGGCGCGATTCAGAGGCATTGTTTAAGCTACTATCAGCAATAAGATACATTACAAATATCCGGGATACATGAGGTTAAAATACAGGCTCAGGAAGGGATACAGGAAGTTTTTATTCAACCTCAGCGCTTCCGGGAATCCGTTATGGCTATACTATTGCAGGCACATATATAAACCAAAGCCCGGCCAGTGAGATGGTCTATGATACCGATATCAACCGCAGGAGTGTTCACAGCGGGATTTACATCGCTTCGCTCTGCCTGGTTGCGATATTCCTGCCCTCTTCAAGGTGGCTGCTGACTGTCAGTGAATTAATCCTGGCTGTCAATTGGCTGGCGGAGGGCGATTTCAGGACGAAGTTCAGCAGGCTTCGTGCTGACCGTGCCGCCATAGCCTTTATACTGATCTACCTGTTGAACGTATCCGGACTGGCCTGGTCTGCAGATCCGGGATACGGTTTGAGCCACGACCTGCTGCATAAGCTTCCTACACTGTTCCTGCCGCTGATTGTTGCAACCACTGCGCTGCCGGGAAGGAAGATGACCAGGGTAATTCTTTGGCTCTTCATCTCATCGGTCCTGTTCGTAACCTTTTTCGGTTTCCTCAGGACACAGATGCAACCTGCAGTCTCATTCCGTGAAGCTTCGCCGTTCATTCCCGGGATCTACCTGGGGCTGATGGTTGTGATTGCCGCCTTCCAGTTGCTAATGATGGCATGGGAGATCAGGGCCAGGAGGTTCTTTTTTGTTGCCTCCCTGGTTGCGGCAGCCTGGCTGATCTTCTTTCTGTTCTACCTGCGGGCACTCTCAGGCATTGCTGCTTTTATTGCTGCAATGATCTGGCTGATTATGACACTTGCATCAAGGTCGGAAAAACATCTTGTGAAGATTGCGGTGCCGGCAGGCTTCGCGGTGCTTGCCGGCGTGGTGCTGTGGCCGATGGCAGGCATCTACCGCGATACCCATGCAGAAAATCCCGTCGCCTTGCGCAGCCTTGAACCTTATACTGCCGCCGGCAATCCGTATTTGCACGATACCCTTAATATCATAAGGGAGAACGGGAACCTGGTCTACATATACATCGCCGACGGAGAGCTGAGGGAGGCCTGGAATGAAAGAAGCAGCCTCGACTATGACGGTACGAACCTGGCGGGGCAGGAGCTGAGGGCAACTATCTTCAGGTACATGTCGTCACTTGGCCTCAGGAAGGACAGGGAGGATTTAATGATGCTTGCAGGCAATGATATTGCTGCGATTGAAGAGGGGATCACGAACCATCTCAACATTGACAGGCCAGGATTCTATGTAAGAGCCTATGAGGAGATGATGAGCCTCTATCTCTACAGGAAAAGCTCCGGGAGGATGACTGACTGGGGCTCGCTGACAAAGAGGATAGATCTCTGGAAGGCATCATGGGAGGCGTTCATGGTGCGTCCGCTCCTGGGATGGGGAACGGGTGGCATACTGAAGGCAGTTGAACACGGGCTTAAGAAGAACAACTCGGAACTGTCAGGGCTGAACATGAAGCCGCACAGCCAGTACCTGTTCATCCTGAACACCCTTGGTGCCGCCGGGCTGATAATAACAATAATGTTATATGCCTTCTTCGTCGTTGAGAAGAAGGCATATAAATCATTGATTTTTATTCTTTTCCTGGTTGTTTTCCTGGTCAATTTTGCCGGCAACAATTCCCTGGAATCGCAACCCGGACAGGACCTTTTCGTGTTCCTTACAATAATCTACGGCTATTTTTCTCCGCCGGCAGATCTGAGGTAACGGTTCAGATGCCCAGTTTTGTCTTTATTTCAGCAGGAATGGCATCCTTGTGGACCATTATGAATATGGTCTTGGCTCTTACATAGCTCTCGGACATATTGAGGTAACCGCCATGGGGGTTACGGTCTGTACCCCATGAGTTCTTGGTTATGTAATACTTGTTGCCATTCTGGTCCTTAACTATGCCGGTGAGATGCATAAGGTGATCATCGGAGGTGACGAATGCCTCATATCCCTTCTGGCGGATCTCCTGCGTTACATTAATCTCGGGACCCGGCTTGTCAAACATCCCCGGAATCGGTGTGCGGTCAGACTGCATCCCCTCGAAGCGGGCCCTGTCGGTCATTGCCGGGAGGGCCATCTTTGTAAGGTCTGGATTGATTGCAACGCCGTTGGCATGAGAGAATCCCCTTTCACTGACGTCACCGTCCCAGTTTACTGTATACCCGTTGTTCAGGGCATAATCCATTATGCTGATCAGCTCATCGAGGGGAACATTGTGGAAGCGGTTCATCTCCCAGTTGTCAGGTACCTCTATCAGCCCTTCGGTATAGAAGGGAAAATGTGTGAATGAGGTGATATGGACATAATCGTTCATGTTCAGTCCAAGGCTGGCGGCAAATGATTTCGGCGTGTAGTTCTGACCTTTGTATGTGAATGTTTCGGGTACTTCACCGAGATAGATATCCAGGATGGCACCGGTGACCTCGTCAGACTCTTTGCTGATCCGTTTCATCTTTACCGGAACTGCGGTTACGGCATCGATATATGACTGAAGTTCTCCGTGGTTGTGCACCGGAGAGGCATAGCTTATACCCGTGTAAGCCTCGTCCGGCATCAGGCCGTCTTCGTTGAAGACCCTGAGCCATGAGGGCGAAAGGCTGCCCGGTCCCAGGTTGCCTTTTCCCTGGCGCAGGTAGTTGTCTAGTATCCTGTTTTCATATGTTTTCCTTACAACGAACATCTCGGAGAGGTCATATTCCCCTTTGCCCATGCGAAGGAGTTCCGCCTCCATGAATGAGGTGGTGGCGAAGCACCAGCAGGTTCCGGTAGCCGACTGGTTTTTAACCGTAGTGGCTGGGAGGGAGACGACGGTTGTGAATTTGAATCCCTCGGGTTCGGCTGCTGCCTGTTTTTTGGTTTTCTGAGCCTGAAGGGGCATGGCGGCAATGGCCAGTGCCATCAGGACCAATACTGATTTTTTCATGAGTATATGTTTTTGGATGATTTTTTGCACGGATAAAATTATTCAAATATTCCTAAAGAGGAAATGTTTTTAAGCAGCCGGCAGGGAGCGCGGGTGATTACATCGTTGGATAGTACGCGTTTTCGATATGGTCTATCTCATGGCTGCTGCCTTTTATGATGACGGTGATTATATCAAACCTTGCCTCCTTATATATACTATATGTATCTATATAATTCGATGCAGCGTTGATTATGGTTCTCTGTTTGGGAACGTTGACGGCCTCGGCGGGATGGACGGCAAAATCGGCGGAGCGGCTCTTGACCTCAACGAAGACGACAAAGAGGTTATTTTCTGCAATGATGTCGATTTCGGTTCTTCCCGATCGCCAGTTGCGGTGGCGTATCTGATAGCCCTGCCGGATGAGGTATCCGGCGGCAAGCTCTTCACCTTGCGGACCCAGTGAATGCCTGTCGCTCATCTCAGACCTCTATCAGCCTGTTCCTGATGGCGTATAGAATAAGGCTGGCGGTGTTTTTTGAGCCTGTTTTAGCGAGCAGGTTGGCGCGGTGCTTGTCCACGGTCCGCTTGCTGATGAAGAGTGCATCGGCTATCTCGTGGTTTGAGAGCCCTTCGCAGATCTTCAGCAGAATCTCCTTCTCGCGTCTCGAGAGGCTGGAGCTCTTCTCCTCCTGTTCCCTGTTCTTCAGGCGTTTGATGACGTGGTACAGCAGTTCCTGCGAGAAGTAGTTCCCGCCGCGGTGTACTGCAATGATTGCGTCGTGCACATCGGAGATATCGGAGTCCTTCAGCACGAATCCCTTTGCTCCGGCGTCGACCATGCGATAATAGTATTCCTCCTCGCCGTACATTGAGAGGGCTATGACACTGGAGGCCGGGTGCTGGCGGGTGATGCGGGCTGTTGCTTCCACGCCGTCCATCTCGGGCATGCTTATATCCATAAGGATTATGTCAGCAGGGCATTCACCGAGTATTTTAAGCAGTTCGGCGCCGTTGGATGTTTCGGCTACCACATCGAATTCGCTGTATCCGCCGAGGAGGATTTTCAGGCCGTTACGAAACAGCTGGTGGTCGTCAGCCAGGGCGATTCTGATTTTTTCCATACGATATCTGTTACAATTCTTAATGCTCTACGAGCGCAATTCGCAATTCGCGCATCGCACATCGCAAATTACTTATCCCCGTCCACTCTTATGAGCGCACTGGTGCCCTTGCCCCGTGAGCTCTCTATTACGAAGACTCCGTCGACTGACCTCACCCTTGTTTCGATATTTGGTATTCCCATTCCCACAGTCTCTTCGGCTGACAGCTTCTCCATGTCGAACCCGCGGCCGTTGTCAAGGTACTGCAAGGTAATAATTTTCTCGTGCCGGCGGAGCTCGATTTCTATCCGTGAGGCTCCGGAATGCTTCATTCCGTTATTTATCAGTTCACAGGCGGCCCTGTATATCACAACCTCCTTGTCGCTGTCAAAACGTTCACCCTCCATATTTGTCAGGAAATCGATCTTCACACTCCGGGTGCTGTTCACTTTCGCGGTGAAGGTGCTTATTGCACTGGCGACTCCCAGGTTTGTGAGAACATGCGGGCTCATGTTGTTCGAAATCTCTTTGATTGTATTGATGGCTTCGTTGACGACGTGAGACGTGTTATTCAGAATTTCTGTCCCGACAGGATCAGTCATGCGCGTTGTGAGTGCCGAGAGAGACATCTTTACTGTTGAGAGCAGGGGGCCCAGGCCGTCATGCAGATCCTTGGCAAATCTCTTTTTTTCAGTCTCCTCGGTATTGATGACGGCATTCAGCAGCCTGCGTTCCGACCGGGTCCGGTCTGTCTCCGCACGCTTCAGTGAGTAGAAGAGCTCCCTGATCAGAACCACCCCGGTGATTATCATTACAGATATGAGGACGTTCATCCATTCATCTGCCATCATGAGTTCAAATGAGGGTTTGCCCTGAAAATATTCGATGAGCTGTATCAGGGTGCGTACTGCCATCAGCACAAATGATGAGGAGAGCAGGATCCAGGAAAGGCGATACCTTGTCAGTTTCATGAAGCGCAGGGCTATGCCTGCTGCGACTATCTGGAGCACAATTGAGATAAACAGGGCTATCAGGCGTATCATTGAAACAAAAATTTAATTTCCGTAAAAGTAGGAGTTTATTACCTTTGGGACTCCAGAAACGGGAAATGACCTGCTCATATCTTTTTAATAACACGTTAAAAAGTTGTTAATAATTACAAAATGACAATTCCGGCTAATTCTGCCCGTAAATGTAATTTAACCTTCTGCTCCGACAGGAGCGGTGTTCAACCTGAATCACCTGAAAATCATTATTATAATACAGAACAATAACCATAACTTTTCTAACTAAATCCAGTCATGCGAAAACTAAAGCTAACTTTCATTCTGTTGTCCCTGTTCATAGGGTCTGCCGCCCTGATGGCACAGGTGACGACTTCAACTCTCAGTGGCAAGATTACGGAGACCGACGGTCAGCCGTTGCCGGGTGCCACGGTAATTGCAACCCACGTGCCTTCCGGTACCGTTTATGGTGCCCTGGCAAATACCCAGGGTTTGTATTCAATCCAGGGCATGCGCCCCGGCGGCCCCTATACGGTCAATGTAACTTTCATCGGCTACTCAACCCAGAGTTACACTGAGATTACCCTGGCGCTCGGAGAAAATACAACCCTGAACTCGACCCTGGCAACAACCACGACCGAGATGACCGAGGTTACTGTGATTGGTTACGCGACATCAAAATTCAACACCACGCAAACCGGTGCCGTAACTAATATCTCGAATACCCAGATAGCCAATATGCCTACAGTAAGCCGCAGTATTATCGATGTTACCCGCCTTTCACCCTACGGAGGGAATGGTATGAGCTTTGTAGGCTCTGATGGTCGTACAGCTAACTTTACAGTGGATGGGGCGAATTTCAACAACAACTTCGGTTTGAGTTCTGCTCTGCCCGGTGGAGGCAACCCCTTTTCTATTGAATCTATTGAAGAACTACAGGTTGTAATCGCTCCATATGATGTTCGTCAGACTAACTTTATTGGTGGTGGTGTCAACGCTATTACAAAATCCGGTACAAATACCTTTAAAGCCAGCGCCTATGCATATCACAGAAATGAAAACATGCGCGGTGATGCTGTTAATGGTACGCAAATCGCAGGTGCGCGTAATGTTGACCGCAATACATCTTATGGGTTTACTTTTGGCGGACCTATCATCAAAAACAAATTGTTCTTCTTTGCAAACGGTGAAATGGCTAAAACACCAACCGTTGTCAATCGTTGGAGAGCTTCAGAGGATGGTGTCGCCGATGCCGACAATTACATTTCCCGCACGACAATAAGCGATCTTCAGACAGTTTCAGATTTTGTCAGAAGCAAGTATGGATATGAGACGGGATCGTTTACAAATTTCCCGGCTGATGAAAACAACTACAAGATTCTTGCGCGTTTGGATTGGAATATATCAGACAAACATCGTCTGGCCCTGCGTTATAACTACACAAAAAATCTTTACTGGAGCTCTCCGAATGCTTCATCTATGGACGGAGGCACTCGCATGTCCGAGGCAAGAATGTCACAGGCCTCAATGTCATATGCAAACTCGATGTATTCCATGAACAATCTTGTTCATTCGTTCTCCTTTGACTTAAACAGCCGGTTGTCCGATAACGTATCCAACCAGTTTCTGGCAACATTCTCAAAACTTGACGATGTACGCGGATCCACTTCCAATGAATTCCCTTTCATCGATATCTTGAAAGACGGACAAGCCTATTTGTCTTTGGGATATGAACTTTTCACCTGGAACAATGCTGTTCATAACAACGTCTGGAATATCAAAGACGAACTAACGCGCTATTTAGGCAATCATAAAATTGTAGGTGGAATAGCCTACGAATATAAGATGGCAGATAATGCTTATATGCGCAACGGTACAGGATACTATCGCTACTCAAGTCTTGAAGACTTCTTAAGCGAAGGAACACCTGAGATTGTCAACTTAACTTATGGTTATGACGGCGAGAGCAATCCTGCAGCCCGCATAACAACAAACAAAATTGGAATTTACGGGCAGGATGATTGGAACGTAGCTGCAAATTTCAAACTTTCCTATGGACTTCGTATCGATGGGCTTTTCTTCGATAATAAAGATCTGATAACAAACCAGGCTATTCTTGACCTTGATTATTCAGGTCGTCATATCAATACAGGAGAATGGCCTGCAGCAAATCTCATAATCTCTCCCCGTATAGGTTTTGTATGGGATACATTTGGTGATAAGAGCCTGAAAGTTCGTGGAGGTACCGGTCTTTTCGCGGGCAATTTACCGCTTGTATTCTTCACCAATATGCCTACCAACGGTGGAATGGTACAGTACCAGGCACAGATAAATGCAGCGAACGCAGCAAAAAAAGGTTTTACAATGGATGAATTTGCCGGCGGTCTTGTAACTGATGCTAACGGAAATGCCAATATTGCTGCACTTTATGATAAGTTAACATCATTGGGATATCCTTCAACGATTTCTCCCGAAGATGGAACAGTTCCTTCTGCTGTTAACGGTGTAGATCCAAATTTCAAGATGCCGCAAGTATGGAAAACGTCACTTGCTGTTGATTATGCATTCAAAACATCTTTTCCATTGTCTGTGACGGTAGAAGGAATTTACAACAAAACAATCAACGGTGTTTCTATTTCTGATTGGAGTATTCCAGATGTTGGTGGTTTCGCCCGTTTCAACGGCGTCGACAATCGTCCGATATATCCTGCCGGTTATCGTACCAACACAAAAGCCTTTATTCTGGAAAACACGAGGCTCGGTTATGGCTGGTCAGGCAACATTACTATTAATGCTCAGCCGGCAAAATGGATCAATTTGATGGCTGCCTATGCACACACGGTTGCCAAAGATGTGACCGGCATGCCCGGATCTGCTGCAGAATCTGCATTTACATACGTGCCCACAGTGGAAGGTCCCAACTTCATCAGATTGCACAATTCACAATACAACACACCCGATCGCCTGGTGGCGTCGCTTACTGCCAACGACAACAGCGGTAATCACTACAGCTTCATCTATGAAGCATGGCAAGGTGGAGCAAACTACTCATACATGATGGTTAACGACATCAACAGTGACGGTTACAACTACGATGCAATCTATATTCCCACCGACGCTGATGTGGAAAGCAATCAATTCCGGTTTGTTTCAGCAGACGACAGAACCCGTTTTATGGACTATGTCCATGCCACCAGTTATCTGAAAGATCACCAGGGGGAATATGCAGAGCCCTATAGCGTTTACTCTCCATGGGTTCATCGCATTGACTTTGGCTACAAACACGATTTTGTTTTTAACGGAGGCAAAGACAAGCACAGGCTGCAACTTAGCCTTGATCTCAAAAATGTCTTGAACTTTTTTAATTCTGAATGGGGCGTCGCCAAATATCTGAATCCGGCAATCGGTTCGGAAGCCCGTATCCTCAGATATGAAGGTGTGGATGCTGACGGTGTGGCTACATTCTCCACACCCTCTTCAATCAATGGTGATTCCAAGACATTCACTCCAAGCTACTCACTGGGTCAGTGCTGGTATGCTCTGATCGGCATCAAATATATTTTCAACTAATTAAAAGTACAGGCAATATGAAATTGAAATACTTTTTACCATTATTCATCGCGACAGTAGCCCTGTTGGCAAGCTGTGACGATGAATTCTCTGTGACGTTGCTTGATGAGATTCAGGTATCGTCGTCCTTCGTGGCTATCCCGGTAGCGGGTGGCTCTACATCCATTGACGTAACAGCTAATGATAGCTGGACGGTGGAGAATAATCTTACATGGCTGACTGTCTCTTCAACCACAGGCAGTGCCGGTGAATCGACGCTTACGTTTTCAGCCGCATCTACGCTGGATGGTCGCACAGGAGAGATAAAAATCAAATGTGGAGACAAAACCCAGAGAATAAAAGTCATCCAGGGCGTGGTGACAATTGCAACTGCCACCTGTGCGGATGTAATTGCCGGACCAGACAGCAAGACCTATCAGGTAACCGGGGTTGTTACGTCAATAACCAACACAACCTACGGTAACTGGTATCTGGAAGATGCCACAGGTTCAATTTATATCTATGGTACTCTTGATGCGAAGGGTGCTACGAAAAACTTTTTAAGTCTGGGACTTGAAGTGGGTGATGAAGTAACTGTGCAGGGACCAAAGACGACCTACGGAACAACGGTGGAATTAGTGGATGTAACGGTTATCAAAATCAACAAATCACTGATTAAAGTTGATTCAGTTGACAACGCTATACTTCCGTTCGAAGGTGGTGACTTTATTGCATATCTTACCTGCAAAGGACAAGGTGTATCGGTAGAAGTTCCTGCAGATGCCGAATCATGGTTGTCAATTTCCTCTGTCCAGTCGGAAGGAACGTATGCTGTTGTGACATTCAAAGCTGCTGCCAATGAAGGCGGAGACCGTTCAACCACTCTCATGTTTCACACTACTGATGGAACAAAGGACTATAGTGCACAAACAGCTCTTACCCAGAAAGGGGCAATTATAAATGCATCTGTTGCCCAGTTTATTGCGGCTGAAGTCAGTACCATTCCGTATCGCCTTTCAGGTGTGATAACCAGTATCACCAGTGCCACATCCGGCAGATTATACCTGAAGGATTTCTCGGGTGAGATCTATGTATATGGTATTCAGGAATTCAGTACCAAAGGTTTAAAAGTGGGTGATATTATTACAATTGTCGGAAGACGTGCCGACTACCAGGGAACTCCTCAGGTTGGTTCTGCCGTTCTGGAAAGTTCTATTATTGTAACACCGGCTACCATTGCAGAAGTGCTGACCAAGCCCGACGATGCCACTGCATACTTTATGGTAACCGGCGAAATTTCAGTGATTGCTACCGGGGATTACGGTAATCTTTGGTTGAAAGACGGCGAAAGTGAAATCTACGTGTATGGCTGTTATCCGGGTTGGGGTGCAACAGGCGACGCCAGAAAATTCCTGGTAGCTGACAAAGGCCTTAAAGTTGGAGACCAGCTGACGGTTATTGCACGGAAGGCCTCTTATAACGGATCACCGCAGCTTTCAAACAGTATTTATTGGAGCCACGTAAGCTCGAAGTAAGTAAGAGCAACCTTTATGCAATAAGCAATGAGACGCGCAGCATAAGTTGCGTGAGAGATAATAAAAGGGGCTGCCTCAAAGCGAGGCAGCTTTCTTTTTTATAAGCGTGCCGGACGTGATAAATGGCCGGAGGTCATGCTGACGGGCATGAATAGCAGTTTGCGGGACACAGACAGATGGCATCCGCAAAGTTCATAAAAGTTAATATGTATGTTGATAAAAGAGGCATTTTCTTCTTGCCTCCTCTTGCCCGCTTGTCTATTTTAGCAAAACCCGTTCAGACTTACGGAAGGTAGACTAACTAACTTATATTCAAACTTTAATATTTTTTAACTTTCAATGGAAGATTCATTTGTCCATACGGCCACTGTCGCCTCTAACGAAAAGGAGCAGGCGAAGAAAGAGGAGAGGAAAAGCAAAAAGGAAGAGGCGGTGACTGAAAAGAAAAGCAGGCCGGCAGGCGTAAATGCAAAAGACACCTTCACCTACGAAGAATCCATCAAGGCTACCCGCCTTTATTTCGGCGGTGACGACCTGGCGGCGAAGGTATGGGCAAGCAAATATGCTCTCAAGGACTCGTTCGGGAACCTCTATGAGAAGACGCCGGATGATATGCATCTGCGACTGGCCTCCGAGATACACCGCATCGAACTGAAATACCCCAATCCTGTTTCCATTGAGGTCATCTATGAAGCCTTTAAGGACTTCAGGTACATTATTCCGCAGGGCGGACCGATGACGGGAATAGGCAATGACTATCAGATTGCCTCTCTCTCCAACTGTTTTGTCATCGGCAATAAGGGTGATTCTGATTCCTACGGGGGTATCATGAAGATAGATCAGGAACAGGTACAGCTCATGAAGCGTCGCGGAGGCGTAGGGCATGACCTGTCACACATCCGTCCCAAGGGATCACCTGTGCTCAACAGCGCCCTCACATCCACCGGCGTGGTTCCCTTCATGGAACGTTATTCCAACTCTACCCGCGAGGTGGCCCAGGACGGTCGCCGCGGAGCGCTGATGCTCTCCATCTCAATCAAACATCCTGACTCCGAGAGCTTTATAGATGCAAAACTCGAGGCGGGTAAAGTCACCGGGGCCAATGTCTCCGTGAAAATCACAAACGACTTCATGCAGGCGGTAATTGACGGCAAATCATTCCGCCAGCAATACCCCATCAACTCTGACAACCCGAAGTTTGTCAGGGAGATTGATGCCCGCAAACTCTGGAACAAGATAGTGCACAACGCCTGGAAATCAGCAGAGCCGGGCGTACTCTTCTGGGATACAATCAGAAACGAAAGTGTTCCTGACTGCTATGCCGATCTCGGTTACGAGACCGTCTCCACCAACCCGTGCGGTGAGATACCACTCTGCCCTTATGACAGTTGCAGGCTGATTGCAATCAATCTCTTCAGCTATGTGAAGGATCCCTTTACGCCAAAGGCGAAGTTTGACTTCGACCTTTTCAGAGAGCATGTGCATCTCTCACAGCGTATTATGGACGATATAATCGATCTCGAGCAGGAGAAGATCGATGCCATCATCGCCAAGATTGTCGCTGACCCGGAGGATCCGGAACTGAAGCGTGTCGAGCGTAATATGTGGGAAAATATCCGTCACAAGACCGGTGAAGGCAGGCGTACCGGCATCGGCATCACAGCCGAGGGCGACATGCTTGCTGCGCTTGGTCTCAGGTACGGGACAGACGAAGCAACAGAGTTCTCGGTGAGCGTTCACCGCACGCTGGCCATCGAGGCATATCGAGCCTCAACCAACATGGCTGAGGAGAGAGGCGCATTCCCCATTTACAGCGCAGAACGAGAAAAGAACAATCCTTTCATAAGCCGCCTTCGCGAAGCCGATCCCGGGATGGTTGAAGTGATGGAGAGCAAGGGCAGGCGCAATATCGCCCTGCTGACAATTGCCCCAACCGGCTCCACCAGCCTGATGAGCCAGACAACCTCCGGGATAGAGCCGGTGTTCATGCCCTACTACAAGCGCCGCCGCAAGGTCAATCCCAACGACAAGGACGTGAAGGTGACCTTTGTCGACGAGGTGGGGGACTGCTGGGAGGAGTTTGTTGTCTTCCATCACAAGTTCATCGACTGGATGAAGGTGAACGGCTATAAGTACGAGGAGGTGAAGGAGATGACGGAGACTCAGCTGAATGATATCGTTTCCGCTTCTCCGTATGACAAGGCTACTGCCAATGATGTCGACTGGGTTGCGAAGGTGAGGATGCAGGGTGCGATTCAGAAATGGGTTGACCACTCCATCAGCGTTACAATCAACCTTCCCGCCGAGGCGAAGGAGGAGCTTGTCTCCGAACTCTACCTTACGGCATGGAAAGAGGGATGCAAGGGTGCAACCGTTTACCGCGACGGCTCCAGGGCCGGTGTGCTGGTATCAAACAGCAAGGAGGAGAAGAAGGGCGACTGGTCGCCGCTAAGGCCCAAGGTGCTTGAGGCTGACGTCATCCGCTTCCAGAATAACGAAGAGAAATGGATCGCATTTGTCGGACTGAAGGACGGAGTACCCTACGAGATCTTCACCGGTCTCCAGGATGATGAGATGTTCCCCATTCCAAAGAGCATTATCAAGGGGAGGATCATCAAGAACAAGGATGATGCAGGCAACACCAGGTACGACTTCCAGTATACTGACAAATACGGCTACAAGAACACACTGGGTGGCCTATCGCACATGTTCAAGCCGGAGTTCTGGAACTATGCCCGTCTTATATCTGGGGTTCTGCGCTACGGCATGCCCGTCAAGGACGTGGTTGAGCTGGTCTCCTCGATGAAGCTTGACAACGAATCGATCAACACATGGAAGAACGGGGTGGAGAGATCACTCAAGCGTTACATCCCCAACGGCACGAAGGCCAAAGGCAAGTGTGAGAACTGCGGTTCCACAGCGGTGGTTTACCAGGAGGGATGCCTGATATGCAGCGATTGCGGCACATCGAAATGCAGCTGAACAATTATTTAACTCCATATCCAGCAAAAAGGAGATGAGGCCACGGCCTCATCTCCTTTTTCGATTTCAGATTTGCGATTTGCGAATTCGACAATCGAAAATCGCAATTCGTAAATTCATCAGACCTTTTTCAGAAGGCCGGGACCGCTGAGTTTGCCAGTGACTGTTCGATCTCCTGGGCTGTGGCCTCGTGGTCAGGCAGGTTACCCTCAAAATACTTCTCATAGGCTGTGATGTCAAAGTGACCGTGGCCGCTGAGATTGAAGAGTATCGTTTTTGATACACCTTCGAGGTCAGCCCTTCTTGCCTCATCGAGTGCACCTGCAATAGCGTATGACGACTCCGGAGCAGGCAGAATTCCTTCAGTCCTTGCAAAGAGAATAGCCCCTTCAAAACACTCACGCTGGAATTTTGCTTTTGCTTCCACGAAACCGTCCTTACGGAGCTGGCTGACAAGTACTCCTGCCCCGTGATAGCGAAGACCTCCCGCATGGATTTTATCAGGAATGAAGTTATGCCCCAGGGTATACATGGGCAACAGTGGCGTCATTCCTGACTGGTCCCCGAAATCGTATGTGAATTTCCCTTTGGTAAGCTTGGGGCATGAGGCAGGTTCAACGGCAACGAACCTTGTCTTTTTGCCGTTGACAATGTTTTCACGAATGAAGGGAAATGAGATTCCGGAGAAATTTGAACCACCTCCGAAACAGCCGATGACGACATCGGGGTAATCATTTGCCTTCTCCATTTGGATCAGGGCTTCCTGACCTATAATGGTTTGATGCAGAGAGACATGGTTCAGCACGCTTCCCAGTGAGTATTTGGTATATGGATCCTGCAGTGCGATCTCGATGGCCTCCGAAATGGCAATGCCAAGACTGCCGGGAGAATCGGGGTCAACCTCAAGCACTTTTCTGCCGGCTGCAGTCATTGTGCTGGGAGAAGGGACCACCTTGGCGTTGTAGGCATTCATCATCAGTTTTCGTCCGGGTTTCTGGTTAAAGCTGACCTTGACCATAAAGACCAGAAGCTCAAGCCCGAAGTGATTGCAGGCAAAGCTCATCGCACTGCCCCACTGACCGGCACCCGTCTCCGTGGTCATGCGGCGTACACCCTCCTGCTTGTTGTAGTATGCCTGAGGAATAGCGGTATTAGCTTTATGGGAACCGGAATAGTTACCTCCTTCATACTTATAGTAGATTTTGCTTTTGGTGCCCAGCGCCTTCTCAAGATTGTATGCCCTGAAAAGCGGTGAGGGACGATAGGTTCTGTATAGGTCAAATACCTCCTCAGGGATTTCAACGTATCTCTCGGCTGAAACCTCCTGCTTTATCAGTTCCATCGGGAAGATGGCTGACAGGTCTTCCGGCCCTGCAGGCTTGCCTGTGACCGGGTTCAGCGGAGGCAGAGGCTTGTTGGGCATATCAGCCACGATGTTATACCATTGGCGGGGCATTTCGTTTTCAGACAGCAGAATTTTCGTGATCTTTTCCATTTTAGTTATTGATTAAAAGGGTTTATAAAACAAAAGGCACGCTGTGATCAGCGTGCCTTTTTGTATAATTATCCTGTACGGGTTATATAACGGCGTGATTCACAGCTTCATATTATGAGCTGCACCAGCGCCAGATACATACCTCGAATTGTTTCATGAGTGCAAACATAGTGATTATTTTATACCACAGCTGCCGGGAGATGAATTTTTTTTACGGCTCTGCAGCTTTTGCTTCATTTTGTTTTATGTCTCCGGGAGAGCACCTCTTCAATCTCTGAAAGTGTCGTTGACCGGGCCCTCAGGAGTACAAGCAGGTGATAGAGCAGGTCAGCAGCCTCGTTTCTGAAGAGATCAATGTTGTCATCCTTTGCTTCTATGACAAGTTCAACAGCCTCTTCTCCAACCTTCTGGGCGATCTTATTGATACCCTTCCGGAATAATTTGTTTGTATAAGAATCAGCTGCGTTTTCACTTATCCGCTCACCAATAATCTTCTCAAGCCTGTATAAAAATCCTTTTGCATCCGTGTCGCCGAAGCATGAGTTTGTTCCTGTATGGCATACAGGTCCGGCCGGATCAACCATGATGAGCAGTGCATCATTGTCACAGTCGGGTAGAATCTCTTTCACCTCCAAATAGTTGCCCGAGGTCTCTCCCTTGGTCCAGAGTCTCTGCCTGTTGCGGCTGAAGAAGGTCACTCTTCCTTCGCTTACTGTTTTGTTGTAAGCCTCCTCATTCATGTAACCGACCATCAGCACCTGCATTGTGGAGCTGTCCTGTATTACGGCAGGCAACAGGCCGTCACCTTTTTCAAAATTGATAATCATAATCTCACGTTTATATTATTTTTCTGAAGGTATCTTTTAAGATCAGGGATCAGTATCTCACCGAAGTGGAATACCGAGGCTGCCAGCGCAGCGCTGCAGGAGGTCTCCTCAAAGACCTGCCTGAAATGTTCCATGGTTCCAGCACCTCCCGAGGCAATGACGGGTATATTCACCCTTTCACTGATGGCAGAGGTTATCTCTATGGAGAAACCCTCTTTTGTGCCGTCGCGGTTAAATGATGTGAGCAGGATTTCTCCGGCGCCCAGCCTCTCAGCCTCCCCGGCCCAGTCCAGTGCCCTTAATCCAGTGACCTTCCTTCCACCGTTGATGCACACCATCCATTCACCGTCAATGAGCTGTGCATCAATTGCATCTACTACGCACTGGCTTCCGAAGCTGTCGGCAAGCCGGGAAATCAGCCGGGGTTCCGCAACGGCAGCCGAATTGACGCTTACCTTGTCAGCTCCGGATCTGATTAGAACTGATACATCCTCCCTGGT
>JAVEZX010000030.1:20159-24995 GCA_034002785.1 Bacteroidales bacterium
CTACTACGCACTGGCTTCCGAAGCTGTCGGCAAGCCGGGAAATCAGCCGGGGTTCCGCAACGGCAGCCGAATTGACGCTTACCTTGTCAGCTCCGGATCTGATTAGAACTGATACATCCTCCCTGGTGCTGATGCCGCCTCCGACTGTAAAAGGTATATTTATGGCATTGGCAATCCTTTCAACCAGTGATGCAAGTGTTTTTCTCTTTTCATGAGTAGCTGTTATATCAAGGAAGACCAGTTCATCCGCAGCCTGGTCAGCATATGCATGGGCCAGCTCCACTGGGTCTCCGGCATCCCTGAGGTTGACGAAGCTTACTCCTTTGACAGTACGTCCATCCCTTATATCAAGGCATGGTATGATTCTCTTTTTCAGCATAGTCCTGCCAGTTCTTCAAGTGAAAATTTTCCTTCATAGATTGCCTTGCCTATAATGGCCGCTTCGCATCCTGTATCCCTGAGGATCAGTATCTCTTCCAGTGTGGTGATGCCTCCGCTGGCAATGAGTGAGAGGCCTTCGATCTGTACGATCTCTTTATAAATCTCAACGGATGATCCTTCGAGCATCCCGTCCTTTTCAATGTCAGTGCACATGGCGTACACCACTCCTTCCGACCTGTATTTCCGGAGGAAGGTCATAACATCCGTGTCAGATCCGGAGAGCCATCCGCCGGCAGCAACCTTTCTTTGCCTGAAGTCGGCCCCGAGGATTATCTTTTCAGGACCGTAGTCAGCCAGCCACCTTAGAAAAAGGCTGGGCTGGGTCACTGCAACGCTCCCGCATGTGACCTGTGAGGCACCGCAGCCAAAAACAGTGCGAAGATCGTCATCATTTCTGATGCCACCGCTGAAGTCCACCTTCAGGCCGGTCTTGTCCGTAATGGCCTCAAGCACCCCATGGTTTCTGATTTGTCCTTCCCTTGCCCCGTCGAGGTCTACCAGATGCAGGTATTTGAATCCGTGTGACTCGAGTTCCTTTGCTACCTCAACCGGTTCCCGGCTGTAAAGAGTCTTCCTGGAATAATCGCCTTGCGTCAGCCGTACGCAGGCGCCGTCTATAATATCCATGGCAGGAATTATTCTCATAATGCGATGAAGTTTTTAAGTATCAGTGATCCGGGCGTCGCGGATTTTTCGGGATGAAACTGCGTGGCAAAGAAGTTGTTGCGACGCATTGCAGCCGAGAACTCTATGCCATAGTCACAGACAGCTGTTGTGTATTCATTGATTCCTGCGTAATAGCTGTGGACATAGTATACATCATCCGAAAGGTTTATTCCCTCAAGGATCGGATCTTCATTCAGAGATATAAAGTCATTCCATCCCATATGGGGCACCTTCGCACCGGACGGGAATCTTTTGACCGAGGTATCGAATATGCCGAGGCATTCTGTGTCACCCTCTTCAGAATATTCGCACATGAGCTGAAGGCCGAGGCAAATGCCGAGTACCGGCTGTTTCAGTGAGACAATCACACTGTCAAGGCCTCTCTCCTTAAGGTGTTTCATCGCGGACCGTGCTTCTCCCACCCCGGGTATGATCACTTTGTCAGCACCGGAGATCACTTCAGGATCTGATGTGATTACCGCCTTTTGTCCCAGTCTCTCCAGTGCGATCCTTACAGACATAATATTGCCTGAGTTGTATTGCAGAACAGCTATCATAATTTCCCTTTCGTTGATGGCAGGAGACCGTTGTCCGTGGCTGCGACGGCCATTCTCAAGGCCCTGGCAAAAGCCTTGAAGATGGCTTCGGTCTTATGGTGCTCATTTTCCCCGGCAGCATGTATGTGGATGTTGCATTTTGCACTGTCACTGAATGAGCGGAAGAAGTGAAAAAACATTTCTGACGGTACGGTGCCCACTCTTTCTGACCTGTAGGCTACGTCCCATGTAAGCCAGGGCCTGCCCCCGAAATCGAGTGTCACCTGTGCGAGCGAGTCATCCATGGGGAGAGTGAAACCGTACCGTCCGATTCCCTTCTTGCTTCCCAGGGCAATGTTAAAAGCCTCTCCGAGGACAATCGCCACGTCTTCAATAAGATGATGTTCATCGACTCTCAGGTCCCCCATTGCTTTCAGGCAGATATCGATACTGCCATGACGTGCCAGCTGGTCAATCATATGATCAAGGAAGCCTATGCCCGTGTCAATGCTGCTCTTTCCGGTTCCGTCAAGGATGATCTCAGCCTCTATCATTGTCTCACTTGTCTTCCTGGAAACAGTAGCCCTTCTCGGTATCCTTTTCAGGAACCGGCGGATCTCATCCCAGTCTGTTGTGCAGAGCGAAGCCTTACCGTTTTGTTCATTGCTGATGCAGATTGAGCCGCAGCCCAGGTTCCGTGCAAGTTCGATATCTGTGAGGCGGTCGCCGATGACGTATGATGCACCGAGATCAACCCCCTGTGCAAGATATTTTGTCAGCATCGCCGTTCCCGGCTTACGGAATGGAGAGTTGTCCTCTTCGAAGGAGCGGTCAATGAACTGCGCCGCGAACCTGACGCCTTCACCTTCAAGTATGGATAGCATTTTATTGTGAGGCGGAAGGAAATCCTCTTCCGGGAATGCCGGTGTGCCAAGCCCGTCCTGGTTTGTCACCATCACAAGCTCAAAATCGGTCTCCCTGGCAATTGCAGCCAGCGCTCCAATCACCCCCGGCATGAATTCAAGCTTTTCCAGGCTGTCCACCTGCTCATCCACCGGTTCTTTCAGTATGGTGCCATCCCTGTCTATAAACAATACCTTTTTCATATGAGTAATATTTTCATCCTTGTTTGTGTCTCTGTTTATGCGGTCTTCATAACTTGATCTTGCTCAGTTCATCCAGCAGCCTGTCGTTCTCACTCCTGGTACCTGCTGTAATCCGCAGGCAACCGCTTATCTCGCGACTCCTGTTACGCACAATTATGTTTTTGTTTATCAGAATATTATAAACTGCATCGGGGTCCTTCACCCGTACCAGGAGGAAGTTTGCATCAGAAGGCCATACCTTCTCCACCACTGCCAGAGCCTGCAGTTTTTCGGAAAGCCTCTTTCGCTCGGTCACCAGCGTCTCCGTCTGTATTGTAACAGGCTTGAAATCACTTAACCGTTCCATGGCCGCCTCCTGGTTCAGGGTGCTTATGTTGTATGGTGGCTTTACGCGGAAGAAATATTTCAGGATATCCGGTGACGCAAATGCCATTCCTATCCTGGCGGCTGCCATGCCCATGGCTTTGCTGAAGGTCTGCATTACTATAAGATTGTCATACATCCCTGTCTTTTCAATGAATGAAGGCCTCCCGCTGAAATCGGCATATGCCTCATCAATCACCACGATGCCGCTGAAATTCCGGATAATGAACTCAATCCTGTCAGTCTCCATGCAGTTGCCTGTCGGGTTGTTCGGGGAGCAGATGAAGATCAGTTTTATGCGCTCATCTGCCAGAAGCGGGGTTATTGCAGGAATATCAATACCGAAGTTTTCATCGAGTGGCACTTTTATGACCTCAACGTCGTTGATTGCCGCTGAGACGCCATACATCCCGTAAGTAGGAGGGAATATCACTGCCCTGTCCGTTCCCGGGTTGCAGAAGATCCTGTAGCAGAGATCAATCACCTCATCACTTCCGTTGCCGAGGAAGATATTGTCCTCAGCAATTCCCTTCAGGTTGCTGATGGCAACCCTCAGTACCCGCTGGCGGGGATCGGGATACCTGTTGAGCGGGCCGAAGGGACTCTCATTGGCATCAAGGAAGATGCCCTCCCTGCCTTCATATTCATCCCTGGCGGATGAGTATGGCACCAGTGCTCTCACGTTAGGCCTTACCAGCCGGTCAATTCTGTTCATCGTTCAGGTATTTCAGTCTGACAGATACGGCATTCCTGTGTCCTTCAAGCATTTCCGCGCCGGCTAGCAGCTCAGTCGCAGGACCTATATTCCTTATTCCGCGGGCTGTAACTTCCTGGAAGAAGATTCTTTTCCTGAAGCTGTTGGTGGTGAGCCCGCTCCAGCTCCTGGCATAGCCTGAGGTTGGCAGTGTGTGGTTGGGACCGGTCATGTAGTCACCCGTGCTCTCGCTGCTGTAGTTGCCGAGAAATACTGACCCGGCGTTGACAACGCCAGAGGCATGAGAGTAAGGATCGGAGGTTGCAATTATCAGGTGTTCAGGAGCATATAGATTACTCACTCTTATACACTCATCGATATCGCGGAGCAGAACCAGGGAGCTGTTTGCAAGTGATTCCCCGGCAATATCACTTCTCCCGATTTTCATTACCTGCTCTTCAACCTCTCTTTGTACCTTCTCCAGCATTGCGTTGCTGTCAGTCAGCATTATTACCTGGCTGTCGGTACCGTGTTCAGCCTGCGAGATGAGATCGGCAGCCACAAAGGCAGGGTTGGCGCTGTCGTCGGCAATTACAAGCAATTCACTGGGGCCTGCGGGCATATCTATTGCAATACCCTCAAGCTGGACAAGCTCCTTTGCCCTTGTAACGTACCTGTTCCCCGGACCAAATATCTTATAAACCGATGGAATTGATTCCGTGCCGAAGGCCATTGCAGCTATTGCCTGCGCGCCTCCGATAGTATAGACTGCGGTAACCCCGCACAGGCTGGCTGCATAAAGAATCAGCGGATTGACCTTCCCGTCTTTTCCGGGAGGTGTACAGAGTATTATGTCACGGCATCCTGCCAGGCGTGCGGGAATTGCAAGCATCATTACAGTTGAAAAGAGCGGGGCCGTTCCTCCGGGGATATATAATCCCACCTTCCCGATTGCCACATCGCGGCTCCAGCACTTAACCCCTTCTGCCGTCTCCACTCTCTCCGGTCCGGGCAACTGTGCAGAGTGAAA
>JAVEZX010000031.1:0-24622 GCA_034002785.1 Bacteroidales bacterium
CGTGGACCGCCGTAAAATCAAAAGTATTACCGGGGATTACCCTGCCCTCGTCATCGGAGTATGATGCACCCCAGCCGGAGTTGTCATCATCAGTCCAGGGGGAGGCACGGTTAAAGTCATACTGATCCCCGGTACTGATGAAATTGTACCTGTCAGCTACCCCGCGGTCATCCCACCATGCTACACCGGCCATACCTCCGTGGTCAAACCACGCGGGTCCGGAGATCCTGTCAAAACCATTGACTATCAATATTATGTCATCAGCATTGGGATTGATGCCCACGGCAAGTTCCTCCGATGGGAAGCTCTCACCTCCTGCGTTGAGAGCCGTTACCCTGAAGCTGAAGACTGTACTGTATTCCGGCAGTTCTGTTTCGAATGAGGTACCGGATATCGTTGTGCCGTTGTTATATCCGTCCTCGCCCCTGCGCATATAAACCCTGTAGGATGCCGGAAGGGCTGTTGATTCCAGCGGGTCAGCCACGGGACGCCAGCTGAGTCTGACCTTTTTGCCTTCAACCGGTTCAATTGAGAAATGAGAGACAGGGAGCGGGTGAACTGTGTACTCTCTTCCCGAAGCGTCAGCCAGATACCTCAGGATACCCTTGTATACGGCACGGCTGACATGGAACCTGAAACGAGGGTCAAAACCGTAACGCTGATCAGCAAGATTCTGGTGAGAAAGCAGTTCGAGGAGCATTGCAGGCACATCCGGTTTGCGGGCCTCGTAGTACGAACGGTCCCACATCGCACGCCGGGTCCATTCGGGATTGAAGAGCACCCTGACATCCTCAACTACCTGTGTCTGAATAATGTCAGTAAGATCACGGTTTGCCAGTCTGCCTGTTCCGTCAGGAAATTTGCCGCCGTTTGTAATTGTTGAATAGATACCCAGGGTACCGATTATTGAATCATCAGGAGTGACGCCGGCATCGGTGTGAAATGCAAACGACAGGTCAAGCGGTATGCCCAATCCCGTCAGTGCGGAGCTGTCAGGCTGACGGACCAGGTAATTGACCCATTCAGCCCGCGACATGTAATCATCATTATAGTCGTTTCTCCCTTTGCTGGGAGTATATACAAGTGTGTCAGGCATGCCTGCATACTGAAGCCAGTATCTGGCTGCCTCCAGGAACCTTGGCTTTCCGCTCAGCTTCCAGCTGTGGCGGAGCGTCACAGTCGCAGCCTCGGAGGAGGACTGCTGCCCGCCGGCGTTGAGTGACCACTGGTTGGATAACAGCTTATCCGAAGGCCGGCGTGCCACATTACCCATGCCGCCACCGAAACGGACAGCATCAATAAGAAATTCGGAGCCATCGGAGCCGGAGACAGTAACCGCCCCCCTGTCTGCATCAAGTCCGGCATCAAACAGGAACGAGCCAAGCCACAGCCATGTGCCGCCGCCCAATGACTGGTCAACTCTGAATTCTGCTACTCCCCCGGTATGGATAACCCTGACAGTGACACTGCCGCTGTAACCGTAAATGTACGGATATGACAATGTAACACCGTACCATCCTCGCTCCGGGATTTCCGGGACAAAGAGTGCCGACCCGCCCCTGATTCTGAGTGAGGTGCCGGCCATGAAGGGATTGTCGCCAGTGAAAAGGGTGTCCTTCAGGATAAATCCCCTGTC
Organism: Bacteroidales bacterium; assembly: GCA_034002785.1. GTDB lineage: Bacteria > Bacteroidota > Bacteroidia > Bacteroidales > VadinHA17 > SR-FBR-E99. The sequence goes on from JAVEZX010000031.1 coordinate 1,637, forward strand.
TGACCCGATGACCTCTGCGGGAAGCTGCAGTTCAAACCTCGAGGCACCCGTGGAACGGTCATTGTCCACGATAACTTCATTTGTCTGTATGTCACGTTCCCTCGGGAGAAATACCGTGGCGCCGGAGTTCTCAAGCATCGGAGCAAGATAGGGCACTGCATATGCCATCACTGAAAGATCCTCCACGCTGCCGAAAAGCTTTGCCCGCTGCCATTCCCACCTGTCCAGCGGCTGGTCAAAATAGTACCCGTGACTGTGCCACAGGGCTATATACCTGCCATCCAGACCCCTGTCAGCCATTACTGCATCAGTACGGGAGACCAAACGAGGCCTGACACTGCCGTTTGACACAATCCTGGACGAATCCACCGGCAGGACTGACCTGAAATAGTTGGGTACCAGGCTCTCCAGACTGAATCCGTTGCTGTACAAGGCAACAGTGAAGCCGGAAAACTTCTTGCCCAGTGTTGCTTTGACGGAACTGACAAGGCTGGCATAGACATCCTCCCTGATCGGGTTGTATGATGCGACGACAGGAAAATAGATTTTTACCTCCTTCTTATCCTCATCAATGTTCAGCGAATCAATCCTGAACTTTTCCGGGAGCGATCCGCCCGGAACGGGACTTATCCATTTTGTCATCCTGGAAACTGCCGTACGCTCCGACCTGCCGGGCTTCTGACCCGCAGAAGGCTGAACAGTCAGCGTAATGAGCATTGTAAACAGCAGTAAATGAAGGGGGTGTAATATTCGCATTTCCGGCTAGATTTTGCTGAATATAGTAATAATGTTTCAAAAGTAGAAAGTTTTTTAAAATATGTCATACATCTGACAAAAAACTGTATATTTCAATTTAATTATCTACATTTGTTTTAACTTAGTGGTCATAAGGCTTGCTTAAACAATGAAATAATCTTATAATCTACTGAGTAAAAGTTAATAAGTCATTTTTCCGACACAGATGATACTGATTGCTGACAGTGGCTCGACAAAGACCGAATGGAGAGAGATAGAGGGCGGCAAGGCGGGGAGGTCATACATCTCTTCGGGTATAAATCCCTTTTTTATTTCAAGTGATGAGATAGTCCGGCTTCTCGGCCGCGAGTTACCGGAGCTGAAGGATGCCGGAATCAGCCAGGTATTTTTCTACGGTACCGGAGTAAGCAATCCGGCAAAGGCTGAAATTGTCCGGGGCGCCCTTGCATCCTTCTTCGGGACCGGGGCACTGTTCATAGGCAGCGATCTCCTCGGTGCAGCCAGGTCGCTGTGCCAGGATGAACCGGGGATAGCGTGTATCATAGGTACAGGATCAAACTCCTGTTACTATGACGGAAAGAATATTGTATCAAATGTCTCACCCCTGGGCTATATTCTCGGCGATGAGGGCGGTGGAGCCGTTATCGGCAGGAAACTTGTTGCCGGCGTGCTGAAGAAACAGCTGCCAGGAATAGTTATAGAAAACTTTTTCAAGACCTATCCATATACCCCGGCGGAGATACTTGACAACGTATATAATATGCCACTGCCAAACAGGTTTCTGGGGCAGTTCAGCCGGTTCATCTCGGACAATATCCATGTACCGGAACTACAGGCAATTATTACCTCGAGCTTTGATGAGTTCATCACCCGTAACGTACTCTCCTACCCCGAGGCCAGAAAATATCCGATCCATTTTACCGGGAGTATCGCATTTCACTTCAGGCCATTCCTCGAGGATCTGCTCCGGAAACACAGGCTGCAACCGGGCATTTTTACCCTGACCCCCATGGAGAACCTCGTCAGGTATCATATCCAGAACTCACATTTCCAGGAAAATGAGTAAACAGGCCACAATAAAACAAGACCTAAGCATCACGGAGTCACCCTCCAATTTCAATGACCTTGACAAGATGACTGTCAATGAGTTGCTTACAAATATCAACTATGAGGACGCGAAGGTACATCTTGCAGTGCGGAAAGCCCTGCCACAGGTGGAGAACCTCATAAACCAGATACTTGTAAGGATGCAGAAGGGCGGACGGCTCTTCTACCTGGGTGCAGGCACCAGCGGCAGACTTGGTGTGCTGGATGCATCAGAGGTCCCTCCCACTTTCGGTGTGCCTGACACTGTCGTCATCGGTCTTATCGCCGGAGGCGAAACAGCACTGCGCAAGGCAGTGGAGTCTGCCGAAGACGACCCGACAAAGGCCTGGAACGAACTGGAGATATTCAATATAAATACCAAGGACTCAGTTATTGGAATCGCCGCCTCAGGCACCACCCCGTATGTAATCGGGGGGTTGCAGAAGGCACGCGAGAACGGTATCCTGACGGGATGTATTACCTGCAACCCCAAGGGACCCGTTGCGGAGGTTGCAGAGTACCCGATAGTTGTTGTTGTCGGTCCCGAATTCGTTACAGGAAGCACCAGGCTCAAGGCCGGAACGGCACAGAAGATGGTTCTCAACATGATCACAACCACACTGATGATCAAGCTTGGACGGGTTAAGGGAAACAAGATGGTCAACATGCAGCTGACAAATAAAAAGCTTGTTGAGCGCGGAACGAGAATGATTGTGGAGGAGCTCAACATACAAAGGGAAGCTGCCCGAATCCTGCTGATGGAACAGGGATCGGTAAAAAAAGCACTCGAATTTTACAGGGAAAACTATAAATAACCTAACCTGCAGGATAGTATCGCTGTCCTGCCCGGAAAAAACTCTGCCATGACAAATGATGTCTTCAGCAAAATCGGTTCAGGGCTCACTCTCAGTCAGAAGATTGAGAGGCGGATCGAAGAAGCAATAAGACAGAAGAAGCTGTTGCCCGGCTCCAAGCTGCCAACCGAGAAGGAACTCTGCGCCCAGTTCGCAGTTAGCCGAACCGCCCTGCGTGAGGCTCTCAGGCGTCTCAGCGCACGCGGTCTCATCGATATCCGGAAGGGTAGCGGAATGTATATCTCCGAGCTGAAAATAGAGGATGCAATCAACTCCCTGCACCTTTTCTATGACCTCAGGTTCAACTCTGACCTCATACTGCAGATAATAGAGGTACGCCGTCTGTTCGAGCCCGAGGTGGCCCGTCTGGCTGCCCGCAACTGCTCCGAGGAGGATATCCGGATACTTCAGAAGAACCAGCATGAGCTGGAAAAATGCAATCCTGACAATACCCAGCTTGAGGTTGATCTGATCAACCGCTTCCACATGAATCTCTCAAAGGCGACAGGCAACCCGATCGTCATCATCAGTCTCGAGCCTGTTTATTCGCTGCTGCCGCGAATGAGAAACCTCATCTACGGCAACATTGAAGGAGAAAAGGATTATACGATGAAGTACCAGAGAGAGCTCCTCGAAGCCCTTAAGACGAAGGACAGCCAGAAGGCATACGAGGTCTCCGTCACGTTGCTGGAACGCAACATGGAGATCTACAAGAAGTACTTCAAAACCAACTGATCCACATTCAGTACGAGTGCATGCTTAGCAGGAGTAAACCGGCCGCCGCACTGATTGCACTGATGACCTGCACCTTAATGGCATTGAGTGCCCAGGATACGGCATTCATCGGAATTCACCAGGCTGACAACGAATACTATTCACGCATTTTCGATCCCCTGGCCTCCCCGGCGGTGATCTCCCCGGAGACCCCGGTGACCCTTAAGAGCAGAACGGATGGTACTCCCGCCTTCATGGTCTACGGCTGGCATCCTTACTGGGCAGGTACTTATGCCCATCTCAACTATGACTATAATGTCCTGACCCATATTGCATACTTCAGCTACGAGGTAGACACGGCATCGGGCAGCTACTCCACCCTGAGGGGCTGGGATACAACCCCTCTGATTGACTATGCCCATCAGAGAGGAGTAAAGGTGATGCTGACAGTCACCAACTTCGGCTCGGAACGGAATACGAAGATACTTACTGACACCTTAAAGCAGTGGACACTGATAAACACAGTCATTGCACAGCTGAAAGCGCGCAACGGCGACGGCGTCAACTTCGACTTCGAGACGGTGCCTTCAGCCATGAAGGCGAATATGGTCAGCTTCTGCAGACGTGCCGTCAGGGGCATCAAGGCCGAGCTGCCGCTTGCAGAGATCTCCTTTGCAACACCCCCGGTCAACTGGTCCGACGGATGGGATCTCGAAGCCCTGGGAGGCATATGTGACTATCTCATAATGATGGGCTACAACTACTACTGGAGCGGTTCTTCCACTGCCGGCCCGGTGGCACCGCTAGACGGCGAAAACTATGATATTGAAAGGAGCATCCGGGAGGATTACCTCGACGAGGGCGTCGCACCTTCCAGACTGCTGCTCGGAATGCCCTGGTATGGGTATGACTGGCCGGTGAACAGCAGTGCCAGGAAAGCCACAACAACCGGGACAGGCGCATCGAAGACATATATAACAACTCTTCAGATGGTCCTCAGCTACGGGAAGACATTTGACAGTGAAACGAGTGTTCCGTGGACAAGCTACCAGAGCGGAACCCAGTGGAGACAGATGTGGTTCGAGGACAGCCTGAGCCTCCTGCTGAAAGCCAATTATGCAAAGAAAACCGGTCTCGCAGGGGTGGGCATCTGGGCCCTGAGCTACGAGAGCGGCAGGTCTGAACTCTGGAACGGCCTGAAGGCGGTTATAGCAGGTACTGTCTCTTCCGGCGGCAATCCTGCCCTGCCCGGAAGCGGTGGCAGCGAAATCCTCTCTTTGATTCCGAATCCGGTCACCGACAAAGCCCAGGTAAGCTGTTACATCGCAAGTCCAGGCAGGATTACACTCTCCGTTCTTGACTCCCGGGGCCGGCTCGTTGCCGTGCTTAACGAAGGCACGGCTCCTCCCGGGATACAGTTTCACACCGTCGATGTGGCAGGGCTGACACCGGGGATCTATTTCTGCGTACTGAACACTCCCGACGGGAGGTCTGTAAAGAAATTCGCGGTGGCAGGGAAAAAATAACATTAGAGCAATGAAGAAAACCGTATTGATCATGGCCCTCGTTATGGCACTCAGGCCGGTTGCCGGACAAATGCAGCAGGCTGTTGAAAAGGTAAGAACGGAGTTCAACCTGATGGGACTCTCAGTCGTTGCCGTCTGTGACGGCAGGATTGCAGGCGAATGGTATGCGGGGCTGAGGGACCTGGACCGGAACCTGCCGGTCAATGAAAACACTAAATACCGTATAGCCTCCATTTCAAAGTTCGTCATGACTACGGCCATGATGAAACTGTATGACCAGAAGAAGCTTGATCTTGACAGGGATGTAAGCGATTACCTTGGATTTACCCTCAGGAACCCCAACCATCCGGAGACTCCGATTACCGTCAGAATGCTGCTGACTCACACCGGCTCAATAAACGAGGGCGACAGCTATGACCCGTTCCTGATGGCATCCTACAATAACGTCAGTAATCCGCTGCCTTTCAACGAGCTGCTGGCACCGGGAGGCAAATACTACAGTGCTGGAATGTGGAGGAAGGAGGCTCCGGGAGAGTATTTTACCTATTGCAATGCCAACTTCGGGCTGGCCGCGACAATCATTGAGAAGATAACAGGGCAGCGCTTCGAGGAGTATATCCAGCAAAGCCTCTTTATACCGCTGGGTATCAGCGGCTCATATATTGCCGAGGGTGTCACCGATATAAACAACCTGGCAGTAATTTACCGCAACGAGAATGGAGAGTGGGCTCCCGGAACGGATAATTACGGAGGGGTGATGTCGGCTCCGCGCGACTTCTCGGGATACATAACAGGAACAAATGCAATTGTCTTTTCTCCCCAGGGCGGCCTGAGGATCTCTGCAGCAGAACTGGCACGCATTATGATTCTGCACATGAACAATGGAAAATACAACGGCGAGCAGATTGTTTCAAGAAAGAGTATCAGGCTGATGCACAGGGCACATTTCATAAGCACAGAGGCAAACAGTGACGATGAGGGAGTTCGAAAGGGCAACCGTGGACTGAGTGTTCAGATTCTGCCTGAAACCGCTGCCGGAGGAATTCTGCCGATGGGATCTGGTTTCCTGGGCCATTCAGGTTCTGCATACGGTCTGCAATCGGACTTCTTCTTTGATCCGAAAGGAAAATACGGATTCATATTTATAACAAACGGCATTTTCGACGGTCCGAAGGCCGGCCCGTCAGGTGCATTTTATACCTTTGAAGAGGCGCTTATCAATGCCCTGAAGGAGAATAACCTCCTTCCATGTAAAAAGAGTAAGAAATGAACGCGGAACTGTTAACGGCTGTTGCCATCGGAATCGGCCTTGCTGCCAGCGCCGGATTCAGGGTGTTCGTCCCCATGCTGGTGGCAGCCATAGCAGCAAAAACCGGAGTACTGCCACTCAACGAAAGCTTCCAGTGGCTCTCGTCATGGACTGCCATAGCCATACTGGCTACTGCCACAATTGTGGAGATAATGGCCTATTACATCCCGTTGGTTGATAACCTGCTTGACACAATCTCCACACCTCTGGCGATAGGGGCCGGGACACTCCTGCTCACCTCGGTGCTTCCAATAGACAACGAGCTGATGAGATGGATCACCGGTGCTGCTGTGGGCGGTGGCAGCGCAGCAGTGGTGCAGAGTGGCAGCGCCCTGACAAGGCTTACCTCAACAAAACTGACAGCCGGCATAGGCAACCCGGTGGTGGCAACAGTTGAAAACGTGGCTGCCACAGGCACTTCCATACTTTCACTTGTCATACCGTTCTTTATCCTGGCTCTCTTCCTGCTGATTACAATAATTATCTTCACCGGAATCAGAAGGAAACTTCGCAGGAAGGAGGCAATGAACCCAAATCAGACTAAGTAAACCGGTTCAGTGAATGAAAAATCACTTCGCTATTGTTGCCGCACTGATTATTTCTCTCGGCACCGGGTCCTGCACCGGCGGAAGTCAGACAGCAGGTGACCGCCTCCCTGTTGACACTGTTGGCTTTGCCCGGCACGGCTGGCAGGTTGACAGCGTGCTCACACGGATAGAAAGAGTGCAGCATGAAACTCTTGCAGCGGCATCGGTACCGCTTGAAGGCGTATCTGCACTGCGTGTGGCTATATCACCGCACGATGATTACTCCTACGTGGGCTACCTCTACCCTGCCCTCCTGCAGCATGTCACTTCTGATGTGGTTGTTCTCTTCGGTGTAGGCCATAAGGCCAAACAGTTCGGCCTTGAAGACCGCCTTGTGTTTGGGTCTTACGGCAGATGGAAAAGCCCCGGAGGAGCAGTGAAGGTGTCAGACCTGCAAAAGTCACTGCTGAAAGGGCTTCCGGACGATATGTACACCATCCATGACAGCCTGCAAACAGTTGAACACTCGATCGAAGCACTCATCCCCTTCCTGGAATACTACAATCCGGGGGTTGAGATAATACCTGTAATTGTACCTGCCATGTCATTCGAAAGGATGGATGAAATCTCAGCGGCGCTCGCCGGTGCTATCATCAGTACAATGGATAAAGCAGGAATGGATTGGGGAAAAGGATGGTCGATAGTCATAACTACAGATGCCGTCCATTATGGCAATGAAGACTGGGGAGGAAAGAACTATGACCTTTTTGGTGTTGATACCGCGGGTTATATACAGGCTGTGGCTTACGAAGAAAATATCATGAACAATATGCTGGCAGGGGAACTTACAAATGAGAAAATCAGGGCTTTCAGCCAATGCACGGTTCAGGACAGTGACTATCGTGAATATAAATGGACCTGGTGCGGAAGGTATTCCGTGCCTCTCGGACTGCTCACTGCCAACAGGATTGCCGGGCTTGAGGAGGCACCTCTGACCGGCGTCGCGGTCGGCTATTCGACAAGCGTTGCCAACGCCCCCTTACCCGTATCTGATCTTGGCATGGGTCTGACAGCCCCGGCTAAGCTGAGCCATTGGGTGGGATATGCTGCAGTAGGTTACAGGTAGATCCACCGGGTGATGAACAAAAAGGAAGAAGCGGCAGTTTTCTGGTTCAGGCGCGACCTGCGCCTGAAAGACAACAGGGGGCTCTTTCATGCTCTTCGTTCAGGTTACCCTGTTCTGCCGGTGTTCATATTCGATACCGATATCCTCGGCAGGCTTGAGGAAAAGGCTGACATACGAGTCTCATTCATCATAGCTGCCCTTGAGGAACTGAATAAGCAGCTGATCGCCTCCGGATCATCGCTGAAAATATGTCACGGTACACCTTCTGAGGAATTCCGGAAGATCACGGAAGAATATGAGATAAAAGCCGTTTTCACCAACACTGACTACGAGCCATATGCAACTCAACGTGACTTGCGGATTGGAGTAATGCTGACGAATGCCGGCATACCCATGCACTCATTCAAGGACCAGGTAATATTTGAGAAGGGCGAGGTTGTCAAAGCTGACGGCACACCCTATACTGTCTTTACCCCCTATTCGCGCGTCTGGAAGAAGCAGCTCACCGCGAAGGATATTGAACACCTCCCATCGGAAAACCTCACAGGCAGTTTCGTGAAACGGAAACCCTCACGGGTCCCTGCGCCGGAAGAGCTGGGATTTACTGCAGCAGGATCTGTATCAGCGGTACCCGTAATCAGCGAAGAGATCATCCGGAACTACCACCTCACACGTGACATCCCCTCTCTTGAAGGTACAACAAAGCTCGGAGTGCATCTGCGCTTCGGCACCGTCAGCATACGCCGGCTGGTATCAACAGCCCTGCGTCTCAGCGAGACCTGGCTCAATGAACTTATCTGGCGTGAGTTTTTCATGGGTATCCTCTGGCACTTCCCGCACGTAATAGATCACTCCTTCAAAAGGAAATACGATGCCATCCTCTGGCGGAACAATGAACAGGAATTCGAAAAATGGTGCACTGGCATGACCGGCTATCCGATCGTTGATGCCGGGATGCGGGAACTCAACGAAACAGGCTTCATGCACAACAGGGTCAGGATGATAACCGCCAGCTTCCTGACCAAGCACCTGCTGACCGACTGGCGGTGGGGTGAAGCATACTTCGCGGGCAAGCTGCTCGACCACGAACTTTCATCCAATAACGGGAACTGGCAATGGGCAGCAGGCACGGGATGCGATGCCGCCCCCTACTTCAGGGTCTTTAATCCTTCCGAACAGACCCGCAGGTATGATCCGCAGATGATATACGTGAAAAGATGGGTGCCAGAGCTTAACGGCCCCTCCTACCCGGCACCGGTTGTTGACCATGCCACGGCGCGCCAGCGAGCACTGACAACCTACTCCTCAGGGCTGGGACGGGGCGACTGACAACACTCGCCGTCAACCCCCGCAGGTTTTCCCGTTGCATGTCTTAAATTGCTTATCTTTAGCCGGAACAGCTATCCGAAAGCAATAATGATCATTACAAAAATCAGGTCAATTTTCGACCCCTCGATGTACCAGGGCTGGGGCAACCGCAGGAAGTACTTCGAAGGCTGGTACTTCAAGGTGGTCAATGCACAGGAGACAAAAGCCTTCGCCTTCATCCCCGGAATCGCAATGGATGAATCAGGCGAGAGCCATGCTTTCATTCAGCTCCTCGACGGAAAGGCAAAGAGAGCGGAGTACTTCCCGTTCGATGCAGCACTGTTCAGACCTTCAGACAAAAAGTTTGACCTGTCAATCGGCGCCAACAGATTCTCTGCAGGCGGACTGACATTTGATATGCCGGCAATCAAAGGTTCACTGAGCTTCCGGGAGTGTGTTCCGTGGCCTTCCCGCTGGTACTCGCCGGGTATTATGGGCCCCTATACGTTCGCACCTTTTATGGAGTGCAGCCACGGCATCGTGAGCATGGACCACAGTATAGAGGGCAGCCTCGTCATAAACGGAGAAGAGATTGACTTCACCGGCGGCAGAGGCTATATCGAAAAAGACTGGGGCCACTCATTTCCCTCTGCATACATCTGGATGCAGTCAAATCACTTTGATCAGCCCGGCATCTCCTTCAAAGCCTCCGTGGCACGGATACCCTGGGTCACAGGCAACTTCACGGGCTTCATCGCGGGATTCTGGTACAACAACAGGCTCCATCGCTTCACCGAATATAACAGGTCACGCATGAGCATGCTGAGGACCACGGAATCAGATGTTGAGCTCGAATTCAGGAGCAGACGCTATACCCTTCGCCTTGCGTCAACAATTGACACGCCCACATCACTGGCATCACCTGTAAGAGGCCTGATGGACGGACGGATTGAGGAGAGCATGACGTCGGTCATCAACCTGACTCTCACCGATTCTGACAATGGCCGGGTACTCTTCAGCGGGAATGGACGAAACGGGTCCGTAGAAATATCGGGAGACATCCGGACACTTCTTCCCCATTGACGGGCCAACCCGGGTATGCCGTTAATAAATGTTAAACAATTAACAGTCCTTCCTATTTAAATATCTTTGTGGCTGCAATTTCATTTACAGCCTATTATGAGCCAATTCACAAAGACTGCTGCCCTTGTCTTCTTCTTTTCTGCCTTTCTCCCATTTATCACTTTCGCTCAGGGAGATATACCAGCCAGGGAAAACATGAGAGAAGATGCCGTTAAGGTATTTATCGACTGCAGCAGCTGTGACATGAGCTTCACCCGCCAGGAGATTCCCTGGATCAACTATGTCAGGGATGTCCGTGAAGCCCAGGTTTATGTCCTTGTTACCAGGCAGAACTCCGGAAACGGCGGTGACCTTTACACTTACATCTTCCATGGAATGGACGTGTACGCCGGGATGGACGATACCCTCACCTATACCAGCAACCCGTACGAATCATCAACAGAGATAAGGGAGCGACGCACTAACCTCATGAAGGCAGGACTCATCAGATTCGCAGTCAGAACACCCTTGATACACGAAATCGAAATCACACACGGAGATGAGATCGAGCAGGAGATAGTAACCGACAAATGGAGAAACTGGGTTTTTGAGATCTCAACAAGCCCCGAATACTCCGCTGAAGAGAGATATAAGCGGCTCAGTCTCCGGAATTCACTGAGAGCTACAAAAATAACACCGGATCTCAAGCTCGAAATAGACTTTAACCAGAGCTATACAAAACAGCGCTTCATAGAAGAGGATCTGGACACAACCTACCTTAGAAGGAGTGAAAGAATTGAAAACCTGGTCGTAAAAAGCCTCGGCGATCACTGGTCAGCAGGAATGATATGGGAGATGAATACCTCAACCTCTGAAAACTATGATTTCAATACCACGGTCATGCCTTCAATCGAGTACGACCTCTTCCCATACTCGGAAGCAACCCACCGTCAGCTCAGATTCCTGTACAGCATAGGCTACCAGTACAGTAACTACAGTGACACAACGATATATAACAAGACAAGCGAGAATCTCTTCGGTCATCAGCTCCGCGTCGCATACCAGATACAGAAGAAATGGGGGTCAATCTACTTCTCTCTGCGCGGGCTGAACTACTTCCACGACTTTTCTAAACACATGATCGCTTCTGACCTCTTTGCCAGGATCAGGGTTTTCAAGGGACTTTCTGTAACACTTAACCTGGAGGCGGCGCGTATCAATGATCAGCTGAGTCTCAGAAAAGGAGAGCTGTCCGAAGCTGAAAGACTGCTTCGTCTGAAGGAACAGGCTACAGGGTATCAGTTCGAGACAGGTATCGGCCTGACATATACTTTCGGCTCTATCTACAATAACATAGTCAACCCGAGATTCGGAAACTGACCCACCCTCAAAACACAGGTTTGAATAAGTGGTCAGGTTCAACGGTTGTTTTATTATCTTTGAGTCAGACGGGATCAGCAGTATTTTTATTGCTATTACTCTCTCCAACAACTCATTATGACTGACAAGACTGTACTTTTCTTCAGAACTTCCTCCGGAAATATTATTGCGGCCGAGACTGACAGAAAGCTCTCAGCCGGTGAGACAGACCGGCTCTCATGGCTTTTTGGAAACGCCGGCATTGTAGAAACCGCAAGCATCAGCGGGACATTCATCGGCCCCCGAAGGGAGATGATTACACCATGGAGTACAAATGCCGTGGAGATAACACAGAATATGGCCGTGACGGGGATATCGCGCATTGAAGAGTTTTTTCCCGCTGCCGGTGATGAACCCGGCCATGATCCCATGCTGCAGCGAGTTTATCACGGCCTCAGCCAGGATATATTCACAGTCATCCATGAGCCGGAGCCGGTCCGCGAGATAGTTGATATTGCAGCATACAACAAGCAGGAGGGTCTTGCCCTGAGCCCCGATGAGATAGCCTATCTTGAAAACCTCAGCCGTCAACTGGGCAGAAAACTTACTGACAGTGAGGTATTCGGTTTTTCACAGGTAAACTCAGAGCACTGCCGCCATAAGATATTCAACGGCACATTCATCATTGACGGAGAAGAGCGTAAATCTTCTCTCTTTGAGCTTATCAAGCTTACCACGAAGGAGAATCCCAACCATGTGGTATCGGCCTATAAAGATAACTGTGCCTTCCTTGACGGTCCCGTTGCCGAACAGTTTGCCCCGGCAACACAGGACAAGCCTGACTGGTTCGGTACCAGATATTTCCAGTCTGTCCTTACACTGAAGGCTGAAACACACAACTTCCCCACCACCGTTGAGCCCTTCAACGGGGCCTCAACGGGCACCGGCGGTGAGATCCGTGACCGTATCGCGGGCGGCAAGGGCTCATTGCCCATTGCCGGCACCGCCGTCTACATGACTTCCTACCCCAGACCCGACGGCCCCAGGGAATGGGAAAAATATTCAGAGCCACGCAAATGGCTATACCAGACACCGGAAGAGATACTGATCAAGGCGTCCAACGGGGCAAGCGACTTCGGGAACAAGTTCGGGCAGCCGCTAATCTGCGGCTCCGTGCTCACATTCGAGCACTTCACTGATATGAAGCGCTACGGGTTTGACAAGGTGATCATGCTTGCCGGAGGAATCGGCCTTGGGAAAAAGGCAGACAGCACGAAGGATACCCCCGAAAAGGGTGATCTCATAGTACTCCTCGGAGGCGACAATTACAGGATTGGAATGGGTGGTGGCGCCGTCTCATCAGTCGATACCGGCGCCTATGACAGCGCCATAGAACTGAATGCAGTCCAGCGTGCCAACCCTGAGATGCAGAAACGCGTTTACAATGCACTGAGAGCAATGGCAGAGAGCGACCGCAACCCGGTTGTCTCACTTCATGATCACGGTGCCGGTGGCCACCTGAACTGTCTCTCTGAACTGGTCGAGGAGACCGGCGGCTCAATAGACATCAGCAAGCTGCCTGTGGGTGATCCTACACTGTCAGCGCGCGAGATAATAGGCAACGAATCGCAGGAGCGAATGGGACTGGTCATACGGAGCAGCGATGCGGAGACACTCACCGCTGTGGCTCAGCGCGAAAGGGCTCCCATTTATATCATAGGAGAGGTCACCGGAGATCATCAGTTTACTTTTCTGAACACAGTCAACAGGGAGAAACCCATTGACCTTCAGCTGAGCGACTTCTTCGGCAAGCCTCCGCGGACGGTGATGATTGACACCACACAGAAGAGCCTGGCGGCCGGTGTTAGCTACGACACCTCGGACCCGGCACGGTATCTCGATGCTGTACTGCAACTGGAGGAGGTGGCATGCAAGGACTGGCTGACCAACAAGGTGGACCGGTCTGTCACAGGCAGGATAGCCATGCAACAGTGTGCCGGCGAACTGCAACTGCCCCTTAACAACCTCGGAGCCATCACACTCGATTACCGTGGTACAAACGGCATGGCCACCGCCCTGGGACATGCACCGGCAGCCGGCCTCGTCAGCGCTGCAGCCGGATCTGTACTCTCAATTGCCGAGGCTCTTACAAATATTGTGTGGGCTCCGCTGCCTGACGGTCTAAGAAGCGTCTCACTCTCGGCCAACTGGATGTGGCCCTGCAAAAACCCGGGAGAAGATGCCAGACTCTACGAAGCAGTACAGGCGGCAAGCGACTTCGCGGTAGCGCTGGGAATCAACATCCCAACCGGCAAGGACAGCCTCTCGATGACACAGAAATACCCTGACGGAACGGTCTACAGTCCCGGTACGGTAATCATCACCGCTGCTGCCGGCGTGGAGGATGTAAGGCGAATAGTAAGTCCGGTTATCAGAAATGACTCATCCACCGCCCTTTTCTGGATTGACATGAGCGGAATGAGACACGAACTGGGAGGTTCGGCCTTCTGCCAGACGCTCGGCAGCCTCGGAACCACCGCCCCGGGAGTGGCAGACCCCGGATACTTCGCTGCAGCCTTTGAAGCCCTTCAACTGCTTATCAAGGATGGGAGAGTAATTGCCGGACACGACATATCAGCAGGGGGCATGATAGTTACCCTCCTTGAGATGTGCTTTGCCAACCGTGAGGGAGGGATTGCGGTGAACCTCACCGAAATTGACGAACCGGATACCGTGAAACTGCTCTTCAGCCAGAACCCGGGTGTCATAATCCAGGTGGAGGATGAGGCTGAAACGGAGGAATTCCTGTATGACAGAGGTATACGCTTCGTTCCGGTGGGCCACCCGGTCAGTGAGAGAAAGCTGTTCGTGACAAACGGAGAAGCACACCGTGAGTTCGACATTGACCGCTGCCGGTCACTCTGGTACAGAAGCTCGTACCTTCTTGATCGCAGGCAGGCTGGTCCGGAACTGGCAAAGGAAAGATATGATAACCACGGTAAAAAGGCTATTCATTATGACCTCCGGAACTTTGACGGCAGCTTCAACACCCTGGGCATCACCCCTGACCGCAGGAAGAAATCAGGAGTAAGGGCAGCCATCATAAGGGAGAAGGGCGTCAACGGCGACCGCGAGATGGCATATGCCCTCTGGCTGGCTGGTTTCGACGTGAAAGACGTGCACATGACCGACCTGATCTCTGGTCGCGAAACTCTTGAAGAGCTGAATATGATTGTATTCGTGGGCGGCTTCTCCAATTCTGACGTTCTTGGCTCTGCAAAAGGATGGGCCGGGGCTTTCAGGTACAACACCAAAGCGCAGGCCGCACTGGAGAACTTCTATAAAAGAGATGATACCCTCTCTCTCGGTGTCTGCAACGGATGCCAGCTGATGGCGGAGCTTGGACTTATCGTCCCTGAACATAGGGAGATGCTTCGTCTTGAACGAAATGCCTCACACAAGTTCGAGTCAGACTTCCTCTCGGTGAAGGTCCTTGATGGAAGTTCGGTAATGCTCAGCGGGCTTGAGGGAATGGAACTGGGAATATGGGTAGCCCACGGTGAAGGTCGCTTCATACTGCCCTACCCCGCAGAGGAATACAACATTGTCATGAAGTACAGCAGGAGTCACTATCCTGCCAATCCCAACGGGTCAATGCATGATGTTGCCGGAATCTGTTCTGCTGACGGACGGCACCTGGCGATGATGCCGCATCTTGAAAGGGCGTTCATGCCCTGGCAGTGTGCATATTATCCTGCAGACAGACGCAATGATGATATTACGCCATGGATACAGGCATTCGTAAATGCAAGAAAGTGGATTGAGAAAAGGATCAGGTGAGAACGCACTGCGTTCAGACCACCCTGTTAGTTTACCTTCGGCTTCAGTATCACCGAGTTGATAATGGTATGCTCCTCCAGGCTGATCTGCGAGAGGTCCGTGCCGTGAGCTTCAACCCTGTCACTGATCACCTGCACCGGGTATTCGCCGGGCTTGGAGAAAAAGATTGAACCCATATGAGTGTCTGCCCTGAACCAGGGCTCCTTCACGCTCTTGTCCCCGGTGACTATCTGATCGCCAACAGGCTTCTTCGCCAGCTTGGTCTCACCGGCGGTGATTACTACGTTCTCAGCAAAGCGAAGCTGAGTTGTATCAAGCGTAAGTGATGAGAGCCACACGTCATAACGACCCGGCTTGTCTACCCTGAACAGCCACTCTGCCGTATTATACTGGGGATTACCGTCAACCTCTATGAGGTCAGCATCTGCAATCATCAATACTACTCCCTCTTCACTGGCTGCGGCGTCTTCCTTGCCCTTGTTATTTGCACCGTTGTTACTGCCTTCATTTCCGCATGAAGCGAAACCCACCAGAACTGCAATTGTCAACACGGTTATCCCGTTAAAAATTCTCTTCATCTTCCGACTAAATTTTTCTTCTGTTTATACGTCAAATATCATTCCAGAGTATATCCGAAAATTGACGGCGACAAAGTAAATGTAAAATTTTTGATTTCGAAGCGTCAAAGGTTCAAATAATTACAATACCCTGACAAAGTTTTCAACCGTTGCCGGAAGTCCTTACTGCAGCCCGTGCCGGCCTTCGTTTTGCGGTTCCCCCGGCAGGTTTAGGAAGTGCCGCTGCCACCAGCTCGGCAATATCGCTCACCTTCGTTGCTGTAGCCTGCACGAATGTCTTTTTGCACAGCGGACACGCAGTGATCAGCTCTTCCGGCGAAGCCACTGTCAGGATGCGGGCGGCATCGGCCGCTATCAGCGCTCTCTTCTCTGACGAGAGTGTCAGGTTGCCAAGGCTGCCTCCACAGCAGAGAGACATGCTTCGCTCCTGCGACGCCTGCTGCAACTCCGCCACATAACTGATCACAGCCCTTGGCTCGTCATAGATGCCGGAACCGCGGCCCAGCTCACAGGGATCGTGATACACAACCTTCCGGTGCAGGTAACCGAGCCTCAGAGAGCCCTCCTCGATCAGCAGGTTGATAAACTCCGAGTGATGCATGACAGTTGCCTCGAGATAATAACTCTCACGGAAAACCTTGTAGCAGATAGGACAGGAAGTCACCAGTATCCGGGCTCCTGATTTCCATATGATGTCAGAGTTATGATTGATAGTCTCCCTGGCTTCCCTGTCCCTGCCGGCCAGCATCAGCGGCCTGCCACAACAGACTCCTCCCCGCTCATCCATGAAACGGTATTTAACGCCGGCACTCTCCATGATCTTCTTCATGGCGACAATGACCGACGGGGTGAGATGTGTCATGCAGCCAGCAAAGAAGAGTACTTCTGCCTTCTCAGGCTCCTCCCTTACAAGATAGCTGAAGGACTGGGTGGGTACCTTCTCTATACTGCTTCTCATCCTGTTGATCGAATACTTTTCGGTCAGCCTGAGCCTGTGGTCCTCCCTCTCACCCTGCCGCCTCTCGATCATCCTCATGGGACCGAGCTCGATGCCTACAGGGCAAACCTCCTCACACCTGCCGCACATCAGGCAGTTGGCAGTGATGGCCGCAATGTCCCTGTCGTTCCGAAGCCCCTTGATAAAATAGGCAGACTGGATATCATGTATTCCTGCCGCGTAGCTCATCTGGCAGACGCCGATGCAAACACCACACGAAGAGCAGGCATGTGTCTGCACCTCAGTATAGGAAGAATGCCTGTCACCCGTGGTGATGCCGGAGTTGCGCATGAAGATTAAAAAGAGCTCAACAGGAATATGGAAATATCTCGAAACCGGCAGCAGGAAGAAGAATGTGCCAAGTGCAAGTGAATAAAGCCACCAGAAGGCGGGGGCTATCTCCGCAGCAGGAAGGAACGAGGCCAGCGCCGCACCCAGGTTTCCTGTAAGAAAACTGCCGCTGCCGTGGGCGCCGCATGTGAAACTCTCGGCCAGCAGCCTCGAGGGAAATATCAGCCAGAGACTTGTCAGTGCTATGCGGTCTGTCCATGTATGCTTTGTGGTCTTCTTCATTCCCATCATCCGGGGTGTGAACCGCTTGATCACCGCCAGCAAAAGCCCCGACAGGATAAACGCCAGAAGCAGATCCATCCAGAAACCGTAAATGCGTGCAAATCCCGCGGCGCCATGTTCCGGGTTGAACCACCGGAAGAAGATGGCGTGCGACGGCGGGTTGAGATGCTTCTCCCCGAAGAAGTCTGCCTCGAATGTGCCGAAAACTATAAGCAGGAACCAGCCGAATGCCAGGCTCATGTGCATGTAACCAAGCAGGGGATTATTTTTGAATATCTTCCGGTGCAGCAGGCTCTCCATGAAGATCTCCCTGAGGCTGTCCATAAAAGGACGCCCGAAGAAGCCCCTCTGAAGGCGCAGCTTGTCGGAACGCGACAGGTTCCTGAACCAGACGGTACTGCGCACCACGCTGTAAATCAATATGAAATACAACCCCAGGTTGAACGGCGTGATGAAAAGTTCAGAGTTCATTCCGTTCCAGTTTTCTTATTGCCTCGGCAGCTACGGCTACCACGTTTCGCGTGTTGACCCCGCGCGGACAGACAAGAAGGCATTTGCCGCACAGCATGCACCGTGTAACCTCCTCGCGGAGAGGCTCTATCTCTCCCCTCCTGATATAAGTGTTCATACGCCTCAGATTGAATGAGGTATGCTGGCCGGCTGTGCATGTTGCCGTGCATCCCCCGCAGGCAAAACAGAGCTTGAAACTGGGCTCCCGGAGAGTGACATACTCCCTCACCTTCCTGTCAGAGGCGTCATAGTCTATCAGCCTGCTGCGGTTGATTACAAAACCGAATTTATTTGCCTTCCCTGCGCTCATTATCCCTTAAGGTACCGGACTGTCTCCGCCACCGCTGCTCTTGCATGCGATACTGTATCCGTTATATTCATCGGCGCAGTGCAGGTGCCGGCATAGAATACCCCCATCACTCCGCTCAGGTTATTTCCGTAATGATGGTCCCCGGTCTCCAGGAACCTGTTGATGCCGCGGCTGAATCCTGATGCCTCGGCAAGTTTCGCGCCCGCATCCGCCATCTCCATCCCAACCATAAGAACCAAAATGTCGAGCTCCATCCTGAGAGGTCTCCCCGCCAGGGTATCCTCTACCTTGATTACCAGCCTGTTATTGATATTAACAGATGCCTCAGATACCTTTCCGCGAATAAAATTGACGTTATGGACCTCCTGTGACTCACGGTAAAGCTCCTCGTAATACGGACCGTACATCCTCATATCCATGTAAAAGCAGAAGACCTCGCACGAAGGCAGCATCTTCCTGATTTCTATGGCCTGCTTGACGGCTGTCACGCAGCACACCTTTGAGCAGTGGTTGTTGTTCACCTTCTCATCGCGTGAGCCCACACAGTGTATCAGTCCGATCCGCTCCGGCATAACTCCGTCAGCCCTCGCTATGCGTCCCTTGTTAAACATACCTTCAAGCTCCGCAGAGGTGATCACATTGTCATAGATGCCATAACCGTATTCCTCCTTACGGCGTGCATCGAACAGGTCGAAGCCGGTGGCCACTATCACGGCATCTGCCTTCTCCTCAGTACCTCCCGAGAGATTCACCGTAAGGCCGCCGGGGTGATGCCTGACCCTGTCAACCGTTGTACGGGTGATGACGTTTATGTTTTGATGGCTGATTCTTTTCCTGAGATAGCTTCTTACCTCATCGGCCGGCCTGCGGTCGGGGAAGAGTGCGTGCCACTGAAGCAGATGGCCGCCCGGGTCCTCACCCTTCTCCACGAGGGTGACCCTGTACCCCATCTCAGCAAGCGCTCCGGCGGCCTCCATGCCCGCCACGCCACCGCCGGCCACAATCACATGTTTGGGTGTTCCCTTCATCCGTTGATCAGGTTGGCAGGTTCAGGCAGACGTGTGCCATCCTTTGCAAGAAAACGCCTGGCCGGGTCTGCATTTATACCCATCTTCCGGAGAAGAGGCAGCGACTGCACATTATGATACTGCAGCCCCATCTCCCAGGGGTCATAGCCAAGTACCAGGCCGGCAACCTCCTCGTAAGTAAGTACCGGAATGCCCTGACCATCTGCCCCGTATGTTATACCGTCAATCTCGTTGATTGTGTACTGCCAGCGGTCCATGAACATTGTACATCCCGGACAGTTGGCAATGATCATGTCAGGCCTGTAAGGCTCCATAGACTCGAATTTCTTTCGCGAAGCGAATAGGGAATAGCCCCTGTTGGCCTGGACCAGGTACTGCCTGAAACCGAACCCGCAGCAGTGACGCCGTTCGGGATAATCGATCACATCACCACCCCACGATTCCACCATGCCTATCAGGACATGCGGAAACTCGGCACCGCCGACTCCGTATTTCGGGAACATCTTCGAATAATGACAGCCAATATGTTCTACAACCTTCAGCGGCTTGCCGGTGGCGATGTTCACAAGGTTGTACTTCGCCTTGCGTGCTATCTCATCCCTGAACTTGTAAATGATGTCACTTGTGTGCGAGATGGTTTCAGGCACTTCGAAGGTGCGTCCGGTAGCCTTGAACAGGTCCTCGCGGGTGCGCTCGAGGGTTTCGGGAAAATGCTTCCATGTCTCAAGTATCTCCGAGTATATGCCGAACGATGTGACGCACGAAATGGCGATATGTTTGTAACCGGCCTCAGTGGCCAGCGCGAAGTGCCGGGCCACAACAGCCTGTATCGTTTCAAACGGAACCACATCACCGTGATAGCCGATGCCGGTGCAGGTGGTGTGCCTGGGATCCTCAAAGACGTCCTTGCCAAGGTCTTCACGCAGAATCTTTAGGAAATACTGCTCCGATCCGGCAAAGAATGTCTGCCTGATGCACGATCTGACATAAAAGAAATGATCGTCGGGGATCTCTTTCTGGTACTCTGCCCAGATGCGCTTCTTACCTTCCGGTTTCATAGACATCCTTTCTTACGTCCTCAGGTTCACACTGGTGGCAACCGTTGTCTGCCGTCACAACATGCCTGAAATATTCAAAGTCGCGCCCCTCCTTTTTGAACTCCATTCCCATCTCGTCCGCCTTTTTCTCCGAGGCATCCTCGATGGCATCATACAGATCCTGTCCCCCTGTGACCTTAAAAATGCTTTTCAGCTCATCCAGCACATCGTCAGGGATGAGGCGTGTGGGGCCCTCTTTGCCGTTCAGCTCGCCGCCGAGGCGTGCCAGGGAATCGTCCATGTACCTGAAGTAATGCTCCCATACCGGGCCCTGCTCCGGGTGGGTGGCAGGATCTACATCATAGGATACAACGCAGTATCCGTGTTTGAGCACATTGTCACCCACTGTGCGCTTGATTGCGAACTGCTGTCTGCCCTTTTCCGAGGCTGTGAAATACCCGAGTTCCTGGGAGAGTTTCCTCAGGGCCATGATGACCATTCCGGGGGTATTGCCCCTGGGACAGCGGGTCTTGCAACTCATGCACTGACCGCAGTACCAGATGGTCTCGCTCTTAAGCAACTCCCTGATCACATCATTGTTACGCGATTGCACAAGGTCCACCACCCTGCGAGGGTCATAGTTGTAGTACTCGGCTGCAGGACAGATGCCCGTACATATCCCGCAGTTCATGCAGGCCTTCAGTCCTTCCTCGAAACGGACATCCTGCATAAGTCTTGAATATAGATCTTCCATAAGTTCTTTTACAGCTCTTTGGGGAAGGTCAAAATTAGCAAGGAGTTATGAGGCCGGGAACGGGATTTTAGCCCATTTTTCCTGAGTATTTATACTTATGGAGAGGCAATAGAGGGCCGAGCGTTAAGGAATGACCCGGTGGGTCATTTTAGCGAAGGAGCCAGATAGCAGGGAAGGCGATTGTGCATGGCCGTAGGCAATTAAGAATTGCAGATGACATGCCACCCACCTACCTCCCCAGCAGCGCCTCCAGCACCCCGTAATTGACTGTGCAATTCTCAATCCGGATATTTTCGGTGAGCTGCATCAGCACACGGTATGCCTCATCAGACGAGGGCGCCGGCCCGGCACCCTTCCAGTAATCGGTTATCTGCTGGTACCCTTCGGGAATTGTAACATTCATTATCCCGCTCTCTGACCCCAGCTTCTTCAGCGTCCACCACGCCCAGCCGGTGCTTTCGGCCTCCAACATCTGTACGGCCGACCGATACCATTCGTTGTTGTTCTCACCTGACTCACCCATCCAAAGAGGGACATTATGCTTATCCCTTATATCCAGGTACTTCTGAATGGTCTCAACTGTGGTCTGATTCCAGTACTTGTGGAAACTGTAAACCATGTTACTGTCCCAGGGCGGGGTCAGCCCTGCAAAATCAGTTGCAAAATGATTGCCCTCAATGAAGATTATGTGATTGGCATCAACCATCCGGATTGCTGCCGTTATGTCCGTCATAAGTTTCCGTAGCGCCACATTGCCCTCAAGGGGAAAGTTGGTCTCATTGATCAGGTCATAACCGCCTATCCACGGCTCGTCACTGTATCGATCTGCGATCTTATGCCATAAAGCAATGGTTTTCCAGCGGTTCACTTCATTCTCCCATAGCTTCGGTTTGGTGGTGTCTACATCAGCAATGGGGATGTCATTCCCCTGCCCTCCCGGAGCGGCATGAAGATCAAGGATCAGGTACATTTGGTTAGCACCGCACCAGTCCAGCAGTGAGTCGGTCATCTCAAAACCCTTCTCAATCCATGTGAACTCGCCCGGCACCGGCTCTGATTCTACCGGAGGAGTGAAGAGGTTATAGTGCATGGGTAGCCTGACCGAATTGAATCCCCATGCCTTCAGTGAGTCAATATCCCGACGGGTAACCATGTTTGCCAGCCAGGCCGAGTAGAACTCCTCGCACCTCTCTTCTCCGATAAGGGCTGTTATCTTCTTCCTGATATCATACTGCGCCGGAGCGACACCCGAGAGCTTCAGCATATAGGGCTCCTGCAGCATCCAGCCTCCCAGCCCGATACCGCGCAGGAGCACAGTGTCACCGTTACCGTTAACAATATGCCGTCCATCCCTTTGAAGGAAACTGGTCGCGGCAGGCTTGCATGAGACCATCAATGCAGCCACAGCCAACAAAATCAGGACTTTTTTCATTTCAGAGGTTAAAATCTGTAATGCAATGTAAAAATTTTCAATGAATGAATAACTTTAATCCCAAAGCCTTAGCCATGAAAAAAAACGGATTACTCTTTACCAGCATTATAGCACTGGCAGCCTTAATGCTCACACCCTCATGCAGCAATGAGAACATCGTCACCTTCCGTTCTCTTCTCCGGGAGATGAGTGACCATGAATCCGTTACCCGCTACCCAGACCCCTCCTATCACCTGGTTCAGTTCAGTTCGTATGACAGGAGAAGCATTCACCCCGACAGTGCGGGATGGTTCGCCAACA
>JAVEZX010000032.1:0-24495 GCA_034002785.1 Bacteroidales bacterium
ACGAGTCCGGCGAGCTGACCGGTGTTCAGGGAAGGAAGAAGTTCTATGAGCCGGAGCCGTTTGAGATGGCATTCATCCCTGCCGGTTCCTTTATCATGGGACCAAGTGACCAGGATCCTCTGCGTGCAATGAACAGCATCTCCAAAACAGTAACGGTAGAAGCTTTCTGGATGGATCAGACAGAGATCACCAATAATAAGTACCGTCAGTTCACCTACTGGGTGCGTGACTCAATCCTCCGGACCAAACTTGGTGAGGAAGGAATCGAGGGTTACGAGTACTTCAGGACTGACGAGGAGGGCAACGTCCTTGAGCCCAACGTACTGAACTGGGATGAGGAGATCGACTGGGAGGATGAGAATGTTGAGGCGGTGGTAGAGTCCATGTATTATCCTCCCGAAGAGAGATTCAACGGGAATAAGCAGTGGGACACCCGGCTTCTGAACTACTCATATTTCTGGGTTGACTACAAGCAGGCAGCCAAGGCAAGATACAACTACAAGGACGGAAAGTACGAGGGTACTGTTACTGACCTTGAGGGCAATACCACAGCTGTGGTTGACCGCTCCTCCTTCATAATGCATCACGTTGTCAACATCTATCCTGATACGCTCGCATGGATAAGGGACTTTACCTATTCATTCAATGAGCCATGGGCCACTCTCTACTACTGGCACCCGGGCTACGATGATTATCCTGTTGTTGGTGTATCCTGGGTTCAGGCGCGTGCCTTCAGCGTATGGCGTACCAACTTCATGAATGAGCACCTGCGTGCACAGGGCATTGCCGATGTTCACAACTACCGTCTCCCGCTGGAGACCGAATGGGAATATGCCGCTCGCGGCGGACTTGACCTCTCAATGTATCCCTGGGGCGGACCCTACACCCGCAACTACCAGGGCTGCTTCCTTGCAAACTTCAAGCCACTGCGCGGTAACTATATCGACGACGGAGCAGTGTACACTATCAAGGTGGCTTCCTTTGAACCCAACGAATACGGGCTGTTTGATATGGCAGGCAACGTGGCCGAATGGACCTCCTGCGCATACCATCCCTCATCATACGTCTTCACGCATGACCTTAACCCTGATTATGAATACAATGCCCGTCCGGATGATCCTCCCGTGCTCAAGCGCAAGGTCATCAGGGGAGGCTCATGGAAGGATATCGCACTCTTCCTGCAGACATCATCCAGGGATTACGAATACCAGGACTCAACAAAATCATTTGTCGGGTTCCGCAATGTCAGAACTTATATTGGAGTAAATAACTAATATCGTTAACCTTAAATATTAATCATATGGGCCTCTCGGAAATTGTTCATACAAGCAGGTGGAAAGCATTCATGGCAAAACTTTACGGCTGGGGTGCCTCCGTCGTGATCATCGGTGCTCTCTTTAAGATCCAGCACTTCCCCTATGCGGGACTACTCCTCTCTGTGGGTCTGATCACAGAAGCAGTCATCTTCTTCTTTTCGGCCTTCGAGCCGCTCAAGGAAGAGCCGGACTGGAAACTGGTTTACCCGCAGCTCGACCCGAACTACTCGGGCGAAGAGATCGGGTTCGCAGCTGTTGGCGGCGGCGGTGGCGGTGGCTACGGCGGCGGAGCAGGACTCTCACAGTTCGACAAGATGCTTGCTGACGCCGGCATCACACCCGATGTGTTTGACAAACTCAGCTCAGGCCTGAAGAAGCTCACCGAGACCACAAACAACTTCAATGCTATGGGTGACCTGGCAGCCACTACAAATGAGTATGCCACCACTATCAAAAAGGCAAACGAATCGCTTCAGGGTCTCTCCGAATCGGTCAGGCAGACTGCAAGGTCAATGAATGACACCAGCACTGTGTACCAGGCTATCGGCGAATCATCAAAGACGATCGAGACAGGCGGCAGATCATACCATGAGAAGCTCGAGGCCCTCAACAAGAACCTCTCTGCCCTCAATGCAGCATATGAACTGCAGCTCCGCGGCGCCAATGATCATGTGAAGAGCTCCGAAGTAGTATATAAAGGTATCGAGGGACTTATGAAAGACCTCTCCGGTTCAGCAGACGACACGAAGAAATATCGCGAACAGGTAGCCAAACTGAATGAAAACCTCGGATCGCTGAATAATGTTTACGGCAACATGCTTGCTGCAATGAATGTGAAGTAATGTTGAGTTCATCAATATATCTGCTAACTACTAAACTATCCGCAAATGTCTAAGGGAAAAGAGAC
Organism: Bacteroidales bacterium; assembly: GCA_034002785.1. Taxonomy (GTDB): domain Bacteria; phylum Bacteroidota; class Bacteroidia; order Bacteroidales; family VadinHA17; genus SR-FBR-E99. The sequence goes on from JAVEZX010000032.1 coordinate 2,224, forward strand.
CCCGCGGCAAAAGATGATCGGGATGATGTATCTCATCCTGACAGCTATGCTCGCTCTTAACGTCTCAAAGGAGGCGGTGGAGGCTTTCAAAAAGGTTGACCTGAGCCTTACCAAGACCACCGCCAACTATATCAAAAAGAATGATATCACCTATGCAGCATTCAGGGCAGCGGCAGAGGAGAATCCTGAGAAGGCGGAAGCCTGGAGGGTAAAGGCATACGAGGTCAAGGACCGCGCTGAGGAACTCTACAATTACATCCAGGATCTGAAGATTGAGATCATTACCACTGCAGAGGGTCCCGAATCCGAAGCACTCCTTCCTGACGGCCAGATTGATATTACCAAGGTAAAGAAGATCGACGAGAACAACATCCCTTCCGAAATACTCATTGGTGCTAACCAGGATGGCAAAGGTAATGACCTTAAGGCTCAGATCGAGGATTACCGCGCTGTGCTGATTGACATGCTCGAAGGTAAAGATATGTCTGCTGAGCGTTCAATAATGGATATCCTCAATACTGATGATCCGATGAACCTCGAAGGTACGGGAACTGAAAACTGGGTCAATGCCAACTTCCAGACCCTGCCGCTTGTTGCAGTGATCACAATCCTCTCCAAGATGCAGGTTGACGTCAGGAATGCCGAGACCGATGTCCTCAACTTCCTTTTTACCCAGATTGACGCCGGTGCATTCAGATTCAACAACATTATTCCGACGGTTACTACAAACACCTCTTATGTAATGCAGGGGAATGAATACGAAGCCAAGGTGTTCGTGGCAGCTACTGACACAACCCAGGATCTCGAGATATTCGTTGGCCCCTATACAAGCAAACCCAATCCTGACGGCACCATGACTTATGAACCGTCAAGTTCAGCCACACAGATTCCGATTGATGCATCAGGCAGGGGAATCTACAGGGTAAGAGCCGGTTCCGTGGGTGAAAAGTCATGGGGAGGCGTTATCAGGATGAAGGCACCGGACGGCAGCGTGCGCACCTACAACTTCGATCAGAAGTACTCAGTGGGCATGCCGAACGTGGTTGTCTCTCCCACCGCCATGAACGTACTCTACCAGGGCATCCAGAACCCGCTTGACATATCTGTCCCCGGCGTCGGATCGGACAAACTTACCGTCCGCATGACCAACGGTGACATTAAGAAAGGCAAATACAAGGACTATCGCGGCGAATATGTTGCACAGCCCCGTACAGTAGGCCAGAACGCACAGATAATCGTTTCAGCCAACATCGACGGCAAGGTGCAGACATTCCCGGCCGTGGAGTTCAGGGTGAGAAGACTTCCTGACCCCGAGGCAAGATTCGCCAACATGAAGGAAGGCAACGTGCTCAAGAGCGTGGCTGCCGCACAGCAGGTGGTTACTGCCGTCCTCGAGAACTTCGAGTTCGACCTTACCTACACTGTAACCGGATTCACCGTCTCAGTCAATGACAAGGGCTATGAGATCACAGCTGAATCATCCAACAACAGACTTACCGACAAGCAGAAGAGCCTTATCTCCAACCTGCGCGCCGGACAGAAACTCATTATAGAAAAGATCAAGGCAGTGGGACCCGACGGTAAAACCAGGGACCTCAACCCGATCATTCTCAAGATTAACTAACAACAGAAGATACAACCATGAGCAGAAGAATTCTGGCAGGCCTCGCAGCCATCCTGTTTTGTACGGGAGCAATGGCCCAGTCGTTCGGAGACATCTACACCAAGCAGATGCCCGATAACCAGAAGGTAAATTATACCTATCTCAATGAATCAGACGTCATCTGGTCAAAAAGACTTTACAGGATAATTGACCTGAGGGAGAAGATGAACCTGAACCTCTACTACCCGTCACTGAAGTACGATGCAGCTCAGAACCGCTTCGTATCGGATATGTCTGACGGGAGGATGAACCTATCGGGTATCCTTCTCAATGAGATACTCTCAGGAAAAGTCACGGCAACCGACGGCGACGCGATGACTGTACCCACAACGTACAATGACATCGCTGCCAAGATGAACCGTGATACCCTGACAATCACTGTGATAAATGCTGACGGAATGGAGGTGGACTCAACGGTCACCAATATGGAAAACCCGGCAGACATCAAACAGCTGATGGTGCTTGAAGAGTGGTTCTTCGACAAAAAGCATTCACGCCTTGACGTTCGGATCATCGGCATATGCCCCATCTACATGGGCTATGACCAGATCACCTCCAGGCTGGTCAAGAGACGCCTCTTCTGGATAAGGTATGAGGACGTCAGACAGGCTCTGGCAACACATGAGGCTTTCAACTCCTACAATGACGCACAGCGAATTTCCTTTGAGGACCTGATGCTTCAGCGCAGATTCAACGGATATATCGTTGCCGAATCAAACGTCTACGACGACAGATCCATCAACCAGTACAAGATGGGACCTTCACAGATCTTCGAAGCGGAAAGGATTAAAAACGAAATCTTCAACTTTGAGCAGGATCTCTGGGAATACTAGGAGAACGCTCTGAACCATGCGAGAGAGACAGGCCTGATGACCTGTCTCTCTGCTTTTTAAAGGTATTTTTCACCGGCATCCCGGCCTACATCCTCCAGGTAATTCTTGATATTCTGCTCCTGGTCGCGCGGGACTATCAGCAGCACATCGCCACTGTCTATTATGATGTAGTCATCAAGCCCCTGCACTACGGCCACCTTACCCTCCGGAAGGCTGATGATATTCCCTTCTGAATTGTAGGTGAAGGCCATGGATTTTACAACCGCATTGTCATTCCGGTCAAGTGCCGAATGCATGTAGAGCGAACTCCATGTCCCCAGGTCTGACCAGCCGAGGTCAGTACAGATGACATAAACATTGTCCGCCTTCTCCATGATCCCGTAATCAACGGAGATACTGCTGCACTGAGCATATGCATTGGTGATGAACTCCCTCTCGGCCGGAGTGCAGAAGAGCTCCTTCCCTTCATTGAAGGTATGGAAGATATCCGGCAGATGCCTGACATATGAGTCCAGAACCGTGCTTGCCTTCCAGATAAAGATCCCGCTGTTCCAGTAAAAGTCGCCGCTCTCTATGAATTTCTTCGCCAGTGCCAGCTGCGGCTTCTCGGTGAAGGCCTTGACCTTGTGAAGGCTCTCATAGCCGCTGACCGTCTTTTGCGTATAAGCCTGGATGTAACCGTAACCCGTCTCCGGACGGTCAGGCCTGATGCCAAGAGTCAGCAGTGCATCATTCTCCGAAGCAAACCTGTATGCTTCATTCATCACATTCCTGAACTCATCCTCCTTCGTAATGAGATGATCAGAGGGGGCAACGGCTATCACTGCCTCTGGATTCTCAGACATGATCCTGAAGACTCCGTAGGCAATGCACGGAGCAGTGTTGCGCCTCAGCGGCTCGGCCAGAATATGCCCGGGATCTATCCCGAGCTGACTGACAACAGTCTCGCTGCTGTCTTCACTGGTCACCACGTAAATATTCTCCGGCGGACAGATTTCACGGAAACGGCGGTAGGTCATCTGGATCAGGGTCTCCCCGGTACCGAGTATATCAAGGAACTGTTTCGGCTTCTCCTTCCGGCTGAGTGGCCAGAACCGGCTTCCTATACCGCCGGCCATGATGAGTAAATAGCGATTTTTCATTGTTATCAGTGATGACTGAGCACTTCAGCAAATATATAAAAACCTTGCCTGAAATCAGACACAGGCTCAGGTCAGGTGAATTATTGTTAAATTTGCTCTGACAATCGACACCTATGTTCAGATTTCTTTCAGGCTTCGGCTCTTACTGGATGTTGATGGGCAGGGTATTCGCCAGGCCCGAGAAACATTCCATATACTACCGCCAGACGTTGAAGGAACTGGTAAGCCTGGGATTGCACTCAATAGGCATCGTAATTATCATATCATTCTTCATGGGCGCAGTACTCGCTCTGCAAACCGCATACAACACAGAAAACCCCATCTATCCAACATACCTTATAGGGCTTGGTACAAGGGACTCCATCATCCTTGAGTTCTCTTCAACAATCGTAGCCCTGATCCTCGCAGGCAAGGTCGGCTCCAACATAGCATCCGAGATAGGCACCATGAGGGTAACGGAACAGATCGATGCCCTTGAGCTTATGGGCGTGAACTCAGCCTCGTACATCATCCTCCCGAAGGTGGTAGCCACTGTTCTGTTCAACCCCTTCCTCACCCTGATCAGCATCATTACAGGCATCCTGGGGGGATGGCTGGTGGGAACAACAGCCGGAGTCATCACCTCGCAGGATTATATCTATGGAGTACAGTATGCCTTCATCCCCTACTATATCACATACTCCCTCATAAAGACAGTCATCTTTGCCTTCATCATCACCACAATCTCAGCATACCAGGGATATTATGTCGAGGGAGGATCACTGGAGGTGGGCCGCGCCAGTACCAAAGCTGTAGTCTACAGCAGCGTAACCCTTCTGCTCTTCAATGTCATACTTACTCAGCTCCTGCTGTCATGATCAGGGCGGAAAACATATCAATGTCTTTCGGTGACCGCAAAGTACTGAATGATATATCTGCTGTCTTTGAGCCCGGCAAGACCAACCTCATTATCGGCAAGAGCGGGTCGGGAAAAACCGTTTTCCTCAAGTGCCTCGTGGGACTTCTCGATGTTGATGAGGGCCAGATATGGTATAATGACGTTCTTTTCACCAGCCTTGACTTCCGGGGAAAGAAAGAGATCAGGAAACAGATGGGAATGCTCTTCCAGGGCAGTGCCCTCTTCGACTCCATGTCAGTAGAGGACAATGTCAGGTTCCCTCTTGACATGTTCACCTCTATGTCGCCGGAAGAGAAGCTCGAAAGGGTCAACATCTGTCTTGACAGGGTGAACATCGTCAACTCGAACAGGCTATTCCCCTCCGAACTCTCCGGCGGGATGAAAAAGCGTGTGGCAATCGCACGGGCCATAGTGCTGGAACCGAGATTCCTCTTCTGCGATGAGCCCAACTCAGGCCTCGATCCCAAGACCTCCATCGTCATTGACGAACTGATAAGGGAGATAACTGTCGAGCTCAACATGACAACAATAGTCAACACCCACGACATGAACTCGGTGATGGAGAACGGCGAGAAGATCATCTTCATCGAAGAGGGCGAAAAGTGCTGGGAAGGAAACAGGAACGAAATCCTGCAATCCGACTGCAGAATACTGAACGATTTCGTCTTTGCCAATTCGCTGGCAAGACAGCTGAAGGAATCGTCAAAATAACCGTTACATCAGTGGAGGAATCTTCTCCTTCTGCTTGTTGCCGAAGACCAGGTTGAGTCCAAACCTGGCATGTACCGTACTCCAGTTCTCCGGGATCCTGTAGTTCTTGCCGTCATGTGTTACACTTGTGAATCTGACCGGTACATTGTCCACGAGTGCAAAAAACTGTGTGAACCCGCCCCTGATGGCAAATCCGAATCCCAGGTTGTCATAGCGTCTGTTGGCAGCTGTGTATGCGAGGGTGGTGGAGAAGACATTCCCGAAATTGAAATTCCCGGAAAGGGTGAGCGCCTGGTGGGCCTGTCTGCCTTCAAAACGTGTCCTTGAGAGCAGCCCGGCCGTGAAGAACTTCACCGGGGTGTAGCTGAAGGCAGCAGTCACCGTTGCAGGTAAACTGTAGGTATATGCAGGGGCCGTTTTATCCAGCACAGCTGCATTCTGAAGGGTATCAAGCGTCCAGTTGAGCAACTCCCCGAAATCGAGACTCTCATCATACACATCCTGCATCGTCAAGCCGTTGAAATCAAAGGTTGTATTGACAGTGATATCCTGCCGGTCTCTGCTCCACTTGATGAAACCGAGGTCTGTGACAGCTGCCGAAACGGCGAACCTGTCATTGAACCTGTATTCGGCCCCGAGGTCAATACCAAATCCGGGATTGGCCATCGTCGTCAGATACTTGATTATGTTGCGGTTGTCATCAAAGCGGGCATTATCAAACTCTGCTCCGTGTATTGAGCCGTCGTCCTCCGTGATGAAGTTGACGGGGGCGCTGATGTTGAGTGCCATATCGGCATTGACGGTGTGGGTATAATCATCATTTACTTTCAGGGTGACGCCCCTGTTGTCAAGGTAGGCCGAAGCTACTCCTGAAAGAACAAGCAACCGGGCTCCTACCCTCAGTTTTGATGTAACGTTTTTTGAAGCCCCTATGCCAAACTCATGCCAGATGCTGGCATCTGACCTGAGCGATGAAAAATCCAGTGACTGGCCGACGAATCCCTCATTGCCCTGAAGGCCGAGCCTCAACAGGTCACCGGGAAAGACGATATTGGCATCGGCCCGCTCCGTGATGTCAAAGGTTATCCTGAGATCATCCTTTACCGTGAAGGCCAGTCCAAATAACTTTACGCCTGCCTGCGGTTCCAGGGAATTGTAGTCACCCAGCCCGTTGACGAAATCCTCCAGCCACTCACTCTCCTCGAGGAAGGCCAGGGTGGAGTCCGAGATGATCCCTCCGGTGAAGAGACCTGAAACGCTCAGGAAGTTGTTGTCAACCCTGACGGAGATATCAGAGATGCCCGGCAGACCCAGATAAACCTTTCCGGTGGGTTTCAGGGCAGGATTCAGGGTGCTGGCCTGTGGAATATTCATGAAATAGAGAGCCTGGCTCGTCTGGGCTTTGCCGGCAACTGCTGCTGCAATAAGCAGAATCACCATAAAAATAGTCCTTCTCATATCAGTAGGTTATTTCGACGCGGGAATAAGTTCGTAATTGCATATAAATGTTGCATTCTCATTCACAATGAGATTCCATGTACTTTTATTTGTCACCCTGCCGGTATTGAAAAAGGGTCCTGCCCTGTGAGGGAATCCGGTTACGGCAGTGCCGTTCCTGCCTATAAGATGCAGCATCCCTCTGCCGGCATCATAGACGGCAGTTTTCTTCTCGCCCGAACCGGTGCTGAGGAACCAGGGGCCGTTGAGGACTGTACCTCCGGTGCTGTATGTCCAGAGTCTGCTGCCGCTGCTGCCGAAGGCTATGACAATACCCTGATCGAGGGTGACGCGGTCAGTCATGTTGTCGCCGTCAATATCTGCGAAATCTGTTTTATGTGCGGCAGAGAGGCTGGAAACGGTGTCTCTCGCCGAGGTGCCGTCGAACTTAAGCCTGACGGTCGCTCCGTCGGGTGCAGCGAAGATGATGTCAGGGTCACTTCCTCCTGTGAGGCTAGACCCCGATCCCGGTGCCTTCACAAGGGGCTCCTGGTGAGCCACCCTTATGTTTCCCGTGCGGTCAAGAACATACATTGCCTGGTCATCAGCCACAAACAGATAATCCTTGCCCCGGACCCTGTAGAAGGCTACCGGGTCACTCACCCTGCCCCGGACAGTGAAGAGATTCCAGCCCCGGACAGCTGTTCCCGACCGGTCATAGGCATATATCTTACGGTCTTCTCCGGCGATGAAGAGCCTGTAGTCCTTGTTGCTTTCATAGTCGAAGACGGCAAGGGTGTTTGACGCGGGGGAACGCATCTTCACGGGGAACTTGTCAACATAGTTGCCGTTACGGTCAATGAGATGGATGTAGTCCCGTCCCGTAAAGAGCAGCTGCAGCTTTCCGTTCCTGTAGTAGTCAATCATGAAGACCTCACCGTTGATCTTCTCCCTGATGGCAGCTTTCCACAGTATCTTTCCCGATGAGCTGATAAGGTAAATGTTGTTGTTGCGGTCCTGGATAAATATCTCTGTTGCTCCGGTGTTGTGATTGGTAAAGAAGTAGGGATTCATTACAGGCTCTGCCTCCAGCCTGACCTTCCACAGAAGCTTCAGCGCAGCAGTGTCTGCAGGTGTCGCGGGACCCTGTTCCGTTGTGCCTGCCGCTCCTGCCGAGATGGTATTGATTCCGTCAGTAGCCGCAGATCCGCCTGGTTGTTCAGAGCTGCGCCCGCCGCTCATCTCCCCTGCATCGTATCGCACAGACAGGCTCGTATAAATCATGTCATTGCTGGGAGTGAGGCTTACCCCTATCCCGCTTAAGCCGGCAAGATCCCTTTCATTCAGGGATGATGCTGCCTCCGGTTTCAGATACTCCGATACCAGTGACTTCAGAGCAGCGCCAGATGACCAGAAGATAAATGAGCTCTTCGTGGGCATGGTCTTTTCCATCTCCCGGAACCCGGGATCATTAATAAGCGTATTCTCTCTGTCCGATTCCCTGAGTACTGAGGCAAGCACTTCCGGTGATGATGAGAAGAGCATGTATGACCTTGCGAATGTCACCCACTCATCCCCGGCCCTGCTTTTCTCAGCGCCGGCCAGGATCCTTGACACACCGGTAAAGGGCATGCGGTACAATGTGGCCTCGTCGCCGTCAGACTCCATGGCCGAAGCAATGAAGTGACTCTCCCTCAGTCCCATCGTCCGGTACTTGGCCGTCAGCCTTTCACGCAGTACCTTCTCCGCCGACTGGCGGTCAGTCATTCTGAATGCACGTACCTGCTCACTGGCATCACCGCCGGGTATGACAGCATCCGTCACCTCCGACCCGGTGTAGGGACTCAGTATCAGGGCGAGGTCTGTGGCGTTGACTGAAGCCGGGTCTGTAGCCGTCTCACCTGTCAGTGATGCCCGGCGCATTACAGTTCGGTAGCTCAGGGTATTTCGCGGGAGCAGCTCGTGAACGCCGCACTCGGCAGGGACAACGTCCCGCAGGCGGTCAGCGCCTATAGCTGCACCGGCGGTGGAAAGAAAACCGCTGATAAAGATCCCCTCTTCGGCAACGGCAAGATCGCCTCCTGCTGCAATGGCAAGTGATGTGACCGTGGCAATATCCTCAGGATCAATGAACGGCTTCATAAACCCCGGCAGGTTCCTGAAGAGGAGGAAGAGGTTGTCGGCATCCTTGCCTGCTGCATTCACCACTGCGGAGAATCCCTGCTGGTGCCGTATATCTGTCCCTGCGCTCCTGTTGTCGAGGGCTGAAGTAACAAGACTCTCTGAGGGAGAAACGATCAGGATGCCGGAAGTGAGTGCCAGGAATGCATTCTGCTGCCTGCTCCCTCTTGTCCAGGAGACTGTATAAGTCCGGGTACCTCCCAGATCACGCCTGTCGGTGACGGTACCGCCCGACTGGACCAAAAGGGATGACAGTCTTCTCGCCGTAAACATCTGCCCGGTGCTCATCACTGCCAGCGGGACCGGACCTCCCTGACCCGTCATATGAAACGATATGATCATCCGGCGGTTGCTGATCAGTTCCCGCATTTCCCTGCCGCCGGTGACACTGTCAACTGCAGAGGCCGACCGCACAAGTGAAGAGGCCCATTTCATCCCGGAAAGCCCGGAAAGGATCCCGGCAGGATCGGTGACACGTGTCAGCAGCTCCGGAAAATCATCAGTCTCAACAATAAAGAATGCATCGGAAGGGACAGCCTCCCAAGGATCTATCACAACAACCTGCTTCTCCTTACGGATGAACCAGGCTGCAACAGCCAGCGCTGCCGCTAAAATTCCAACCAGTATGATTCCCGTCCTCTTCTGCACAATTAACCTTTATGTTAGGATACATCAAAAATATAAAATAATAAATTGCGCTCTGCATTGAGTTTGACAGACAGGCCCGATGTGCCGACAAACATGTTTATACTGAGGGTGTGTGGAACGCTTTTTGTACTGCAAAGCGGTGCTAATATCATTTTACCAATGAGGATATATATATCTCTCCTGATTTTTCTATTGCCATTGTATGGTATCAGGGCTCAGACAGTTACTGTTCTGAGTGCCGATGATGGAAGACCTGTCTCCGATGTCGCTGTTTATAATGAATCCCGTACACAATTTGGCTATACCAATCCTTCCGGCAAGGTCAGCCTGTCAGGCTTCAGGGCCGGACAACCTGTTTACTTCCAGCATTTCTCCTACGAGAGAGTGTCATTCACTCCTGAGGAGCTGAAGGAGGCCGGTATGGTGGTGAAGCTGGTGACAAAGACCTTCGAGGTTGAAGAGTTTATCGTCTCCGCAAACAGGTGGGAGCAGAAATCCGAAGAGGTGCCCAATTACATAAGCGTTGTGGCACAACCCGTTGTCAGGATAATGAATCCACAGACAGCCGCCGATCTTGTTTCGCTCGGCGGCGATGTCTTTGTGCAGAAGAGCCAGCTGGGAGGCGGCAGCCCGATGCTCAGGGGCTTTGCCACCAACAGGATCCTCATCAACATCGACGGCGTACGAATGAATAATGCCATCTACCGCGAGGGAAACATTCAGAACATCATATCTCTCGACCCCAACATCATTGAGCGCACCGAGATCATCTTCGGACCTGGTGCCACCATGTACGGTAGCGATGCTCTTGGCGGCGTGATGGACTTTCATACGAAGAGAGCTCTCTTTTCCACGGGTGATACCCTCTTCTTTAAAGCCGAGGGAATGGCACGCTGGTCATCGGCTGCCGGAGAACAGACATACCACGCGGATATCAACGCCGGGGGCAGGAGAGTAGCCTTCCTCTCTTCGGTGACATACTCTGACTTCGGCGACCTGGTTATGGGTTCGGTATCCCATCCCGAATACCTTCGCAATGAATACCAGCAACGCTTCGGCAACAGGGACAGCATCCTGATTAACAAAAATCCCCGGCGCCAGGTGAGCTCGGGTTACCAGCAGCTTAATACCACTAACAAACTTCGCTTCAAGGCAGGAAAAAACTTCGATATTGACCTGGCTCACCATTACTCACACATCTCGGATGTGCCACGCTACGACAGGCTTATCCAGTATAAGAACAGCACACTCCGGTATGGCGACTGGTACTACGGTCCCCAGGTGTGGATGATGACCAACTCCACCATTAAATATAACAAAGCCTCAGCGCTTTTTGACGAAGTCCGCCTGACGGTGGCCAGGCAGGATTACCGCGAGAGCCGCCACGACAGGAAAATAAACGACGTAAGCCTCAACCAGCAGTTCGAGAAGGTAGGAATATGGTCCGCCAACCTCGATTTTGACATGAAGACGGGGCAGAAGAATGACAACCTGTTTTACTACGGAGCAGAGTACGTCAGGAACAATATCCACAGTACCGCAGACGTGAAGAATATCATCACAGGTGTCACCGAACCGGCCGGATCACGCTATCCGAACGGTGAGAACATCTATAACAGCGTCTCTCTCTACGGCGGGTATAAATTCAACCTGAGCAAAAAGCTTACAATCAGTACAGGGGCCAGGTTCAACCACGTAAGCCTCAACTCGGAGATAGCAGACAACTCTTTCTACAATTTCCCGTTCACCACGATAGAGTCGTCCAACAGTGCCGTCACCGGCGCAGCAGGTGCGGTTTACAGGCCTGACAGTCATACCGGGCTGACACTGAATCTGTCTACTGGTTTCAGGGCTCCAAACCTGGATGATCTTGGCAAGGTATTCGAATCGGCCCCGGGAGTACTGGTTGTGCCAAATCCGGATCTTCGCCCGGAGTATCTCTACAACATTGACCTGGGAGCCTCAAGGGAGTTCGCGAGAATACTGCTGGCAGATGCCTCACTCTTTTTCTCATATCTTGATAACGCCATGGTGCGTCGTGAGTTCCTCTTCAACGGACAGCCCACCTTCATCTACCAGGGCGAGGAGAGCCAGGTATATGCAATGATCAACGCCGGTTATGCAATCATCTATGGCACACAGATAAAGGCGGAGCTCCGCCCGTTGTCATTCATGAGGATCAAATCGTCACTGACGCTTACCGGGGGTCATGACAATGAGAAGGAGCCTCTTCGGCATGTGCCGCCTGTTTTCGGGGCAACACATGTGATATTCGAGCGTTCACAGCTGAAGGCTGACCTGTATGCCCTCTACAACGGCAGGATTACATATGAAAATCTGGCTCTCAGCGAGAAGGACAAGGCATACATGTATGCGGAGGACGAGGATGGCAATCCATGGTCTCCCGGGTGGTTCACGCTTAATTTCAAAGCCTCGTATAATCTGACAAACAGGCTTGACCTGACCGCCGGTGTGGAAAACATCCTTGATCTCAGGTACAGGCCCTACTCATCAGGCATTGCCGCCCCCGGAAGAAATTTCATCCTCTCCGCAAGAGTCAGGATATAGTGAAGCAGAGAATTCGATGTATTGAAAAATCCCCGTAGGGGATAAAGAATTGTAGAACGAAATGCACCCCCTTCCCTAATCCCACATCTTTGGATTTCCGAAATGATTGAGTAATTTGCTACCCTATTTGGTTAATCCGAGGGTAATGAACAACGGTTTCACGCTTTCTGTACTGAGCAGCAAGAAGGACATCAGGGATTTTCATGAACTGCCTGCCGTCATCAACAAAAGTGACAAAAACTGGGTGAAACCTCTGGTCAAAGACGTCGAATCAGTTTTTAACCCCTCGGTCAATCCCCTTTTCCGCACCGGTGAAGCAGTCAGATGGCTGCTGCGGGATAACACCGGAACCACGGTTGGACGAGTCGCAGCCTTCTACAGCAGAAAGATCGCCAGTGCAAACGGGAATACCGTTGGCGGAATGGGATTCTTCGATTGCATCAACAACCCGGAGGCGGCAAAAAGACTATTCGACGCATGCCGCGACTGGCTGGCAGACAAGGGGATGACCGTCATGGAAGGCCCTGTGAACTTCGGTGAACGCGACCGCTGGTGGGGATTGCTTGTCGACGGCTTCCTCCCCCCCAACTACTGCATGACTTACAATCCTCCCTACTACAGGGAGCTATTCGAGGGATACGGCTTCATGAACTACTTCGAGCAGTATACCTACCACAGCCCCGTTGACGGCAGCCGCATGAGCAATGTTATCAGGGAAAAGGCTGAACGGGTGTTCACCAACCCTGACTACACGTTCAGGTATATGACCCATGCGGAGATGCGTGACATAGCCCGTAACTTCATGATCGTCTACAACAAGGGATGGGCCCGCTTCCCGGGGGTGAAGACAATCAGTGAAGGTCATGCCAGACTGGTGCTTAAAAGCATCAAGCCGGTAATGGATGAGAAGCTTCTCTGGTTCGGATTCTACAAGAAGGAACCTGTCTGCTTCTTTATAATGCTTCCCGAGGTGAACCAGATTGTCAGGCATCTGAATGGCAAGATGAACCATGTGGGGAGACTGAAATTCCTGTGGTACAGGTATGTCATGAACAGACTGACAAAGGCCTTCGGTCTGATCTTCGGTATCGTGCCGGAGCATCAGCGCAAGGGGGTTGAGGGCGCCCTCATCATATCATTTGCAAAGCTGGCGCTGTCTGGTAAATTTCCGTATAAAGAACTTGAATTCAACTGGATAGGCGATTTCAATCCATCCATGATGCACCTACTTGATCAGATCGGAGCCAGGATAATCAAGACGCATATTACCTACCGATATCAGTTTGACAGGAGTGCACCCTTCGAGAGGGCCCCGGTAGTTAATCTCTGATCGCCGGCTGTTTCAGAAAGACCTGTATCCGATAATCTCCCTGACCTCGCGAATCGTCCTGGAAGCGCTGACCCTCGCCTTTTCAGCACCCTGAGCCACAACTCTCCCGAGGTATTCCGGATCGTTCAGGATCTCATTGATGCGTATCCTGATGGGATCGGTAAACTTGATTATATCCTCGGCAAGCTGCTTCTTAAGGTCACCGTACCTTATCTGGCAGCCGGAGTGCTGCTCACGGAAATATTCCAGTGTGGATGGTTCAGACACCACCTCCATGATAGTAAAGAGGTTCTTCACAGGCTCCGAAGGCTCTGAACCTGGCTTCTCCGGTCCTGCATCGGTCACTGCCCTCATTACCTTCTTACGGATCTCTGCCGGGGTATCTGCAAGGAAGATGCCGTTACCCTCGCTCTTGCCCATCTTGCCCGAACCGTCAAGTCCCGGAATTTTAATAAGCTGTTTCCCGAAGTTATAGGCGTCGGGTTCCGGGAAGTACTCCACCCCGTACATGGTGTTGAAACGACGTGCAAAACGGCGGGTCATCTCCAGGTGCTGCTCCTGATCCTTGCCTACCGGCACTTTATGGGCTCGGTGGATAATGATATCGGCTGCCATCAGGACCGGGTATGTAAGCAGTCCTGCATTGATGTTGTCAGGATGCTTGCGGATCTTTTCCTTGAATGAAGCGGTACGCTCAAGCTCACCAATATAGGCTATCATGTTGAGGAGCAGATAAAGCTCCGTCACCTCCGGCACATCGCTCTGCACATAGACGGTGGCCTTCTCCGGATCAATTCCGGCAGCCAGGTACTCAGCCAGCACCTGCCTGATGTTGCTGTGAATGTCGTCCGGGTGAGGATGTGTTGTAAGTGAGTGATAATCTGCTACAAAGAAAAAGCAGTTATTCTCCTCCTGCATCCTGAGGAAGTTTTTCAGAGCCCCGAAATAGTTACCCAGGTGGAGGTTTCCTGTTGACCTTATGCCGCTTACTACAGTATCCATCAATAAATATTTGCAGCGACAAAAATAGGGATAAATAACGAATTTGCTCCCGCTCTGCCCGCTTTCCACCACGGAAGGCCGGAACAGGCAGGATCATTACCACCCGCTCCGGATCCTGATCCCGCACTCACTGAAGATCCCGCACTCACTGAAGATCCCACACTCACTGAAGATCCCGCTCCCACTGAAGATCCCGCACTCACTCTCACTCTTGCCCGTCCCCTGCCACATTTTTTCGTATTTTTGCCGTGAAAATAATCCGAAATGGAATCGACACGGCAGAAGAAAGTTGCACGGCTGGTGCAGAAAGAGCTGGCAGAGCTGATCATGCATCACGGTCCAGAGCTGGCTCACGGTAAGATGATCTCCGTGACAACGGTACGAGTCAGCCCTGACCTCTCACTTGCAAAGGCATGGGTAAGCATCTTCCCTTCCGAAGGAGCAGAGGCTGCCCTGGAATTATTGCGTTCCAGCGTCCCCAGGCTGAGGTACGAACTGGGACAGAAGGTCCGCAACCAGCTCCGGATAGTACCGGAGATAGCCTTCTTCATTGACGACAGCAACGACTATATTGATAACATCACCAACCTTCTCAAGGAATAATTGCGATGCATTATGACCCCATCAAGGAGCTCCTTGGAAGGCTGTTCAACAGGCATCCCCTGCTGAGAAGGCTCTTTTACCAGCTGCTGGATATCCTGCTCCTGCGGTCGTGGCACGTCAGGAAAACCCTCAGGAGGATCGGTCCGTCACTGCCGCCGCAGGCAAAGGTGCTTGATGCAGGAATGGGATTCGGTCAGTACTCCTGGTGGATGGCAAGACGGTTCCGCTCGTGGAAGATCACCGCAGCCGATATTAAAAGCGAACAGGTAGCCGACTGCAACAATTTCTTCCGCAAGACAGGAACGGCAGACAGGGTGCAGGCTGTGGAGGCAGACCTTGTCACCTGGAACAACGGGGAGCAGCATGAACTTATCCTCTGCGTCGACGTGATGGAGCATATAGAGGAAGACCGCACCGTCTTCAGCAACTTCCGGTCCATGACGGCCACAGACGGATACCTCGTGATCTCAACCCCGTCAGACCAGGGCGGATCAGATGTCCATTCAGACGGCGACACCTCCTTTATCGGGGAGCATGTACGCGACGGTTACGGCATTGAGGAGATAACAGAAAAGCTTAAGACTGCCGGCTACGGAGAGGTTACCGCATACTACACATACGGTATCCCCGGCAGCAGGGCCTGGCGTCTCTCCATGAAATATCCCGTCATGATGCTCTCGGCATCGAAACTCTTCTTTATTCTCCTGCCTTTCTACTATCTTGCCGTTATGCCTTTCGTACTGGCACTCAACTGCGCGGACCTTAACGGAACACACGAAAAGGGAACAGGACTGCTCGTCATTGCCCGGGCCACTCTATGAAGCTGTCGCTCTACATAGCAAAAAGATACCTCTTCGCGAAAAAATCGCGCAATGCCATCAATGTCATCTCGGCAATATCAGTGGCAGGAGTGACTGTGGGCACTATGGCCCTCATCACAATACTCTCGGTCTTCAACGGACTCGAGACAATGGTGAAGAGCATCTTCAGCACATCCGATCCGCAGATAAAAATAGCCCCGGTCAAAGGGAAGGTATTCACACCGGACAGCCTGATGCTCCATCGCCTGTCATCAACCGAAGGTGTTGAGCTCTATGCACTCACGCTTGAGGAAAACGCACTCCTCCGCTATGAGGAGCAACAATACATTGCAACTGTCAAGGGAGTATCCCTGAACTATGCCGATGTGACTGACCTTGACACCGCGATGTGGGACGGCGACTTCATCCTGCAGGGCGAAAACGGCAGGCCCTATGCCGTTGCGGGCCTCGGAGTGGCCAACTACCTCGGGATGAGACTGAACTTCATTTCGCCTCTGGCGATATACATTCCCGACCGGAAGGCACGCATCCGGGGAACCCCCGGCAATGAGTTCACACGGAAATATATTTATATGTCAGGCATCTTTGCCGTTGAACAGGAGTTCGACTCGAAGTATGTCTTCCTGCCACTGGACTTTGCCCGGGAACTGCTTGATTACCGGGATGAGGTCAGCTCCATCGAGATACGGATGAAGTCAGGGGCTGACGAGAAGAAGACCCAGAACGCCATCAGGGAGGTTGTGGGTGATGGGTTCACTGTAAAGAACAGGTACGAGCAGCAGGAGATGTTTTACAAGGTGATGAAAGCCGAGCGGCTGGCAATCTTCGTGATACTTACATTCATCCTGGTCATTGCATCGTTCAACATCATCGGTTCACTGACCATGCTGATAATTGAAAAAGAGCGAGATATAAATATTCTTCGGAGCCTCGGGGCAGATAACGGGCTGATAAAACGCATCTTCATCTATGAAGGGTGGATGATCTCATTCATAGGAACAATGATGGGACTGCTGCTTGGATTCATCCTGTGCGCCGCACAGCAGCACTTCGGCATCGTAAAGCTGGCCGGTGAATCGCTGCTGATCGATGCTTATCCCGTCAGGATGCACCTGGCCGATTTCTTTATCGTGGCAGTTACAGTGCTGGCAATAGGCTATGCTGCAGCATGGTACCCGGTTCACTATCTCTCACGAAGGCATCTCAGGGAAAACAGCAGGGAAGACAAATGAGGAAAATAAATGTAATATGCATTGCCGCAATACTGTTTCTGACAGCATCTTGCGGGAGCTCCGGCGACGGCAAGCCAGGCAGGAAAATGCGCATCCCCGACAATGAGCTCGTTGCCATTCTGACTGACACATACCTCACCGCCGGCATGCTCGATCTCTACTCGATGAGAGATTCCTGGGCGCAGCGCGATTCAATCCTCAACTATATCGATGTCATTGAGAGCCATGGCTTTACCCGCGAGCAGTTCGAGGTTACAATGCGCTACTACTTCACCGGAAAGCCCCGAAAACTCTCGAAGATCTATGACAGGGTCACCGGGAACCTGCTCGAGCTGGAGACGCTGGTGATGACTGAAAACAAACCCGTTGAAGACCTCGAGGAAAACATGTGGACAGGCAAACCCAGCTACAGCTTCCCCGAAGAGTTTACAAGGGATCCTCTCTGGTTCGACATACCCCTGGAAAAACCCGGGGAATACGTACTCAGCGCTGACATCCGGATCTTCGAGGATGACAAGAGCCTCAACCCGAGGGTGACTGTCTACTTCAGCTACGCCGACAGCTCCGGGGAAGAGAAACGCGAATACTGGGAAGAGGTCCGCCTTGACAAGGACGGCCAGTTCAGGAAGATACAGATCCGGCATTCAATCGATTCTATACCCGGAGTAAGGCTGAGAGGATGGATCATGAACCACGACAATCAGCCGGGCAGGTGGGAGAAGCATGCCCGCATTGCCAACATCAGCATTGCATATATCAGGGGCCCGGAGCCGGAGTGACGATGAGGAGAATCTCGGCACAGTATATTTTTACCATGGCCGGCCGGCCGCTCAGAAGAGGGATCATCACCCTTGCCGGTGACGGCACGGTAACAGCGGTTGAAGATACCGGCGGTAACCTCACCGAGAGCGCAGGCACAGAGTTTTACAACGGCATCATCATCCCCGGGCTGGTTAACTGCCACGCCCACCTCGAGCTGTCGCACATGCGCGGCCTTATCCCTGCCGGCGACGGGCTGAGTGAGTTCGTTGAAGCGGTGCGCACAAGGCGCGAAGCTTCCCGGGAAGAGGTGATGACCGCTGCCGCACGAGCCGACAGGGAGATGTATGCAGAAGGGATTGCCGCCTGCGGCGACATCAGCAATAACTCCCTGACAGCAGCAATCAAGCGCGATAGCGCTATCAGTTATCTCACCTTCGCAGAAGTGTTCGGGTCGGACCCGTCAGTGGCAGAGACCCGCATGGGCAATGCAATGACAGTAATTAACGAACTCTCTGCATCTCATCTGCCTGTGCAGATAACGCCCCATTCCCTCTATTCAATATCTCCGCCTCTCTGGCAGAAGATCAGGGAACAGATCAGGCCCGGCTCCGTCATTTCACTCCATTTCCTGGAATCGGACGATGAGAGAAAGATGACCTCCCTGCACGCGGCGAAAGCGGTGGAGTTATCACATCTGGCAGAACACATGCTGCTGGTGCACAACACTGTGATAACACGCGACGAGGCCTCTGCTGTTGCCTCAGCCGGGAATACCTGGTTCTGCCTCTGTCCCTCATCCAATATGCATATCTCAGGCATGCTGCCGCCGGCAGCAATGATTCGCGAAATAACGGACAGGATCGTCGTTGGAACCGACAGCCTGGCGTCCACAGACAGCCTGAGCATGATCGGCGAGCTGAGACTGCTGCAGGATGCAGCGCCACACATACCGCTGGAGGAACTTGTCCGCTGGGCCACTATCAGCGGCGCCAGGGCCCTTAAGATGGAAGACACCCTCGGGTCTGTCGAGCCGGGAAAGAAGCCCGGGATCCTTCTGGTGGAACCTGTCGACCTGGTTAATATGCGCCTGCTGCCCGAAAGCCGCGTAAGCAGATTATTGTAAATTTGTGGACTGAACCTGACTTTTCAATGGCAACCTTCCTTTTTGACAGTATCGTTTTCGGACCGGTGAGCAGCCGCAGGCTGGGAGTATCACTCGGTATCAACCTGCTGCCCGTCAGCCGGAAGGTATGCTCCTTCAACTGCATATACTGCGAGTGCGGGTGGACTCATGACAAAGAGGCAAAAAAGGAAGCACTGCCATCTCGCACTGAGGTGTATGAAGCCCTCAGAAAAAAACTCTCCGAAATGAAGGAACAGGGCAAGGCGCCCGATGTAATCACATACGCCGGTAACGGGGAACCGACACTTCATCCAGATTTTGCCCTGATAATCGACGACTCCGTCGCTCTGCGGGATGAGTTCTTCCCCGCTGCCAGAATATCAGTACTCTCCAACGGCTCCATGCTGCGCAGGAAGAGTGTCCGCGATGCGCTGAAAAAGGTCGATATGAATATCCTTAAGCTCGACTCAGCCCTTCCCGATACTGTCCGGCAGCTCAACCAGCCTCATGTAAAGACCGATTTAAGCCTGTTTGAAAAATATGTAAGGGAATTTGACGGCGACTTCATCATCCAGACTCTTTTTGTGAGGGGCGAGTGCGACGGGCATCACGTGGACAACACCACGGAGGAGGAGATAGCTGCATGGCTCGGCGCCCTCGGGCGGCTGCGGCCCCGTCAGGTCATGATCTATACAATCCACCGCGACACCCCGCTGGGCAACAGCCTGCGCAAGGTGCCGGTGAGTGAGCTCAATGCCATTGCCCGAAAGGTAAACGAAATGGGCATCCCCACCTCCGTATCAGGTTGACAGCCATGAATGGCATGACTGTCCTGGTAAGCCCTCTGAACTGGGGATTCGGCCATGCCGGCCGTATGATCCCTGTTGCACTGGAGCTGAAGAGACGGGGCTGTGAGGTCATTTTTGCGGGCGATGCATGCCTGCTGGAGATGGCCTCGAGGGAGCTGCCAGGAATAAGGCTGGTTGAGATCACGGGACTCAGGATAAGATACTCGCGTTACCTGCCCCAGTACATCTGCATCTTCCTGCAACTGACGCGCATCATTGCCTCCGCCCTGGCGGAACACAGGGCACTCCGGCGACTGGTGAGAGAGATGAATCCGTCACTGATCATCTCAGACAACCGTTTCGGCTTTTACCACAGGAAAGTCCGTTCCGTCTACGTCACCCACCAGCTACAGATTCCTTTTCCGCGGACGCTGCGGTTCATGGAGCCGCTTGCCGGATGGCTGCACCGGCTGATCATAAACAGGTATGACCTCTGTCTCGTTCCTGACTTCCCGGGTGACGAAAATCTCTCAGGCCGGCTGTCACACGGCGTACGGCTGCCGCGAAACATGATGTACACGGGACCGCTCTCGAGGTTTGACAGCCACTATGAATGTGAAGATGCAGAGGTGGTGACCGGGAATCCATATGTTTGCCTGATCCTCTCCGGTCCGGAGCCACAGAGGACGATGCTGCTGGAGAAGACCGTGGATGTACTGCGCGGGGTAAAACTGGTGATACTGAGCACCGGCCCGGCGCCACATACCTTCTGTGAGACACACCCTGAAGTCATATTTGTCACCGCCCCTGCCAGGGAGACAATGCACCGGTTCATTGCCTCATCCTCCCTGGTCGTCGCCAGGGCAGGATACACTTCATTAATGGAGCTCTTCATGATGGACAGGGGTGCAGTAATCATACCCACACCAGGTCAGACTGAACAGGAATACATAGGCATACACCTGAACGGAAAATACGGGTTCCAAACCCTTAAGCAGGATAAGCTTGAACTGCTGCCGGACCTTGCACACCCGGCAATTGCCGGTTCAGGCGCGGACATCAGCTTCGCGAAGGCGCTGTTTGAAAAAGCAATTGACTGCTTACTTGAGCAGAAGAAAAAGTGACACTCCCGTAACTGCTGCCCCGGCGAATAATCCGGTCCAGACCTCTGCCGGTGAGTGATCCTCAAGGTAAATCCTTGATGACATTACGGCCCCGCCAGCAAGTACCACTGCAAACAGCTGCCACACCATGCTGATGTGATAGAGAGCGATCATGAAGATCAACAGCACCAGCAGTCCGCCGAAACCGATGGCGTGCATCGAGATCTGGTACTTAACTGTAATCAGCAGAGTGACAAGGGTTACAACGGCAATGGATACCAGGTATGCCTTGAACAGGTTAGGTACCTGTATCCTGAGCAGGATAAATGCGGTCAGGCTGTACATCAGCAGTGCAAAGGTCAGCAGCAACACCCTCTCGCTGCGGCCGCGGGCACGGAGGCTGGCGATTGCGCCCCTCGCATAGAGGACTATCGCCAGCGAAATGGGCAGCAACACGTTGTTGGCCACGACCAGTACCAGTATCATCCTCTTTACCTGGGGCGGTATAAATGAAAGCAGCGTGGGGGAGCTGTATATTATCAGCAATCCGTACAGTGGGATGAACAGCGGGTGAAATATTACCGAGAGTATCTCTGCCGCTCTCTTCAGGCGGTGGTTATCACGGTGACCTGCACTGCTCTGTTCCGCTCCCGGCCCTTCATCCGGCAAATGGTTATCACCTTGACCGGCAATGATTTCCTCCTCTCCCCGGACTTCATCCGGCAGATCATTCATCCCCTCACTCATTTTATCTCCTTCCTCATCCTTGCAACCGGTATGTTCAGCTGCTCCCTGTATTTTGCCACCGTGCGGCGGGCGATCTGGTAACCTTTTTCCTGCAGTATCTCTGTCAGCTTCTCGTCAGTCAGCGGCCTGCGCTTGTCCTCATTGTTGAGGCATTCCTGCAGTATACGCTTGATCTCACGCGTGGAAACCTCGTCGCCGGCGTCGGTCTGCATACCCTCGGAAAAGAAGAACTTAAGCGGATAAATGCCGAAATGGGTCTGTATGTATTTGCTGTTAGCCACTCTTGATACGGTGGATATGTCGAGCCCGGTCATCTCGGCCACATCTTTCAGGATCATGGGCCTCAGCTTTGTGTCATCACCCTCAATGAAGTACTCTTTCTGGTATTCAAGTATTGCGTTCATCGTGAGCAGAAGGGTGTTTTGTCTCTGCCGCATGGCATCGATGAACCACCGCGCTGCATCAAGCTTCTGCTTGACGAACATCACTGCATCCTTGTTTTGTTTCCCTGCTTTCCTGTCGCGTGAGTAGGTCTCAAGCATCTCGCTGTAACCCCTGCTTACCTTCAGCTCCGGTATGTTCCTGTTGTTCAGGCTCAGCTCCAGGCCGCCGTCAGACTCTTCAATTATGAAATCGGGAATAATATGCTGGGCCGACTTGGAGTAAGGATCGCTGACAGT
>JAVEZX010000033.1:0-24250 GCA_034002785.1 Bacteroidales bacterium
TGGTAGTTAAATGAGCCGCCCAGATCAAGCGTAGGCAACCACGCAGATGCCAGGTTCCTGTCACGCAGCAGCGTCATTCCGGAGTAGAGTTCCCTCTCGCCTGAGAGTGGTGAAACGACAGCGGCTGAGTCATAGCACTGCCAGAGAGTCACTGTGCGCTGCGCCACAAGTGATATCGCAGGCAGCAGAAGCATTGTCAACAGGGTAATTCTCTTCATTTCTTACGGTGTTTGAGGGCACTCAAAATAAAATCTGCGGCAAATTCCTTTCTCTCCTCCATAAAGGCATTGAATTTCCTGTTATCAATCATCTGCGGAATCATGACGGCAATCATTTCTCTCGCGGCAAAAGGGAAGATGGACATAGAAACGATTGTGATCATCAGCTGAGGCATGTCACTCTTCCTGATGCCATAGCCCTTAAGTTCCTTTGCATGCTTCTCATAGATCACGTCACGCAGTTCTCCGTACTTCAGGCTTTCCCTCACCCCATCAATCACCGTTGGGTTTACGGCCATCTCGTTGAGAAGGAACAGGGGGAGTTTGGGATTTTTCACCAGGAAGTCGATATGCTGATCAAGGAAGAGTTTTATTTTCTCCTTGAATGAGAGGTCCGCACGAAAGATTGCAAATATCTTTTCAAACATCTTACTGATAAGCACTTGAAATACCGCCATGAAAAGCTGGTCCTTGCTTCGGAAATAATAGTGCAGGAGCGCCTTGTTTATGCCGGCCCTGTCGGCTATCTCCTGCATCCTGGCACCGGAATAACCCTTCTCTTCAAAAACCTGTGTTGCGGCTTTGAAGATCTTATCCCTTGTGTGACTGTCTTTTACGATGGGCTTTACCATTAAATTAACTGTTTAGTTTAACCATTGTGATTAACCAACTGGTCAAAATTAGATAACATAAATAATATTTGCAAGAAATACGGTGATTTTTTAATTTTGATAGTCAGTCATTTGCGTAAAACCCCGCTATTTAAGCAAGGAAAAAGTTTTTCGGCAGGCTGCTTAGGCGGATCCTGGGAATATTATCGTTTCTTGGGGCCCTCGCAATCATCTGCATGTTGACCTTCAGATCATCAGTGAAGAAGATGACTCCGTCCGGCTGGTCTCAAGAATAACAAATTGATGTACATTTGGAGCAGATTTTCGACATATGCTCAAAAACCTGCTTATAATCGGATCAGGAGGATTTATTGGCAGCATAGCCCGCTACCTCGTCTCACAGCTGAACCTGAGCGTAAACTTTCATTCAATCCCTGTCGGTACGCTGGCTGTAAACATTATAGGATGCTTCGTTATAGGATTCCTGACGGGCGTGGCCGACAAGAGCATGATCCTTACAGCGGAGTGGAGGCTCTTCCTGATGGTGGGTATCTGCGGAGGCTTCACAACATTTTCCGCCTTCGCCAATGAGAACCTGATGCTTCTGCACAACGGTCAGGTAGCGGCAGTGCTCCTTTACACCGCAATGAGTATATTCCTGGGATTCCTTGCTGTTTATCTCGGTTATGTAACCACAAATCTGCTCTGATCATGGAAAAGAAGTCATATTCAGTTCTTAAGGTTTATGCAAGTTCCACTGACAGGCTCGGTTCACGGCTTCTCTATGAGGAACTGGTTCACCGGGCAAAGGAAGCGGGCCTGTCAGGGGCAACCGTCTTCCGGGGTGTGATGGGTTACGGCCTGAGCAGCCATATACACAGTTCAAGGTTCTGGGAACTGACTGAGAAGCTTCCGGTAGTGATTGAGCTGATTGATACTGCGGAAAAAATAGAAGGCTTTTACTCGATTATCGGTCCGGAACTGGAGGCTCTCCCCAAAGGCTGCCTTGTCATAATTACTCCTGCGGAGATAAGAATCCACAAGCACGGCATCAAGAAAGATACGGACTAACCTGCGGTACAGTCCGGGACGTTACTGTCCGCCCTCAGATTAGATACCTGGAATCCGTATACCACCTCCGGGCACGGATACAAGATCCGGCATCTGTTAACAGGCATAAATTTTTCTTGCAGGTTTAATCCTGTTTGCATAAATTTATGCTGCATTTCCTCTTTTAACATTCAACATATATTCTGAGTCATGCTTGTCAAGACCTTCAGCGCTGCAGTCTTTGGCATTGATGCAGTAACGGTTACAATCGAAGTCGATGTCACCCGCGGTGTGCGCTATATGCTTGTCGGGCTCCCCGATGCAGCAGTCAAGGAGAGCCAGCAACGGATTGAGTCGGCCCTGCGTGCCGTAGGGCTGCACTGGCCCGGCAGGCAGGTGATAATCAACATGGCGCCGGCAGACATACGAAAGGAGGGTGCCTCGTATGATCTTCCGCTGGCAGTTGGCATACTCGTCGCCTCCGGGATGATCAGCGGTGCCAGGCTTGAGGGTCTGCTGCTCACCGGGGAGCTGTCGCTTGACGGCACCCTGAGGCCTGTACGCGGTGTTTTGCCTATGGCACTGCAGGCCCGCGAAGCCGGCTTCCGTGAAATGATAGTGCCGGCATCCAACGCCCCTGAGGCTGCCGTGGTCGAAGGGCTGGACGTATACGGCGTCAACAGCCTGACTGACGTGCTGGCTTTGCTCAAAGGTGAGTCATCTGCCGAACCTCTCAGGATTGACCTGAATGCTCTGTTCAATCGTGAGGGCAATACATATGATGCGGACTTTTCCGATGTCAGGGGACAGGAAAATGTAAGACGCGCACTGGAGGTGGCAGTGGCAGGTTCGCATAATGCGGTTCTTCTTGGCCCTCCGGGTTCAGGAAAGACAATGATGGCCCGCCGCCTTACCGGAATACTACCCCCTCTCACCCTTGAGGAGGCTCTGGAGACAACCAAGATTCATTCGGTGGCAGGAAAGATGGATAGCCACCTGCCGCTGATGACCCGCCGGCCGTTCCGCAGCCCTCATCACACAAGCTCGGACATCGCTCTGATCGGCGGAGGCTCGGTGCCCCAGCCGGGAGAGATAAGCCTTGCTCACAACGGCATACTCTTCCTCGACGAATTGCCTGAATTCAGACGCAACGTGCTGGAGGTGCTGCGCCAGCCCCTTGAGGACAGGGTCATAACCGTTGCAAGGGCCAGGATGAGCTGTACGTTTCCTGCATCAGTCATGCTCATTGCCTCTATGAACCCCTGTCCGTGCGGATTCTACAACCACCCCTCAAAAGCATGCACCTGCGGGCCGGGAATGGTACAGAAATACATGAGCCGCATATCCGGACCGCTGCTTGACCGCATTGACATTCATATTGAGGTTGTGCCGGTGGATTACAAAAACCTGGCCGGGGCTGCCCCGGCTGAGAGCTCAGCCCGTATCCGGGAACGGATTGTACGGGCAAGGGATATACAGTCTTCCCGCTTTGCCGGCAGTGAAGGCATCCACTGCAATGCAATGATGACCCCGCCAATGATCCGCCGTCACTGCCACCTCGACGATACAGGGGAGAGACTGCTCAGGGCTGCCATGGAAAGAAGAGGCCTTTCAGCCCGCGCCTGGGACCGTATTCTGAAAGTTGCACGCACTATAGCCGATCTGGACAGCACGGAGAACATACGCCCCGAACACCTCTCTGAGGCAATCAACTACCGCAACCTCGACAGGGAGGGGTGGGCAGGATAAAAAAAACCTCATATTTAGCTAAACATATTTCTTTTTGCTTATTTTGCTTCCGGGAAGGTATCATCTTATTTCGTCGGAACGAATGGAACTTATAAATAAACTCAGGCAAAAGCTCTCAGATGAACATCTTATGTTCGCTTACCGTGGCGAGGTGACAGGTGATAACTCTGTCGGCCTCCTGACACTCCTGGAGCGTGAGATGGAGTTTTCCGACTTCAGCCTCCTCGGTCGCAAGCGACTCTTCATGTTCGTCCTGGAAAACCTGCAAAACATCACAAGGCACGGCGTCGCAAACAGCGAGGAGATGACTTCACTCGTTGTATATCACAAAACAGCTGACGGCTATACCGTTAGCACGGGCAATGCCTTGAAGAAGAGTGAGGTAAAGGGCCTGAGGAGTAACCTCGAGAAAATAAACAATCTCGATCCTGACAAGATCCGTGAGGTCTACAGGACCATGCTTCAGGATACGAAAATAGGAAAGAAAGGCGGGGCAGGGCTGGGCCTGATGGAGATGGCCAGAAAGACCGGAAACAAGCTTGACTTTGATTTTATCACGATTGACGACAAATATTCATACTTTATATTAAGCAAGACTGTTGATGCAGGCGGCAAGAGCATAAGCGAAGACGGAAGTATTGCTGTCTCCTTTGACACGCAGAAGGTAGCACAACTTGAGAAGATGATGAAATCAAACAGCATCTTCTTCATCTGGGCCGGCCCTATGACTCATGCAATCAGCAAGGAACTGCTCAATTTCAGCGAGACCACAATGCGGGAGGCCGACCTGGAGCAGAACCTTCACAAGCGCGTCTTTGCAACACTGATTGAATTGCTGCAGAATGTCGCACAGCATAGTCCGGGTTACGATGCTGAGAAGAAGTACGGCATTCCGCTGGCCATGATCAGAAAAACGCCGGCATCATTTATTATAACCTCCGGAAACCTTATCAGAAGAAGCGATTCAGAACACCTCACCCAGAAGCTGGACATGGTTAACCGGTATGATGAGGAGGGGCTCAAGAAGCTGCTGAAGGTGGCGCTGATGGGACAGGATATGTCGAAGATATCTACAGGTTACATGGGACTCCTGGAGATGGCACGCAGGTCAGGCAGCAGGCTCACCTATACGTTTAACGATGTCAATGACCAGTTCTGCTATTATACTGTTACAGTCAGGGTTAGGGCAAAAGTGTACAAGCCTCATCAGGCTAAGTAGGTACATTTCAGGCAAGAGAGGGAGCCGTCAACCCTTGCCGGGATAAGTAATCTCTTTATTCAGAACTCTTCGCAGACCAGCGAGAGATCACTTCCGTCAAAGACTGCATAACTCGTGCGGCAGCTGAACCAGTCGCCGAGGATTATCATTCTTCGCCCTTCTTCATCAAATGTCAGGGGCAGGTGCCTGTGGCCGTAGATGTAATACCTTGCGCGGCATCCTCCGGCAGCCATCTGCCTGGTATGCCTCACCAGGTCTTCCTTCTCCTCTCCCAAATATGGAAGGGATACATGTTTGGCCAGCCTGCTGCTTTTAGACCATGCATGTCCGATTGCCACACCCCATCGGGGGTGGAGTGCTGAGAAAAGCGTTCTGGCTATCCTGTTGCGGAAGAGGGCAAAAAGAAGCCTTCCTCCTGTGCTTTTGCTGCCCAGCCCTTCGCCATGCGCAAGGTAAAAGAGCTCTCCGCCGATCTCAGTCACCAGTGGTTCGTAATGAACCGTGACCCCACACTCTTCCGCCAGGTAGCCCTTCATCCACATGTCATGGTTGCCGGTAAAAATATGTACTGCAGTGCCGCTGTCAGTCAGGGCGGCCAGCCTGCCGAAAAACCTGGTGAATCCTTTGGGAATCACCTTCCTGTATTCCCACCAGAAGTCAAAGACATCGCCAAGCAGCCAGACCGACTCCGCATCTGCAGCGATCCTGTCGAGCCATGCTATGACACGCTGCTCGCGCTCACGGGGATCCGTTCCTGCAGCCAGTCCAAGGTGAAAGTCGGACGCGAAATATGCCTTACGGACTTCCAAGGTCCCTCTTATTTATTGAAGAGCTGATCCATCCTGATACTCAGGTTGCGGTCTTCAAGGTTGGTATTGATTATGGTGCCCTCCGGGTCATAAAGGATATTTGAGGGCAACTTTGTGATATTCAACAGCCTGGAGTAGACCGGATTCTGCGGATCCTCCTCCCTGACGCTGATCCATGGTATCTCCTCGAAGCGGACAATATTCTTCCACCGTTCTTCATCCGGATCGAGACTTACCTGGAATATCTCAAGCCCCTTGCGGTGGTAAGCTTCATATATGGTTTTAAGCAGTGGCAGCTGGTTCATGGATTCCTGATTGGTGGTACTCCAGAAGGAGACAAGCACATACTTGCCCTTCAGGGAGGTGATGCTCTGCATCCTGCCGTTGACGTCCGGCAGTTCCGGTGTAAGCCTGGTCTCAGGCAACTGTGAGGCAAGGCTTGCCACGCGATCAATATACATCCTGTTCAGTTCGGTGGTTACGTTCTCCTTCAGTGCACGAACATGGCGCGATACCGGATATTTGACGGAGAGAGAGTCGGAGACAATCTTGAGGTATTGGAGGTCACGAGGCTGGTAGAGCACGTAGGTG
This sequence comes from Bacteroidales bacterium, assembly GCA_034002785.1. GTDB lineage: Bacteria > Bacteroidota > Bacteroidia > Bacteroidales > VadinHA17 > SR-FBR-E99. The sequence goes on from JAVEZX010000033.1 coordinate 6,248, forward strand.
TTCTCATCCAGGCGCTGGTACAGAGCCTGGATGGCCGACATGGAGCTCATGTTTTCAAGGATGAACTTAATGTTGAACATACGCTGAACATCCACTATGTCAACGAAAGCTTTTTCAAGTTCCGGGCCCCTCACTGCCAGCTCCTCACCGGACAGCTCTGAATAGATGTCCCTGACAGAGTCGAGCCTGGTCTTGGTCACCAGCAGCTGACGGTCGAGGTTTCTTATGTCTTCAGATCCCGGGGAGCCCTGAAGAGTGTAGTTCATCGCCAGTGGCGATTTGCCCAATTCAATAGATATATTCTCTCCGGGCATTACAAGCAGACCCACGAATTCCTTGTTTGCGAGTCTCACCTGGTAGAACTCCGGACCGGTTATATCGGCCGTAAACTTGAACCGTCCCCTTTTTATCTCTGCCGAATCCACTGTGGTTGCCCTGTCGACCTCCGACTGGTCGAGATAGACAGTCCCTTCTGTCGGTTCGGTAAAGGTACCTCTGATAGTGACTTTGTTTTCGCTGCCGCAACCCGCAAGCAGCGCTGCGGCTATGAGCACTGGAGCAAACCTCTTCATTCCTTGTTTTTGATATTTCAGGTACAAATAAACTAAAAAACGTGACAGGCTACTGTCCTTTCAGCACTTCCTCCAGCTTTTTCCGCAGGTCGTCGCCCCTCAGGTTGACAGCTATCACCCTTCCCTCGCGGTCAATGAGGAAGCTGGCAGGGATCTCCGAGAGTCCGAACTGTTTCACAACCTCCGAGTCGCGGTAGCGAAGGTCGCTGACATGCTTCCATCGTCCCAGCCTGTCTTTTCGTATTGCCTCCGTCCACTCTTCCTTTCTGAGATCGAGCGAAACCTGGAAGATATCGAAGCCGAGCCAGTGGTACATGTCGTACATTTTTACAAGGTTGGGATTCTCCTCGCGGCATGGCGGGCACCATGCCGCCCAGAAATCGACCAGTACCACATTTCCTCTCATTGACGATAAGCTCAGTGTGTCTCCGTCAGGATCAGGAAGGACAATGTCATGAAGAATCTCTCCGGGCACGGGTGTTACACCTTCACGTTTACCCACTGTTACGCTTTTGCGGAGCCCGGCAACAAATGCATGCAGGTCAAGCACCAGGTCTGACTCCGGGTAGACGGCATAGAGGGCTGAATCAACCTTATAGAACAGCTCCGGATTCTTTGCCGGTTCAATGAGCTGCAGGCCCGGCACCAGATGCTGGTTTAAAAGGTATATCGCGACCATGGAGGCCTTGTTCTCCTCAATCATGTTCATTGATTTTTGGCGGAAGGCATTGACGATCTCAGCCGCTTTCCTGTCCAGACTGTCCATCAGCAATGGGAGCCGGGGGCTGTCGATACTGTCATTGTAGGTATCCGTAAGCTCTTGCAGTCGGGCTTTTACTTTCTCCTGTTCCTCCCGGAATGTCATAATTATGGCTGTGGCTTCCGAACCCTTCAATTTAATCGGATCTGCCAGGGAATTACGGACAGCATGAATCTCCAGCTTTTCACCAGGTGAGACGAGCAGCGTGAGAAAGTCGTTATCATCCATGCTGAGCATGTAGAATGCGGGCCATTCCGTTTCCGCCCTGAAGCTGAACCTGCCGTCCTTTCCCGGCACTACAGAATCTGCCGGTTCAAGCAAACCGGGCTTCACCTCCCTGAGCAGCAGGTATTCACCCTCTCCGGCACCCTCAATTGTTCCGCTGATACTGAAACTTCCGTTCCTGCAACCGGCTGCAAGAAATAGTGCTGCAACCAGGAAAGTGATCATCTTTTTCCCCATATTGTCAAATATTACATAAAACAGTTTTGGTCTCTTAACCGTAAAATTTCCTTTCATTTTGTCCGAACTTTTTAAACTCGCACTGGTTCTCTTTACGGAGTGCAAAGATATCTATTTTTCAGAGCCTTCGGGGGCTGATGCCAACCGGTACAGAAGATTATAAATCTGATTTTTTTGCTTTTCTTTGCACTTGAAATGATTTGTTATTAAATTAATAGAGTTATTTTCTTGCTTTTTTAGCAATAAAACGGAACTCCTGAAATTATGGGATACATTAAGTTTGACAAGGCCCGGGTAGTAAACCTGGAGTATTCTCTGACCCGTGAGATTTTACGAAGCAACAGGGCAGGCAGCTATTCTTCCACAACCATCGTGGGATGCAATACGCGCAAGTATCACGGATGGCTCGTCTGTCCGGTTGATGAGCTTGGCGGTGAGAGGCACGTGCTTCTCTCTTCCGTTGATGCCACAGTGGTCAGCAACGGGCAGAGCTTCAACACGGGAATTCACAAGTATCAGGGAGACCATTACAGCCCGAAGGGACACAAATATGTCGAAGACTTTGATATCCAGGATATCCCCGGGATGACCTACCGGGTCGGAAATGTAATCATGAAACAGGAACGGATCCTGGTGCATTACGAGGAGCAACTGCTGATCAGGTATACGATAATTGACACTGATGAGCCGGTTAAGCTGCAGCTAAGGCCGTTTCTGGCTTTCAGGAACATACACCAGCTCACCCGCGCAAACATGTGGGCCAACACCCGGACCGAGCCGGTGCCTGGCGGGGTGAAGATCAGGATGTACGAAGGATTCCCATACCTTCACATGCAGCTCTCCTCCAAAGCGGAGTTTATTCCCGTTCCGGACTGGTACCTGGGTATAGAGTACACTGAAGAACAGAAACGCGGTTATGACTGTTCAGAGGACCTGTTTGTTCCCGGATTCTTCGAGATTACCGCATCAAAGGGCGATGTGATAGTCCTGTCGGTCTCTACGAGGGAGGAGAAGAATGCCGGTCTGAAGGCCAAGTTCACACGCACACTGTCGATGAAGATTCCGCGCAGTGACTTCCATAACAGTCTTCGCAATGCGGCACAACAGTTTATTGAAAAGCGGGGTGAAAACACAAACATAATTGCCGGTTATCCATGGTTCGGATCATGGGGACGTGACACCTTCATATCACTGCCGGGACTGGCTCTGGCCCGCAAATCGGAGGATCTTTATGCTGCTGTGATTGACACACAGGTACGCCGCATGAAAGGCGGTCTGTTCCCCAATATGGGCGATCATGACAACCCGGCATTCAACAGCGTGGACGCTCCGCTCTGGTTTTTCCAGGCCCTGTACAGCTACGGACTTGATCAGAAGGAGACATGGAAGCGCTATGGAAACGCAATGAAGGATGTGTTGAATGCCTATCGCTCCGGCACATCGTTTGGTATCCACATGAGGGAGAACGGCCTGATTTATTCGGGCGCCCCCGGAAAAGCACTTACATGGATGGATGCTGTTGTACACGGCGTACCGGTGACACCCCGTGACGGCTATGCGGTGGAGATCAACGCACTGTGGTACAATGCCGTGTGCTACTCTCTTGACTGTGCCCGTGCAGCCCGCGACAGATCCTTCGTTAAGGAATGGGAGAAGCTTCCGGAGCTGATAAACATGTCATTCAACGATATCTTCTGGGATGAGGAGCTCGGTTACCTGGCTGACTACGTAAATGACAACGAGAGAAGGAATATGCAGGTGAGACCGAATATGGTCATCGCCACCTCTCTTCCCTATACAATGCTGACACGTGACCAGATGAAGAGAATACTGGATATCGTCAACCGCATGCTGGTAACCCCCAGGGGATTACGCACACTGTCGCCCTCCGAAGAGGGATACAAGGGGATATACTGCGGTGACCAGGAGACGCGTGACAGCGCTTACCACCAGGGAACGGTATGGCCCTGGCTGGTTGGACCGTTCTGCGACGGATGGCTCAGAGTGTACGGCGAGGGAGGTGTGTCACGTGTACGGAAGCTAATTATGGGATTCGAAGAGACACTGACGGAAGCCGGCATATCAACCATATCGGAGATCTATGACGGTGATCCGCCGCATTCACCAAGGGGGGCTATATCACAGGCGTGGAGCGTTGGAGAGATTCTGCGAATATTCACCCTGCTTGAAACGAAATATCCAGAAACAGATAAATGATATGCGTGTCCTGATGTTTGGATGGGAGTTCCCTCCTCATATAGCCGGAGGCCTCGGAACTGCCAGTTACGGTCTGACAAGGGGCCTTGCAGCCCACAAAGACATCGATGTGATCTTCGTGGTACCGAAGGCTTACGGTGACGAGGACCAGAGCGTTGTGAGCCTGATTGGCGCCAATACGGTTCCCGTAGCCTTCAAGAAGGTCAAATACAGGTATTTCCAGCGACCGGTTGAAAAAATCGAGGTCTTCTCAAAGCTGGTGCCATATACTGATCCGGAGGACTTCTGGAAGATGACCCGCGGCGAGGTGGCCGATTCGGATGTGCTTGTAAAGACAAACGAGCAGGGCAAGGTTGAATTCACGGGCAGTTACGGAGCCTCTCTCATGGATGAGATTCACAAGTATTCAGTGGTGGCCCAGGTAATAGCTTCGGAAAATGAATTTGATGTCATTCATGCTCATGACTGGCTTGCCTATCCGGCAGGTATAGCAGCGAAAGCCGTATCCGGCAAGCCGCTGGTGATACACGTACATGCAACCGATTTTGACCGCAGCGGCGGAAACGTCAATCCAGTAGTCTATAACATGGAGAAGGAGGGGATGGATGCTGCCGACAGGATAATCACCGTCAGCAATCTCACCCGAGAGATCGTTATCAGCAAATATAATATAGATCCTGAGAAGGTGATAACGGTTTATAACGCCGTTGAGCCGCCGCACCATTCAGAGCTTGACGTACCGGAGAGGGCATATGACGACAAGATAGTAACCTTCCTGGGCCGTATCACAATGCAGAAAGGACCGGAATATTTCATAGAAGCTGCCAGGATGGTCCTCTCAAGAATGCCCAATGTAAGGTTCGTCATGGCCGGATCAGGTGACATGATGGAGCGTATGATGCGCCATGCCGCCGCCCTCAGGATCACCGACAGGTTTCATTTCACCGGTTTCCTTCGCGGTAATGATGTATTCACCATGCTCAGGATGAGCGATGTATACGTAATGCCATCTGTCTCCGAGCCATTCGGAATATCACCACTGGAAGCAATGCAGTCCAATGTGCCTGTAATCATAAGCAAGCAGAGCGGTGTGGCTGAGTTGCTGACACATGCGGTGAAGGTCGATTTCTGGGATATAGAAGCTATGGCTGACGCCATCTACGGCATACTTTCCTACCCGGCACTCTCCAGGATGTTCATCATGAACGGAAAGGAAGAGGTTGACAAGCTGAAGTGGGAAAAGGCTGCCGGCCATGTGAAGAATATTTATAAAGGGGTTTGCAACAGACAAGATAAATAATATGAGCACAGTACAGAAAAAGGCAGTATGCCTCTATTTCCAGGTTCATCAGCCCTTCCGGCTCAGACGGTACCGTTTTTTTGAGATGGGTCATGAACACTATTACTATGACGATTTCATGAATGAGTCGATCCTGCGCAAGATTGCAAACAACTGCTATCTCCCTGCCAACAGGATCATCCTTGAACTCATCCGTAAGCACAAGGGCAAATTCAGGGTCACCTTCTCACTGACAGGTATTGTAATTGACCAGTTCAGGCTCTATGCCCCCGAGGTACTGGCCTCATTCAGGGAGCTGGCCGAAACGGGCTGCGTCGAGTTTCTGGCCGAGACCAATTCGCACTCGCTGGCCTCGCTGATGAGCAGGGAGAGGTATGAGCTGCAGGTTAAGGTGCATCGCGAAAAGATGATCGAATACATTGGTTACGAGCCAACAGCAATCCGGAATACCGAACTGATCTACTCGGACGAGATAGGAAACTGGATGGCAGAGCTGGGATACAAGGCAGTGGTCACCGAGGGAGCAAAGCATATCCTCGGATGGAAGTCGCCCAACTACCTCTACTGCAACGCAATCAATCCGCGGTTGAAGGTGCTGCTTCGCAACTACACACTGAGTGACGACATCGCCTTCCGGTTCTCAAACAAGAGCTGGTCAAGCTATCCGCTCACGGCTGAGAAATATGCATCGTGGATCAAGGGGCTGGCATCAAGCTCGGAGCTTGTGAACATCTTCATGGATTATGAGACATTCGGCGAACACCAGAAGAAGGAGACGGGGATATTCGATTTCCTGAAGCATATGCCCGAGGCAATAATGAAGAAGACACCTTTCCATTTCATGACAGTCTCCGAGGTTGCCGATCATTATCAACCGGTTTCGCTCCTCCATGTCCCATCACCTATCTCATGGGCTGATGAAGAGAGAGACCTCACCGCCTGGATGGGCAACGAGTTGCAGACGGCAGCAGTCAACAAGCTGTACAGTCTGTCTGACAGGGTTGGCAGATGCAATAACGAGCAGCTGATACGTGACTGGGTCTACCTGCAGTCGAGCGACCATTTCTACTATATGTCAACGAAGTTCTTCTCTGACGGCGCAGTTCATGCCTATTTCAATCCCTATGAGAATCCCTACCAGGCATTCATGAACTACATGAATGTGCTGAGCGATTTCGAGATCAGGCTCAATTCCTTATGTCCGTTGAACGTTCATGATGAGGAGGTCAACAGGCTTTCTGCAGTAATCGGGGAGAGGGACAGGACACTCAGGGAACTCAACGACAAGCTTGAGAAACTTGAAAAGGTAGCGGCACGGGTGATAAAAAAGAAAGCTCCTGCGGCAGCCAGGAAATCCGCGGCTGCAAAGAAACCAGTGGCAACAAAGAAACCAGTGGCAACAAAGAAACCCGTGGCAACAAAGAAACCCGTGGCATCCAAAAAAACAGTGGCAGCAAAGAAGAAAACTGCCGCAGCCAGTAAAGCCCCCGCAACAAAACCCGGGCCGGTGAAGAGGAAGAAAACCGGCAACAAGTAAATACCGGTATTTATAGCTATGTGTAACTAATATGCGCCCTGTGCGTATTAAATGATTATTAACCAAATGGAGATGAAAGCTGATTTTTTGTTCGAGACAAGCTGGGAAGTATGCAATAAGGTAGGTGGTATTTATACAGTCATTTCAACCAAGGCGCTCAATGTTTCATATGAATTCGGAGACAATTTTGTCCTGATAGGACCTGATGTATGGAGGGATGACAACTCAAACCCAGAGTTTACCCCTGACGATACGATGTTCCTTCCATGGAAGGCAGTTGCTGCCCAGGAGGGACTTATAGTAAAGACGGGGCGATGGAACATCAAGGGCAACCCGCGCGTAATGCTGGTTGATTTTACACCCTATTTCGGTCAGCAGAATGAGGTATTCGCCCGCTTCTGGGAGACCTACAAGCTAGACAGCATTTCAGGGCAGTGGGATTATATCGAGCCCGCCCTTTTCGGATATGCAGCAGGCAGGGTGATAGAGAGCTTTACTAATTTCTATCGCGAGTACCCGAGAGTAATAGCTCATTTCCATGAGTGGATGACAGGTATGGGGGTTCTCTATCTCGAAAAGAATGTGCCCTGGATCACTACGGCATTCACGACTCATGCAACCGTGCTGGGACGAAGCATTGCCGGCAACAACAGACAGCTGTACAGCAGGCTGAAGGAGTTCAGCCCGGTACAGATTGCTCATGAGTTCAATGTTACATCCAAACAGTCCCTTGAGAAACTAAGCGCACAGCAGGCTGATGTATTCACAACTGTAAGTGAGATCACCGGCCGGGAGTGCGAGGCGTTCCTTGGCAAGAAGCCTGACGTGGTCACACCGAACGGATTCGAGGATTCATTCGTACCTGCTCCTGAGAACTTTGAGAGTGCAAGGCTGGCTGCCAGGGAGAGACTGCTGGCAGTTGCACGCGCACTGCTTGGTCAGGATCTCCCGGATGACACACTGCTTGTCTCAACCAGTGGAAGGTATGAATACCGTAATAAAGGTATAGACCTGTTCCTGTCATCACTGGGCGCAGTAAACAAGAAACCGGATTCAGAGCGCCAGTGCGTGGCATTCATCCTTGTACCGGCCTATCACAAGGGACCCAGACAGGACCTGGCAACTGCATTGGCCGGGGGAGGCGCCGTCACTGACGGAGACAGATACCTGACGCACGGGCTGCACTACCAGAACGAAGACCCGGTGATGAACCAGCTTACCCGCGAAGAGATACATAACACCCCGGGCGAAAAAGTAAAGGTGATCTTTGTTCCCTCATACCTGAACGGCAATGACGGGATCTTCAACATGGCATACTATGATCTTCTGATCGGGTTTGACCTGACACTCTATCCCTCCTACTATGAACCGTGGGGATATACTCCCCTCGAGAGCCTCATGTTCAGGGTCCCGACAGTCACAACCAACCTGGCGGGATTCGGGATGTGGGTTGATTCATACTTTGAGAATCCCGGTAACGGATGCCTCGTGCTGAACCGTACAGACCAGAATGAGAAGGAAGTCATTTCAGGGATGGAGCAGTTCATCAGAAGGTTCATCGGCTTTAAGCCCGGTGAGGCTGAGGCAGCCAGGGAGAAAGCATGGGAGATATCCCGCATAGCGAACTGGAACACCCTTTTCAGTTATTATACAGAGGCCTACAAGTATGCTCTCGGGAACAGCCAGGAGAGGCTCGATCAGCCCAGGGAGTATGCGCGAATCCTTGAAGCAACGGAGGTGCAGGCCAGGAAACCGTTCCAGGCCCCGGTCTGGAAGGATATCTATGTTCAGTCGGAACTGCCTGAGCGCCTTGCCTACCTGAAGGAGCTCTCATCCAACCTGTGGTGGTCATGGAACAGCGATGCCGAATTTCTGTTCCGCCGCATGGACCCGACACTGTGGGAAGAGGTGGGACATAATCCGAAAAGGCTCCTCGAGGCTATTGACTACAAACGGCTGGTGGTGCTCTCCGATGACGAGGTGTTCCTCGATGACGCCGACAGGATATACAGGGAGTTCTCAGAATACCTTGCAAGGCCAGAAGACAGCGAATTGCCGTCAGTAGCATACTTCAGCATGGAGTTCGGCATCCATCCAAGCCTCAAGATCTACTCAGGCGGATTGGGTGTACTTGCAGGTGACTATCTCAAGGAAGCCAGTGACTCAAACGTGCATATCACGGGTATAGGACTGCTGTACAGGTATGGATACTTCAGGCAGAAACTCGGCCCGCGGGGCGAGCAGCAGGCTATCTACGAGGCTGAGGATTTTTCACAGCTGCCCGTCGAGCCTGTAAAGGACAGCAACGGCAACCACCTGACTATTCAGCTCACATGGCCTGGCCGTACCGTCAAAGTCCGCGTCTGGCTGGCTCCGGTAGGCAAGGTCAGACTCTACCTGCTTGACACTGACTTCGAGGATAACACTCATGAAGATCGCGCCATCACCCACTATCTCTACGGCGGCGACTCAGAGAACAGACTGAAGCAGGAACTGATACTGGGCATAGGCGGCATGCGTGCCCTGATAGCCCTCGGGATAAAACCGGATGTATTCCATAGCAATGAGGGACACTCTGCATTCATTGGCTTTGAAAGAATGCGGCACCTTCTTGAGGATGAACACCTCACGTTCGATGAAGCAGTTGAGATAATAAGGGCTTCGACCCTCTTCACTACCCATACACCCGTTCCTGCAGGCCATGACTCTTTTGAGGAGGACCTGCTGAGAAAGTATATCTCACATTATCACACCAGGCTGAACATCACATGGGATCAGCTTATGGCTCTTGGTCGCTGCCAGGATGAGCATGACCGGAAGTTCAACATGAGCTATCTCGCAACACGTCTGTCACAGGAGATGAACGGGGTGAGCCAGCTTCACGGACATGTCTCCCGCGGTCTCTTCTCGAAGCTCTGGCCCGGCTACCTCCGTGACGAGCTCTACATCGGACACGTCACAAACGGCGTACACTACTCGACCTGGGTAGCACCGGAGTGGGAACAGATCTATGAAAAGCTTACCGGCAAGCACCATTTTGACCTGTCTGACCGTGGGCAGTGGGAGAAGATATACCAGCTTGAAGATGAGAAGGTCTTTGAGACAAAGATGAAGCTCAAGAAGCGTCTCTTTGACAATATACGCAAGCGCCTTCAGTCAGACATGCTCGACAGGCATGTCAGCCCGCGTAAATTGATGAATATCAGCTCTCAACTCAATGACAAGGCCCTTACGATAGGTTTTGCGCGAAGGTTTGCGACTTACAAGCGTGCCAGCCTCCTCTTCCGTGACCTTGACCGCCTGGACAGGATAGTCAACAATCCTGAAAGGCCGGTGCAGTTCATCTATGCCGGCAAGGCTCATCCAAATGACGGGGGAGGACAGGATCTTATCAGGAGAATCAACGAGATATCACAGATGCCGCAGTTTGCAGGCAAGGTACTCTTCCTCGAGAACTATGACATGGAGCTGGCAAGGTTTCTTGTAAGAGGTGTGGATATCTGGCTGAACACCCCCACCAGACCGCTTGAAGCATCAGGTACCAGCGGCGAAAAGGCCGTGATGAACGGTACAATTCATTTCAGCGTTCTTGACGGATGGTGGGTTGAAGGATACCATGCCTTTGCCGGCTGGGCCCTTCCAAAAAAACGCATTTTCTCCAGCCAGGAGCTGCAGGATGATGTAGATGCTGAAACCATCTACAACATGCTCGAGTATGAGATAGTTCCCGCTTACTACTCAAGGGACGAAGGCGGCATCCCCCGCGAATGGACCAGCTATATCAAGAACACAATGGTCAAGGTAGCGCCTGAGTTCACTACCCGACGGATGCTGAATGACTATATGGCCCGGTATTATAAGAAGCTCTGGGAGAGAAGCCGTCGCATTACGGCGGATAATTATGCACTCGCCCGTGAGCTGGCCGGATGGAAAAGCTATATATCCAGGGTCTGGGATGAGATCGAGATCGTCAAGTTCGACCTCCATGGGCTGGCAAAGAACGTTTTCCGCTCAGGACACAACTACTCTACAGAGATTATCCTCGACATTAAGGATATCCCCGTTGAAAACGTGGGTGTTGAACTGGTGGTAACCCGTCAGCTCAAGAACGGCGAGCATGCATTCTTCTCATCAATGGAGTTCAAATACGTAAACCGGAAAAAGGGCAGGGTAATCTACAGCGTTGATTTTCAGCCTGAGATGGCCGGCACATTCTTCTACGGAATTCGTATCTACGCCAAACACAATGAGTTGCCCCACAGACAGGACTTCTGCCTGCTGAGGTGGGTTGACTGATACCTACAGATCCATGATTGTCTTTACCCTCTCCTGCAGGAGCACAATTGCTGTTCTTGCAGGGAGGTAGAGCTTCAGGTGGTGAGGTGATGTGACACCGTGACGCTCCCTGTCAGGTATGGAGAAATAATGTTGTGATATGTCAATTCTCCCCTGGCCGCCGAAGAGCGGGTCGTCAGTGCTGAGCAGGATCCTGAATTTTCCCTTTACCGGGATTCCGTAGTCAGTGAATGAGACTGAAGGATTGAAGTTCATCACAGTCACCAGGTCACCTCTTCTGAATGCAATGATCTTATCCGCATCATTGACCGTAAGTGTCTCGGTCATCTGCAGCTGAGGCAGACCGTGCCTTGTTCCGGTCTCAATCATTGCCCTGTCGAACTCATCCAGGAAACGGTATCTCAGAAGCTCATCATCCGCGAGGCTCCACTGCCTGCGTGCATACTTGAAGCTCCATCCGTTGCCTTCTCTCGGGAAATCAATCCATTCCGGGTGGCCGAACTCATTCCCCATAAAGGTCAGATAGCCACCTCCGGCAGTGATAAAGGTAAACAGGCGGATCATCTTGTGCAGTGCCATTGCACGGTCAATGATGAGGCTGGGCGTCAGAAGGCTCATCGAGAAGTACATCTCTTTGTCGGCAAGCCTGAAGATCAGGGTTTTGTCGCCCACAAGCGCCTGGTCATGCGATTCGCAGTAGGAGATGACCCTCTCCTCTGCACGGTGCTGGGTGAGCTCATGCAGCAGGTAGCCTAGATCCCAGTTCTCATCGGGAATCTCCTTGACCATCTTGATCCAGATGTCAGGCACTCCCATTGCAAGCCTGTAGTCAAACCCGATTCCTCCTGCTGAGACAGACGCTGCCAGGCCCGGCATGCCGCTCATCTCCTCGGCCACGGTGGTGGCCTTACCGTCAAACTCATGGATCAGCTTGTTGGCCAGCGTCAGATAGACCAGCGCATCCGGATCCTGGTTGCCGTCAAAATACTGTTTGTATGAGACGAAGTTCGAGCCCAGGCCGTGATCATAATAAAGCATGCTGGTGATACCGTCAAACCGGAATCCGTCAAACCGGAACTCTTCGAGCCAGTATTTGCAGTTGGACAGCAGCATATGATTCACTTCAGGCTTTCCGTAATCATAGCAGAGCGAATCCCAGGCAACGTGCTTCCTGCGGTCACCGGCATGAAAATAGAGACCGGGATTGCCGTCAAGCAGCCCGAGGCCTTCGAGGGTGTTTGCCACAGCATGTGAGTGCACGAGGTCCATTATGACTCTCAGCCCCATCCCGTGTGCAGTGTCAATAAGCTCCCGGAGATCATCGGGTGTGCCAAACCGGGAAGAGGGGGCAAACAGACTGGATACATGGTATCCGAAGGAGCCGTAATACGGATGCTCCTGTATCGCCATCAGTTGTATTGTATTGTAGCCCAGTTTCTTTATCCGGGGAAGTACATCCCTGGTAAATTCCAGGAAGGTTCCGGTGCGCTCCTCCTCAGTTGCCATGCCTACATGTGCCTCATAGACGAGGATCGACTTCGGCGGCGGAGGAGAGGCGTTCTTCATCACATAGGCATTCTCAGGGTGCCACACCTGTGCGGAAAAGATCTTTGTCACCTCATCCTGCACTGTACGGGTTACATAGGCCGGGATACGTTCGCCATGTCCTCCCTTCCATCGTACGATCATCTTGTACAGATCACCGTGTGACAGCATCCCTTCGTCAAACTCCCCTACCCAGTCGCCGTCAGGCGTCTTATGCAACATGTACCGTTCATCCTCCTTCCATCCGGTGAAGGTGCCGGTAAGGGTGACAGATGTGGCGTTAGGGGCGTGCTCCCTGAAGACCCATCCCTTCGCTGTGCGGTGCAGACCGTACCAGTGATGGCCGTTTGCATAGTCGGTCAGGGAACGGCCACCGGTAAACAGCCGCTCACGCTCGACATTACGGGCCAGGCGAGCCTCAATGATCTCCCTGAAGGGATCAAGCCACGGATCATCCAGATAAAATCTCTTTGCCATAACAGGAATGCTGCTGTTGCAGTCTCTATAAACTTACAAAAAAATAGTCGGATTCGGGGCCGGAATTTAAAAAATCAGAGGTTACCGGTAGCGGAAGTGAAGTAATCAGGAGGGTTCGCTATAAGAGAGAGATTTACTGTCAATTAACCCTAAAGCGATCCTGAGTCAACCGTCCTCGAATAAAACCGGGTGACGCCATTCAGGCCTGTAACAGCCAGGGTGACCGTAACAGGCCTTCTGTAATCCGGTTGCGGCAGGGTGAAGGTGAGTTCACTGCTGCCGGCGGTCATTACTGCAGGAGCCCAGAGCAGGGTGTTCCCGAACCTGGGCATGTGTCCTGACACGTCTCCTGTGAATGGCCGGAAATTTACCACGGGATTACTGAACGGATATCTTATTCTCAGAGCCTGCGGTGGAAGCGCCTGCATCCTGAAATCGCCCTCCAGGGTTATGACACTGACAATCGGAGGCAGCATTATCTCCCCTACATGGAAATTTCCGGGGCAGACATCGATATAATCCACGGTTAGCGGCGAGAGTCCGGCTATGGTTGAAGGATCCGTTGTGACAGTACCGTCAATCAGCATCATCGGAGCGGTTCTGATCTCGGATAAAGTTATGGCATCAAAAAGTTTGAATTCATAACCGGTGCGGGTCCTGACAAGGTTCCATCCGGGAATGAGTTCGAAAAAAAACTCCTCCATCTCAGGCAGGGCAATATAGTCGGAGAAAACCAGCCTCTGCCCGGGTCTGCCGTAGAAATGGTTTACGTCAGCGGTATCAGGAGACACAATGGCTGTGTCCGTCTCCCGGATCTGGTATATTCGGTTTACCTGGCTGTTGAGGCTCATCCGCGTGACGGTGGCGTCAGCCATTTCACCAGTTATTGCAGCCGTGCTGCGAAGCGGAATGGAGCCGCCAAAGAAGGGCGATGAAGTCTTAATGACCAGGTTTGAGGATGTATCACGGGGGTAGATGACTATATCCCTGGCGCCGGCGGCAGGAGGAACTATGAAAATCACCCTCCCTTCATTATCTGTGATGGCGTAGTTGAGAAAGCACTTCTTTCCGGGGATGTTGATGAAGAGAACCCTCTCCTTTGCCGGTCCCCTTTCCTCCAGTCCTGTCACCTTGCAGTCCACCGCGAGGCCCCGGGTTTCGGCCACCACCGTCTTAAGCATGGCCAGGTCCGCCGACAGGTACCTGTCACTAAGGGTTACGAGCAGTTCATGGGTGATCTCCTCTTCTCCGGAGAGGAGGGGCTGCATGAAGGGATCGGCAAGAGTACCGGCTGTCAACCATTCTGAGACAAGAGCGAAATTGTCACTGTAAGGCATCTGACTGCCTGCTGAGACCACGGCAGAAACTGTGCAGTATTGAGTACTGTCCGGAACGGTTACCCTTAAGGTGCCGGCTCCGGCGATGAGACTCACCTCCCCTGCAGGATCATTGTGCATGAACAGTCGCGATGAGAGCAGTGCCCCGTTGTGGTCATATAGGAGACATTCATTGATGCCGTGCACAAGTTTCTCCGGCGGAATGTCAAACAGGTCATCGCCGGTCCCGGGTCTGAACCTTCTCATGTATGCCACTCCGTTCCTGTTAATTACAGCCAGGCTCAGGTATGCATCAGGAGTTCCTGCAAGGCCCGGGGTATGCATTACGGCTATCCTCGTATTTCCGTTCCGGTCATTACGCAGGCCCAGGCTATGGGGCACATGAAGGTATCCGGTAAGTTCGCCACGCACAACGGCGGAGTCTATCGTTGCCACCGCCCTGATCCTTGAGGCTCCGGAAGGCACCTCAATGGTGCCCAGACCGTTGCTTCCGGTATATACTGTATCAGCTTCGTCATCCTCTCCGTAGCTTACTATCACTCTGGCAGCAGTGCCGCGCCTGTTTACGTCAGTGGTCCTGACAACAACCGCAGAGGCTCTTCCTTCCGGCAAAGCAGCTCCTTCCGGGTAGAGATCAACAGAGGGCCCGGAAGGCAACCGGGCAGGGGTCAGACGGAGGTATTCCTGGCGGAGGTTGTATGGATTGAACACCCTTATTACCTTGGTGAAGAAGTGTTCCGGCCCGAATGCAGTCATTGCCCTGGTGTATCCCATTAGCAGGTAATCCCCTGATGCAAGTGAATCCGGCAGTGGCAACAGTCCGTCACCCTGGCCGTTCCTGCCAAGCAGAATGCGGCACTGCGATACCGGGGTGCCTGACACATTGAGTATCTCAGCATAACCGGCCACACTTCGGGGAATAGCCCTGCTTCCCAGGATGTGCGACTGCATTGCGAACCAGACGTTCTCCCCGGCAATGTAGATGTCACGGTCAGTCATCACAAATACAGCCTCACAGCCGGCAACCATCGGATGATTCCTTATTCGCTGCAGGGTGTCATCTTCAGCCGGTTGCCTCCCGGCCATTCCAGTGCCGGACAATACAGGTCCGGTGGCTGACATGAGAACCAGGATGAGCAGAGGCAGGAGCCCCATGCAGATGTTTTTATTTATAGAATCCCGCATCCCAGTAATCAGGTTTAACTTTGGAGGCAAAGTAGCCACAATCTGTACAACCCTCATCCAGGGTAATTATCCACCTTAATGGCCCGTCATCAACCGAATATTCATGGATGGCCCATGCGTTCAGACCCAGCCCCGGATAATAGATCCCGGCCGGAACGGATTCATAGGTACACTTGTCAATATAGAGATCGGGAACATAAAACGGATTTTTAATGAAGATCCTTTTGTTGCTGACACCTGAGACGCTGAAGTAACCCAGCACAAGTTCATGAGGATCACTTGTACACTTCACGTTTCCCGGTACTGCGGCGGGTATTACATCATAAAGACCCCCGGTGCTCTCTGACACCCTTTTTACATTATCCCAGAAATCATACTCCTCACGGCTTATTGAGTACTGGTTCACAAGCATGCTGTATTTGTTCTGACCCCTGTCTGTATCATTGTTGAAAACAGTCATCGTAAAGTCGGTAATCCGGTCTTCTGCCAGTGCCTCAGTGTTGGCCACCAGGATGGCATGTGATTCCTCTGAAGTCCAGCATACGCGCTTCTCATATGATAAAAGATTGAATGTAAGGTGTATCTCCCACGTCTCCATGAACGTCCACCTGAAGTAGTGGGTCTCCCTTTCCGGGTCCACGCTGTGGAGGGCTACCCTGACAACCGTTTCCTTGTCACCGGCTGCATTCAGCTCTCTGTCATATATCTCATGCGTAAGTGTGTCAACAGGCGGTGCGGCACGGAGAAGGCAGGGTGACGATTCGTATTGTTTTCCTTCATGAGCGATCAGGAGGGTATAAGTCTCCCCGGCCACTCCCCTGAAGAGGGTAGAGTCGCTCTTATAAATACCCGGTTTTGTCTCAGTGAATTGCCATGACCGGCCTTCGCCATCCACCACTGACACCAAGGCATTCCTTGCCGGAATTTCCAGGGCAGTCTCTTCCAGCGGCCTGGAGAGGGTAAGCTTTATCTGATACCGGCTATCTGAATCAGTAATAAGTCCGTCAACGGTCAGATACCTGTCCTGTGTCACTATATCCGGAGTGAACTGGCTGATGCATGATGCAGCCAAAAGAACCACTATTGCAGATATGATATTAATAATCTTCATCTTCATGGTCAGAAATCAATCCTGTATGAGACTGTGGGGATGGTTCTTCCGAAGACTGACAGGGTATATCCCTGGATCTTCCCGTTTTCGATCCGGAAAAAGGCGGAGTAGATGTTTTCCCGGCCTGTCACGTTGTAGAGTGAGATATTCCAGGATGGCCTGAATAATCTCGAGGCTTTCAGGTTGCTGTAGATGTTCATGGACAGATCCCATCTGAAATAATCCGGAAGCCTGTAACTGTTCCTGTCAGAATAGTAGATCACCGGAATCCCGTTGTGGTTGTACCAGGTGACCGGATATGTGACAGGTCTGCCGGTGGAATATACGAGGTTCATACTCCAGTTCACCCTTCGGGAGTAGAGCCAGTTGAGCTGGAGGTTCAGATCATGGGGCCTGTCATAGCTTGCCGGATAAAAGGCCCCACCGTTGACGGTCTCCGAAGGCAGATCGCTGGTGCTGCGGAGCCTGACGTTGGACCATGTATAGTTGAGTGTCGACTTCAGCTTGCCCCTGTTTTTCTTCAGCATCACCTCAACTCCCCATGAACGTCCCTCGGCCGGGATGAGGTCCTGTTCTATCTTGTCATTCATTGTCAGCCTTGCGCCTCCCTTATAGTCAATAAGGTTTTTAAGCCACTTCCAGTATCCGTCCACAGAGAGCTCGTAGTCATTGCCAGCGATATCCAGGAACAGGCCGGCAGCCAGTTGGTCACCCTTTTGCGGCTTCGTATGGTAGTCACTCATCTTCCAGGTGTCTGTTGGAGAGATTGAGGTAGTGTTGGTCAGCAGATGCAGATACTGGCTGGTCCGGTTGTAGTTTATCTTGAGTGATGCAGAACCGGAGAGCAGATAATTGAGGGAGAGGCGAACTTCAGGGTCAGCATACGCCCTTATGAGCCTGCCGGGCTTGAAAATGAGGGAGTCGGTTATGGTGTTCTGTTCCTTTGAAAACTGCGGGTTATAGAGATGAACTGTCTCAGGTCCCAGTGCCATGAACGTGGAGAGACGGAGACCGGCACGGGCTGTAAGCCTTGGTCCAAGGTCCGCCTTATAGTCAGCATACAGTGCGGTTTCAAGACCTGTCTCACGGTCTATGCTCACGGGCTTTACAACTGACTGCGGGCTAACCGGGGCTCGGTTGCCGGGCTCAATCATATGCAGGTTGAGTTCTCCGCCGAACTTCATCTCATCGCCTGACGGAAGGT
>JAVEZX010000034.1:0-24014 GCA_034002785.1 Bacteroidales bacterium
ACGGGATTGGATGTCCCGGTGCAATACCAACTGTTGCCAACCTTGATTATAAAATGATCCCTCATTGAGATAGCGGTATCCCTGGTGACCGGGTTGGTATAACTGAATTCATGATGACCAGAACGATCATCCGTCAGATTTTCAACTGCAATAACCTGTGCCGGGCACAAGGCCGATACCAAAGTCAGGATACAGAATAGGAGCAATATGCGTTTTGTTGTCTTCATCTTGAAACTATGCTGGTCAGTTAGTTGAAGTTTTCTCCGGCAAACCCGTGCTGAGGTACCACTTCCTGGAGCCGGGCCTTGTGCTACAGGTGCAATTTCACTCATAATCTCTTCGATCTGAGGTACTACAGTTGTCATATCCGGGCAATCGGTTAAATTCCCTCACACGGTCCCTTTCATCAATGCACCAGATAAAGCCCGCTTGAAGAGGGGCGGTGATTTGAGGTGAATGTAATAAATCTCTGGCTCAGATGAAAAGTTTTTATTTTTATGAAATCGGTTGCATTTTGAAAATTATTTATTATATTTACAATGTTGTAGACTATTTTCCAAGGGTAGAGTTTCAGGATTTTGTTTGAAATGTGGCAGTATTAAGGATTGTGCAGAGGTTTGGCTGTGGATCTGTCACTGAGGTAAAGAAGATGTTTTGTACTATATAGACCTTATATTAATACATCAGTCAAATTACCAGCCATGCGAACAAATGAAAATTCCTCGTGAAGCAGATAAGCTGTTTCCTGAATAATCAGGGGGGGAGACTTAGATGAGTTCGTCCCGCATAAAAACCCAGAAATTTAACCTTAAAACCACAATCTTATGATCAAAAATCCATTAACTCCGGGTATTTTGAAGAAATACTTTGGAAAACTACTTTTGAGCTTAACTCTCATGGCAGTGCTGATTTCTGCTCAGACAGGGATGGCATTTGCCTCAGGATCCCATCCTGAAGGACTAAGCCTGGCTCAGCAGAGAGTCGTTACGGGGCTCGTCACTGAGAATGACGGAAATCCCTTACCAGGTGTGACAATTATGGAAAAGGGAACAACTAATGGTACCTTATCAGATTCAAAAGGGCAATACAGGATTACTTTAGCGACAAACAATCCTGTTCTTGTATTCTCATTTGTCGGATACACATCACAGGAAGTAGCAGTCGGATCACGGTCAGTTGTTAATCTGGCCCTGGCACCAAGTGACATCGGCCTTGACGAAATTGTAGTAATTGGTTACGGTACAGTGAAGAAGAGAGACCTCACCGGGTCGGTTGCATCAATAAGTGGTGAGGTGATGCGCGACGTGCCTTCCTCAAACATTTCCCAGGCTCTGCAGGGAAGGATATCAGGTGTTGACATGTCACAGACATCCACAAAACCTGGTGCTGCAATGCAGATACGTGTCCGGGGTACCCGTTCGCTGAATGCCAGCAATGATCCCCTGATCGTAATCGATGGTATACCCTTTGCTGGTTCCATTGGAGATATCAATCCCGGTTACATCAAGAGCATTGATGTGCTGAAGGATGCCTCTGCAACCGCCATTTACGGGTCTCGTGGTGCAAACGGTGTCATACTTGTAACAACCAACCAGGGTTATGCGGGTCAGAAAGCCCAGGTGAGCTATAACAGCTACGTAGGTCTTAAAAATGTCTTTGCCCAATACCCGATGATGAACGGATCTGAATTTGTTGCCCTTCGTGCAGCACGCGGTCAGTATACGAACGGAGTCGATGAATCTGATAACCAGAATGTCAACTGGCAGGATCTGTTCTACAGGACAGGAATGGTAACGAATCATGACCTTGGAGTTACCGGTGGTACAGCAAACGGCAACTACAACTTCTCCGTTGGTTACTACAAGGATGAGGCTGTCATCCCGGGACAGGACTATACACGTTTCTCAATGAGGGGAACTCTCGATCAGCATGTTGGAAAGCTGTTCCGCTTCGGATTTATTACCAACAACAATTATTCGATCAACGACGGGAACAATATGGGGCTCTACGGCGTGCTAAGCCTGTCACCCATTGCAGATCCGTATAATGAAGACGGTTCATGGAAAAGAGTTATCAAGATGCCTCTTGATGATCAGTGGACCTATTCAAGGGAGATAATTGAAGGACTCGGAGACTCCTGGATTGACAGGACCAAGGCATATGGTTCTTACAATACTCTCTTCAGCGAGATTACCATACCCGGTATTCAGGGATTGAAGTACAGGATCAACCTGGGAGGTAACTTCCGTGTGAGCAACGGAGGCAGCTATACGGGCGAAGGTGTATTCTCAAACAACGCCACAACACCTTCCACCGGCACTGTCAGCAACTCTCTGACAACAAACTGGGCAGTTGAGAACCTGCTGACCTATGAACGTACTTTCGCCGGCAAGCATCAGGTTAACGCGGTGGGAATGTACTCCGCAGAACAGACCATGTATAACAGGTCACAGATGTCTGCCAAGAGTATTCCTGCTGATGCCTTCCAGTATTTCAATCTGGGCCATGCAGCCGGAGAAAAGACAATCGATCCGAATAACCAGGATTACCAGGTGAGCGGGCTCATGTCATGGATGGGCAGGGCAATGTACTCGTATGATAACAGGTACATGCTGACAGCAACACTTCGCGCTGACGCATCATCGCGGCTTGCTCCGGGACGCAAGTGGCATACCTATCCTGCAGTATCTGCCGGATGGAATATCAAGAATGAGTCGTTCATGCAGAACGTGACGGCTATTGATATGCTTAAGCTCCGTATCGGGTACGGACAAACTTCCAACCAGTCTATTAATCCCTACCAGACACTGGGCCGCCTGTCTACCAGACCGTATAACTTCGGATCAACTTTTTCAACAGGATACTATGTGTCACAGTTACCCAACTCCAATCTCGGATGGGAGTTCTCCATCACCTGGAACTACGGACTTGATATATCTTTACTGAATAACAGGATAAATGCCACTGTAGAGTATTACGTTACAAATACAAAGGATATCCTGCTGAGTGTAAGCCTGCCTCCCACATCTGGTGTGAGCAGTTATATGGCAAACATCGGGGAGACCCAGAATAAGGGTATAGAATTCTCTGTTGACGGGGTGATTGTTGATTCACCCGGCGGATTCACATGGGAAGCCGGCCTCAATTTGTATGCAAACCGCAATAAACTGGTTGCACTGGCATCAGGTCAGGAAAGAGATGAAGGAAACGCCTGGTTTGTCGGCTATCCGATCGACGTAATATATGATTATGAAAAGACTGGTCTGTGGCAGGAAGGTGATCCCTATCGGGATATACTTGAACCGGGCGGCAATGTCGGGATGATTAAGGTCAAGTACACAGGTGACTATAACACTGACGGAAGTCCTGTCAGGCAGATCGGGCCTGCAGATCGTCAGATAATGAGCCTGGAGCCGAACTTCATGGGAGGTTTCAATACACGCCTTGCTTATAAAGGGCTCGACCTGACAGCTATTGGTGTATTCAAGAACGGCGGCAAACTCATTAGCACTCTTTACGATGCATCAGGATATCTTAACCTGATGACAGGCCGCAGGGGCAACGTAAAGGTTGACTACTGGACACCGACAAACACGGATGCAAAGTATCCCAATCCTGCAGGTGTGCTTAGCGGTGATAACCCAAAATATGGCAATACACTGGGTTTATTTGACGGGTCTTATCTCAAGATACGTACCGTTACCCTTGGCTATAACCTGGCAAATACCAGCCTGATCAGGAATGCAGGTATAGACAGGATGAGGCTTTACGTAACTGTCCAGAATCCCCTGGTTATGTTCTCACCGTACCACAGGGAGTCCGGGATGGATCCCGAGACTAACTCATACGGTAATGAAAATGCCGCTACCACGGGTACATACCAGCGCCGTCTGCTGACCATAGGTACCAACACGCCATCGACACGTAACTACATGATCGGTATAGATTTGACATTCTAAAAAGGAATAATGATGAAAAGCAATTATATAAAAACAGTTTTTGGAACTGTCCTCATGACACTGTTCCTGGCCGCATGCTCTGATATACTTGAAGAACAGCCACGCAGTATCTATGAACCGGGCTTTTTCAAGACCCAAACGGGTGTTCAGGGTGGACTGACAGCCATGTATGCGCACCTCAGGTACATGTACGGACAGGCTTATTACTACAATGCCTGCCAGACTGGTACCGATGAAGCCACCTATGCCCAGAGCGCTGACGGTAACTTCAAGGATCATGATCTCTCGGGAGTCGGTTCCCTGACTCCCACATCAAGCCGGTCAGATGTACTATGGGGAACAGCTTTCTCCAATATAAATACTGCCAGTGGTGTGATTGAAAATGCTGCTGCTGTTGGCATCTCTGATGCTCTTATTGCCGAAGCAAGGTTCTTCCGTGCACTTGACTATTTCCTGCTGGTTCAGACATTCGGAGGTGTTCCTCTTGACCTGGGCTCAGGGGAGTTGATGTTCAATACAACTCCGGTCAGGGTTTCTGTACGCAACACAGTGCCGGAGGTTTACACAAAGGCAATCTTTCCTGACCTTGTCAAGGCGGTTAACGATCTGCCGGAAGCACCCCGCGTGACAGGAGCCGTTACAAAGACCGTGGCACGCCTGTTTCTGGCAAAGGCATATCTTACTTATGCCTGGTGGCTTGAGAACCCTAACAATATTCCCACCTATCCTCAGGCAGACAGGGTTGACCCTGACGGGCACAATGCCCAGTGGTATTTCCAGCAGGCGTATGATGTTTCTGTTGCCGCTATCAACAATCCCGGTCCTTTTAGCTTAATGGCTACTTTCTATGATGTAAACCTGGCTCAGAATGACCGGAACAAGGAGATCCTGCTGTGGGCTGACCATACTCAGGAAAGCGAGTTTTACAATGGCGGCAGCCTTACATACGGTGGCGGAGGAGCCCCCGACAACTTTGCCGGGTGGATGATGACCTGGAACTACACCGTCATAAGGAGTTCAGGAGTAAGCTCTGTTCAGCGTGAAGCAGAACAGCACCTGGGACGTCCCTGGACTCGTATGTGCCCGACGATAGGTGTTGTGGAAAATACGTTCGCCGATAAAGTCAATGACTCAAGATACGACGGAACCTTCACCACTGTTTACCGCGGGAACTGGCCCAAAGGAGGTGTGACCAACGCTTCTCTGGTCAATGCAAACGGCCTTTCGGTAGTGCCGGGTGATGCCATACTGACGTTCCTTAATGATAATGACCCGAATGTTGTATATGCAGCAACAAACGCCAATATAGGCGCTGGTGTTTTACCCGGAAGAGCCGACTTCGTGATTGCTCCGCGCGGTATCAGCAGGGTAGTGTATCCCGGTCTGTGGAAGCTTGGTCCTTACCGTACGGATAACGGTACCGGACTGGGTCAGCCCAATGCCGGTTCAACCCGCCCGTACAACATCGCAAAGTTTTCTGAACTCTACCTGGTGGCAGCAGAGGCCGCGGTCAAGGGTGCAACAACCCAGGCTGGAATGACTGCCTATGACCTGGTCAATGTCCTTCGCGCACGCGCAGGCAAATGGCGCTGGGATAACAACGGAAATACTGCAAAGACAGCTGATAACAGTGCTGCAATGGTAGCTGCCACCCCGACAACAATCACCGTTGATTATATTCTTGGCGAAAGATCCAGGGAGTTCTATGGAGAAGGATACCGCTGGTTTGATCTCGTACGTACTCAGAGATGGGCCGCACTGGCAGCTTCATATGAAATATGCGGAACAGCATATGGCGATCATACACCGGTAACCGTTACCCGTACAATTGAGGCCAGGCACTATCTTCGCCCGATACCTCAGGGTCAGATAGATGGTATGGAAATGACTGCAGAAGAAAAAGCTGCCTATCAGAATCCGGGATATTAATCATCCGTGATGACTGTAAAAATGCAGCTTCTCAAAACCAACGACTGATTTTGTCCGAATATATGATTGGAGATTTTTATTAGGGTTGGTTCAGGTTAAAGTGTCCGTGGCGTTGTCCACGGGCACTTTTTCCCTAATTTGACCGCTGCTTTTACCAAAGCCTGATTTCCGTGCGGGCCAGGAATATTGTTATTGATTACTGAAATGACTGAGATACTTCAGAAAATCTCAACCTGTGTCGAATTCGGCAAGGTTGACGCAAAATCACCATACCCTCCTGCCATGAAGGACCAGGAGGGAGCCTTCGAGCTTACAAGGCATGCCCTCGATTCCGGAATAAAGCCCGGAGAGATACTCGAAGAAGCCCTTATACCCGCAATGTCAAGGGTGGGTCAGAAGTTCTCAAGGAACGAAATATTTGTTCCCCAGATGCTTATGGCCGCAAAGGCGATGAGCAGCTCCATGAGCCACATTAAACCCTATTACCTGTCTGGAGAAACGAAGAGAAGAGGTATCTTTATAATAGGAACCGTCAAGGGAGACCTGCACGATATTGGCAAGAACCTTGTTGGCATGATGATAGAAGGTGGCGGCTGGGAGATTATCGATCTTGGAGTGGATGTAAGCACTGAGAAATTCATCGAGGCTGCGGAGAAGCACCCCGGAGCAGTTTTGGGACTGTCGGCCCTTCTCACAACCACAATGGAAAACATGCGCAAGACAGTGGCTGAACTGCGGCAGAGATTCCCCGGTCAGAAGATTCTCGTGGGGGGAGCCCCTGTTACGGAGGAGTTCTGCCGTAAGATCGGAGCCGACTTCTACTCTCCGGATCCGCAGGGAGCGGTGGAGTACCTCAAGACACTGGCATAAACAAGAGTGCTGAATCAATTATTCAAGGATGAAAACCATACTGAGGGGCAGAACAAAAGAGGTAATTATTGATACCGAAGGGCCGGTGGTAATCATCGGAGAATGCATCAATCCCACAAGGCGAAAGAGACTCGTATCAACGCTTCAGGCGCGTGATTTTGGCTACATGCTGGAACTCGCAAAGTCCCAGATTGATGCCATGGCTGATGTCCTGGATGTGAACGTCGGTTTTCCGGGTGTCGATGATGAGGCGCTTCTTCCCGAAGCAGTGATTGCCCTTCAGGACCGCTTCGACATACCCCTCTGCCTCGACTCTCCCAATCCAAAAGCCATAGAGGCAGCGTTGAAGGTTGCAAAGGGGAAGTGCCTGATAAATTCCGTCAATGCGGAAGAAGAGTCTCTGAGGAGGCTTCTCCCTGTAGCCAGAGAGTACGGGGCCGCAATAATAGGACTGGTACTTGATGATGACGGCATCGCCCATGATCCGGAGAAGCGTCTGAAGATTGCTGAAAAGATAATTGAGAGGGCAGTTCGTACTGGAATCAGAGAGGAGGATGTTGTCATTGATCCGATGGCGATGGCCGTGAGCGCTGACCCCAC
The DNA here is from genome assembly GCA_034002785.1 of Bacteroidales bacterium. GTDB lineage: Bacteria > Bacteroidota > Bacteroidia > Bacteroidales > VadinHA17 > SR-FBR-E99. The sequence continues at coordinate 7,359 of JAVEZX010000034.1, forward strand.
TGCCTGCAGGGTAACCCTTGAAACGATAAAGCTGGTGCATGACCGGCTGGGACATAATATCACACAGGGAGCCAGCAATATCTCATTCGGGCTGCCTCATCGGGAGAACATCAATAATGCCTTCATGGCCATGTCAATCATGTATGGCCTCACATGCCCCATCGCCAACCCTGAGAAGATTACGGGGCTGGTGAGGGCAGCAGATCTCGTCCTGGCAAGGGACGAATATGCAATCAGATTCATCGAACATTATCAAACCACACTGCCATCCTGAACAGATTCAGTTTCACATTCCGTGAACTTCTGCCCGGAACGGAAGCCCTGGAGCAGACCATGGGATACCCCCCGGGAACAGCACCCGAACCGGTATCTGATCTCATCAGGGAGGTGTCAGCCGAGCTGATGCCGCTGGGTGATGTCAGGGCTGAATATATCATTATTGAGCAGCTGAAGTGCAATCATGAAGACAAATCAATTGACATACAGGGCGTTACGTTTGATGTCAAGCATATTATATTCAGCCAGATAAGAAAGGCCGAAGAGGCAGCCCTCTTCATCTGTACAGCCGGAGCGGAAGTGGGTCTGCGTAGCCACAGAAGCATGAAGGAGGGTGACCTCCTTCGGGGATATGTTTATGATGTGATCGGATCGGAAGTTGTAGAGAATGCTGCCGACAGGATGCAGGCGGAATTGCGTCTCACAGCTGCCGCAGAAGGATTGAAGATCACCAACCGGTTCAGCCCCGGATACTGTGGCTGGGATGTGGCTGAACAGCATAAGCTATTCAGCTTCTTCCCAGATAACTATTGCGGTATCACACTCACCGAGTCTGCCCTGATGAGTCCGGTGAAGTCGGTCAGCGGCATCATCGGTATCGGCAGAGATGTAAAATATTCTCCTTACCAGTGCCATCTTTGCGATGACAAAAACTGCATCTACAGGGGGAGGAAGTCTGAAAGTCGAAAGGCGAAAGCCTGAAAGGCTTCAGATAATCAATGATATATGGGGGGTTCACTATTGCCTATTGCCTGCTGCCTATTGCCTGATCAGTCCTGAAGGGCATGGCCGGCAGACCCTCCTTGTTATATAGATTGGCTCCGACAGGATTATCAGCCCAGGCATACCTGACAGCCACCGGCTTCTTAATCTCCCTGCTTCTGACAATTACCCTGTTACCGCGGATCCTGGCCTTCGCCCATACAAACTGCATATCCTCACCTGCGACGGCAAAATGACCGGGTTTTTTCCCATTGTGTACTGTCAGCCCTGATCCGGTGTTGTCAAACGAGATTATGATTTTGCGTCCCCTGACCGTCATTGATTTGTATGTGGGGCCTGAGCAGACCACTGCCGAATCACCGTATGCCACCTTTCTTGCAACCAGTGCCAGCCTGACACCTACATCCTTCTTGTTCAGCGGGTGTATATCATTCCATTCACCTATGTCGTATGTCACTGCCATTCCGGTAGCGGGGAGTTTCAGAGCCTCAGTCTGAGCCTCCCTGAAGAGAGCCCAGCCGCTTTCATATGGTGCCTCCCTTGCTTCCATGAAGTTTGGAAGTTGCACAACCAGGAAAGGTACGTCGCCCTGGCCGAGGTTCTTTCTCCAGTCCCTGATCAGTGCCGCGAGCAGGCTCCGGTACTCTTCAGGTCTCCCGGCGTTCGACTCGCCCTGATACCAGAGTATGCCCTTCACACTGTAATTCAGAAGCGGTGCAAGCATAGCATTATACAGACCTGCGGGCTTGTAGCCGAAGAATGTCTGGCCTCTCAGCGGTGGCGTCACGGCACCTACCTTGTATTTCCATTCTCCCCCTAGACTCGCTTTGAAGTTGCCGGCGGTCAGTTCATAAGTCTTGTCCGGCACGAAGCCCGCATCACCGATATTGCTGATCAATCTCACCGTCAGAATGTTCTTTCCCTCTTTCAGTATACCGGCCGGGACCGTGTACCATCTCGGAGGGTACTGGTAGGATACTGTCCCGATAAAGGTGCCGTTCAGGAATGCGGAATCCGCATCGACGATTCTCCCTAGGTTGACCGTGGCTGGCTGTCCGGCTGCAGATGCAGGGATGTCAATCTCCTTCCTGAACCATACGACACCGTTGATCCCTTTCAGAGGTGTTGCCGAAAAGTATCCCGGAACAGTAAAACTGTTCCAGTCATCAGTGTTCAGGTTCACATCATACCATCTCAATCCCTGTGTCTGATAGCCGGCATCTGCCTTCTGCAGGTTGATGTACCATTCGGCAATCCGCCGGCGGTCTTCCTTTTCAATATTGCTTATGTAAGAGTCTTCGTTCAGCTTCCCGAGCTCCTCATAATAGACAGGATATTCCTTCAGACTCTCTTCGCTAATCCATGCCTCTGCCGGCGAACCCCCGAATGCTGACGTCAGAAGTCCTACCGGCACACCGTATGTCTGATTTATCTCCCTGGCAAAGAACCATGCTGTTGCAGAGAAGTCAAGAACTGTCTCCGGGTCCGCAGCCGTCCATTTGCCTCCCGGCAGATCGCTCTGCGGTCCTGTGAAGACAAATGTCTTTGGTACTGTAAACGACCTGATTGAGTTATTCTCCGCCGCTGCAATTTCGGCCTCGTAAAGAGGCCTGACGCGCCTGACCGGCAGTTCCATATTCGACTGCCCGGAACAAAGCCATACATCGCCAATCAGAATATCACTGACAGTCAGCTTGTTGCTCGCCACCAAAGTCATTGTGTGAGGCCCGCCTGCCGGCATTGGCGGCAGCGCCACAATCCATTTGCCGAGTGAATCAGCCGTAGTTGTGTATTGTTTGCCTGTGAATTCGATGGTCACAGATTCCCCGGGTGCAGCCCATCCCCATATCTTCAGGTCAGTATCGCGCTGCAGTACCATGCCGTCGCTTATTAGCCCGGGCAGTCGTACCTGCGCGGTCAGCGGGAAGGCTAGCAGAATCGTAAACAGTGTGGCAGAAAGGAAATGAAGTTTTGTTTTCATAGTATGAAGGTGTGATGTCTGAAGGTCTGATGGTCCCGACAACTTAGTTATCGGGATTTCACTCCGTCTCAGACGGAGCTAAATCTGAAGGTCTGCTGGTTATCCATTTCTTTATAGCCAATCAACGAATTCGTTTCTGATATACAATTCATGAATGCCAAAAATCGCAATTCGCAAATCGCAATTCGTCAATTCTTATAACTTTCGGGCGGACCGAGGTATGAGGGCCTCTGGCCGCCAGTGTTAACCACTATCTTCTCAAGCACCATTCCCGGATCTATCATCCACACCTTGAGGGTATGGTACCCGGGTTCCGCTACTTTGATTTTGCCTTTTACATAGCGGGTGCTGTTACGCACCGTCTCCTCCCATTCCCTGTTGAAGTTCTCGGCGTTGAAGCCAGCACGCACAACGGTAATGAGCTGCGGTTCTCCGTTGTCAACTGACAACCCAATCTTAAAGTCCCTGTCAGGAAGGAAGTTGAGTGAGGGAGACATGTGAAGGGCAGTTTCAAATTCCCCTGTCGAGAATAGAAACATCCTGAATTCAAGCACGGGAGAGTCTTTCCCGGGGGTCGCCGGTGGTGCATCTGCGGCTGCCACGGCACGCATGCCTGAGTGTGTTCTGCCGTAGTTCTCAATCCAATCCCAGCGCCTCTCACTGCTGTCATGTCTGCCGGTATGGCTGGCAGCTTCCATAGACACATAGCCGTCAGCTTCAACAAATCCCCCGACAGTGGCAGGATCGGGTGCAGCGGGTCTGAAAGCTGTCAGACCTATTTTCGTCTCACGCCCGTCAGCATTTATGATTACAAATCCCCTGTGCATCCCATGGGGGAGTGCAGACCAGTCGATTGTGACGTTCACCCTCTCCTGGTCCCTGACGGTGCCCCGGCTATTGCTGAGGATGATCCAGGCATTATCAGCTGTAGCAGAGTATTCGAAAGGATCGCTGCCGCGATTGAATATCTCAAAATACCTGGTCTGTTTGTTGAAAACATCAAACGGGGGCAGGAGGGGAGCCGCCTCTGAGCCCGGCCATGCCTCCGCAGATCCTTCCACCGCCACTGCGGGCAATGCTCCCGGGACGGTAGCGGGGCGCTCAAGCTTTATGTGGCGCAGGCTGTTCTCCGGTGGATCATTCCATGCAATATATCCCAGGTGAGCCTGGTCCATGAAGTGTTTCCACCGGCCATCGGCATAGACGCGGTTATAATATCCCATCAGCGCAGTGTCGGCAGCGAATAACTGCTCTGTGCGATCAGCCATCTCCGCAGCACCGGCTCTTCCCTGGGCAGTGTACATGGCATTCTTTCCGGCGGTGACATAGAGTTCGTTGACAAGGGCACATGCCTTCACCGGGAAGAGAACAAGATGAAAATACGCATCCTTCATCTCGGCGGGCAACTGCTGTCCGATCTGTTCAGCCTTGGCTGCAAGTCTGTTATAATCCTCCACAATCCGTTCAGCCTCGTTATAATTCAGAAGGCTGTATGTAAACGGTGAGAGCAGTTCGGGTTTGCGGCGACCGTTGTACCGGGTGTAGTCAGTAATAATACTACCGATCTCTTCAGCATAATCAGGGCCAAACACTGATTCTGCCCAGCGGCTTGTCCATCCCGACATGTCTGTGCCTGCGAAGGCCCCGGTATTCCATGCAAGTGAAAGAAAGTACTCTATAGGCACCTCGTAACCTCTGAAATGCCCGACATTCACTATCCATATCCTGTCGGCACCGTACTGTTTGGCCAGTGACATCTGGTCCCATATCTTCGGAATGGGACTGGTATTGATCCACTGGTAGCTGCGTGGTCCGCCATGATAGTCAAAATGGTAGTAGATCCCTGCGCCTCCGCTGCGTTTTCGCTCATCTGCTGTCGGCAGCCGCCTTACATTTCCCCAGTTGTCCTCGGCCCACAGCAGGGTCACATCGTCAGGCACCCTCATCCCCTCGTGATAGTAATCCTGCACCTCCTTGTAGAGACACCACATCTGCGGCACCTTTGTGGCATCGGGATTTATCTCTTCTGAAATCATTTCGCGTTGCACCCTTACGATCTCTTCCAGCCTGGCGATATTGGCTGCCGGTCCTCCCGGGCCCATCTCCGTGTCATCAGCGCCACGCAGCCCGATTGTGACAATGCTTTCATAATCCCGGTTACGACGTATTCCGTCACGCCAGAACTTCACGAGAGTATCAGAGTGGTGTGTCCAGCTCCAGCTTCCAAGGGTTTTCTGGTACCTGCGGTCCCACTCCTTCTGCGCCCTTATCATCGGCTCCTGGTGTGACGTTCCCATTACGATGCCGTACTCATCCGCCAGGCTAGCGTTGCGGAGGTCGTCTTCATTGAAGGCGTTGTTCCACATCGCAGGCCAGAGGTAGTTTGCCTTCAGCCTGAGCAGCAGCTCGAAGATGCGTGAATAGAACTCACTGCCGTAGTTGGCAACGCCGGGAGGAACGGGCGGGGTGACAGAGGGCGGTACATCGCCGTATTTATAGGAGACCCATCGTGTCAGGGCCGGGTATTCGTCGTTCAGGAAGATGCCGCGGTATTTTACCGAGGGCTCTTCCTCTGCATAGCGACCCGGAATGACAAATAGTTCGCTGCTTTTCCGTACCGGCACGTCAGCCCACCAGTGCCATGGGGATACGCCTGCCTGCCTTGATATCTCGTAAATTCCGTAGATTGTCCCCCGCTTATCACTTCCTGCAATGACCAGGGCACTCTTCACCCCCGGAAAGGGCTTTTCAACAGTCTGGATAACAAATGATTCCCATTTGCCATAGATGGCACCGGCATCAATCTTATTCTTTTTTACCAGGTGGTCAATCATGGCACTCCTGCCAATTGTCCCTGCAATAATGATGAATTCCGACCGGGGTGCCTTTGTGGCTGTGATCAGCCCGGGCATTGTCCCTGTGACCCGGCCCAGGTCATTCTGCAGGTCGGCCAGAGCCCTCTTCACTCCCGGCCACTCTTCAGGGCTTACGCAGAGCGAAGCACATCGGCCTCCGGAGGCCAGAACAAGAGACCTGTCGCTCTTTTCAGTCGAGATAATTACACTGTTGGTCTCGTCCTGTCCGACAGCCGGCAGGCATATCAGCAGGAATGCAAGTAATAGCGACGTGAAAATGACCCTGAGGGCTCGCGGTCCGGTTACACTGTTTTCTTTCATCAGCGGGAGTCTTGATTTTTTTACTGAAGCTCAAGAACGACTGTTGTTACTGATTTAGGTTTCAGAATAATATACTTGTGAGTGCCGACTGGCTGAGTCTCCTTGTAGCTGTTAACAGCGTCAGTCTGTACTGCACGTATTGATTTTACAGTTTTGCCGGTTACCTCGAACTCGTAGTTGACTGCATCAATATTCGGATTAACCGCCACAACCGTGATCTTCTTGCCTGAAGGATCAATAAAACCCGACATAGGCATTAAAGGCGAGAGCACCTTGATCCTGACATACCCCTTGTCAATCTCCTTTGAGAAGTGCTTCATTACATAATAGAAAGGAGTGAGTGTATAAGCACCGGCCGAAGTCAGCTTGATCATTGAGTCATTGTTGGAGTCGGCCCATGCCATCAGCCAGTAGATATAACCTGCGGCATTGGCTTCGTTGAGGTTCTGGATGATAAACCATGCTGTGTTGAGCCAGGTGAAATTGGAGTACTCAGTCATGATGCAGGGTTTGTTGCCATAGGAGTCACGGATCATGTTGAGATCCGCCTTTGTCTGGGCAATCAGCGCTGAGGACGGGAAGTTGTAGGTGTGATATGCATAGGCTGCCAGGGAGGATTTGTTCTTGAGCGGGTCAGAGAAGACAGCGAAGGTATTGCCGCCAAGCTTGCTGCTGTAACCAATGTTTTCAGCCTCGGGACCGATCATCTTCGGCGGGTTGGTACGTGTGCTGATCTTATTGTACACAGCATCGAATGCAGCATTATACCCTGGAAATTCCGCTGTTTCCGTTGGCCGCCATTCACATGTCTCCCAGTCGGGGGTGATCCATCCCGGTTCATTCTGAATGCTGATGTAGTCAGGATTGAACTGAAGGTTATCCAGCATATCGTTCCAGTATTCCCCGAAAGCCTCGTACATAAATGCTCCGTTATCCTTTTTCAGGGTACCCTCCCGAAGGTTATTGTTGCTTTTCAAAGCTGAAGGAGGGGTCCATGAACTTACCAGGATCTGAATTGCCGGATTGAGCTGCTTCGCTATTGTGTACAGGTCTCCCGTTACACTCCAAAGCGTCTTTATCGATCCGTTCTCCATGGTAGCAGGGCTCTTTACTGCCGGGTAGCCCAGGGGGTAGTAATTGTTCTTGAACCTGATAATATCCGTTCCCAGATCCTCGAACAGCAGCTTGCATATCTGCTCCTTTTGCGGGCTCGAAGTTATCCTTTCAGAATACCATGTCAGTGAGCCTCCGAATCCGATTATCTCCTGGTATGTCACCGCCGGATCAACGACGGCTTTGTTTATTTCAGGTTCAATGACCGGATCAGGCGGGCCTTCAGGATCACTGCATGCATGGCAGAGAACCATAAGTCCTGCCATCATTGCCAGAACAGCAATTTTCTTCATAGTTGTATTCAACATAAGCCATGCCGGCACTGATGTTCGCCGTTTTCGGCAACGACAGACCGGCATTGGCTGTTTTACATAACGGTCAGTACAATCTTCTGCAGATCCTCTTCACGCGATGATGACCCTGTCATGATCTCGAAATCGCCAGGCTCCACAACATACTTCATGTCAATGTTATGGAATGCGAGTTTTTCAGGTGTGATCTCGAAGGTTACCTTTTTGGTCTCTCCCGGTTTCAGGGAGACCCGCGCAAATCCCTTAAGCTCCTTCACAGGACGGGTCACACTGCTCACCACATCACGGATGTAGAGCTGCACAATCTCATCTCCTGCAATCTTGCCGGCGTTTGTTACCTCAACGGTGACCCTGGCAGATTCGCCCTTCTTAACAGTGCTTTTCCTGAGCACCGGTTTTCCGTACCTGAATCTGGTATAGCTCAGCCCGAACCCGAAGTGGAACAGCGGTTTGACATCCTGTGAAATATAGTCCTGCCACTGGGCGCTGGGCTTATGGTTGTAATACATCGGCAGCTGGCCGGCCGATTTCGGGAAGGTGATTGTCAGCTTGCCCGAGGGATTGACCTCGCCGAAGAGGATATCTGCGGCAGCGGTACCGGTCTCCTGGCCCATGTACCAGCCCTCGACGATTGCCGGGACCTTCTCAGCCAGTTTATTGATTGAGAGCGGTCTGCCGTTCATCAGGTACAGCACCACGGGCTTGCCGAGGGCGGTGATTGCATCTGCCAGTTCGCCCTGCTCACCGAACAGATCGAGAGTCATGTTATCCCCGATATGGTTCTGTGCCCATGCCTCGCGGCAGAGATGCTCGTTTTCGCCAAGTGCAAGTATAACGAGGTCAGCTCCTGAGGCAACTTTCACAGCTTCCCTGATAAGCTTGATGTTCTCTTCGCGCGAAGCGAACTTGATCTCATCATATTTCCAGTTGAAATAGCTAAGGGTGGTGTTGATTGTCAGCCTGCAGCCCTGTGCGAAGAGCACCTCCGTGCCGTTGCCGGTTTTAGCCTTTATGCCGTCAAGCAGGCTTACCTTTTCATATGGCTCACCGGAGTAGCCTCCGAACCACACATCATTCGCACATGGCCCGATGACTGCGATCCTTTTGTACTTCCCTTTCTTCAGCGGAAGCAGTCCGTCGTTCTTCAGAAGGACAATTGACTCATGAGCTGCCTTGAGTGCTGTCTTTCTGTGTGCCAGCAACTTGCTTACAGATATGGCCTGTTTCTCATCAACATATGGATTTTCAAACAGTCCAAGACTGAACTTGAAGGCCAGCACCTGTTCAACGGCTCTGTCAATATCTTCCTTTTTAATCTTTTTCTTTTTAAGCAGTTCCGGCAGAACCCTGTACATGTTGGCCTGCGGGAATTCATACTGTACACCGCAGTTGAAAGCTGTCATTGCAGCATCGGTGGCATCCTTGCAGACGAAGTGCTTGTTGAACAGATGGTCAACGCCGTAGTAGTCGGAGACTATCATTCCCTTGTATCCCCACTCACCGCGAAGGATGTCCTTCAGCAGCCATTTGCTGGCGTGTGACGGAACTCCGTCAACCTCGTTGTATGAAGGCATTACCGAAACCGGTTTGGCGTGGTCAATACACATCTTGAAGGGCGGCATGTGATAATCGTGCAAAACCCTTGTGGAATAGTTGGCAGGACCCTGGTTCAGTCCGCCCTCAGACTCACCGTGGCCAACCAGATGCTTCAGGGTAGCTGCAACGTTGTTCTTGCCAACTTTCCCGCTGCCATCGCCCTGCAGTCCCTTCACCGCTGCTATTGAGAGCATCCCGTTCAGGTAGGGATCTTCACCGTATGTCTCTTCCGTACGTCCCCAGCGCGGGTCACGGCATACATCTATCACGGGTGTAAGGGCATGGTGTGTCCCTCGTGAGCGCATCTCATTTGCCACAACACCGTATACCTTCTCAAAGAGGGCAGGGTTCCAGGAGCATGCCAGACCTATAGCCTGCGGGAAGACGGTAGCCTCGGGCCTCATCATGCCGTGCTGTCCTTCGTCAACGAAAAGAGCCGGGATGCCAAGACGGGTCTCTTCAATAAGATATTTCTGTATCGCATTGCGCATCCTGACTGTATCCTTAATGCCGAACGGGGCAGGATGCACAGAGTGGCAGCCATTGCCGAAGATCTCTTTCATCTTTGCCGGTTCACCGAAGATCTCAGGCTTGAAATCCTCGACTCCTCCGTTCCAGAGTCCCATCAGCTGGGCACACTTTTCCTCAATTGTCATTCTGCCCAGCAGATCCTCAACTCTCTTTTTCACCGGCAGGGAAGCATCCCTGTACGGCGCTGCGGTTTTCGTTTTCATATCGTTTGTTTTGCTATGTGTCACTTGATTTTTTCTGCCTCTTCAATTACAGCATGATATGCTGGTTTCGGAGAATAGTCACGGTTGAAGAGGAGCGGGTAGTTTGTGCGACCGGGAATGGGCCATCCGTTCTTCCATGAATAGCCGTCATGCACTCCCCAGAATGTCACCCTGGTAACGGCATCATCGTGCTTCAGGAGTATCCTGAACAGCTCTGCATAGCGATTTGTCAGTTGCGTCTGGACGGAATCAGGAAGTCCTTCAACATACGGGTTAAGTGAGTCAAGGTACGCACCTCTGTTCGAGATCTCTGCCCCGTAGAACCTTGTCGGGGTAGGCAGCACGTTGATTTCCATTTCGGTGATCATCACCTTCATCCCCAGTGCGGCGTACTCGCTGATGCTCTTGTCGACGATCGCCATGTCTGGTGAGTCGAGGTGCCAGTGTCCCTGGATTCCCACACCGTCAATGCGAATCCCTTTTGCCTGAAGGTTCTTTATTATGGGTATTACTCCGGCAAGTTTGGCAGGCTCCTCATTATTATAGTCATTGTAATAGAGTTCTGCATCAGGGTCGGCCTCGTTGGCGAAGATGAAGGCCTTTTCGATGTAGTCTTCACCAATTATTTCGAGCCATTTTGTCCTGCGCAGTGATCCGTCTTCATTTACGGCTTCGTTGACCACGTCCCAACCCAGTATGCGGCCCTTGTAGTGTCCGACAACGGTATGGATATGTTCACGCATCCTCTCCAGGAGAGCATCACGTGTCAGCTGGTTGCCAAGAGAATCCTGGAAAACCCACCTGGGTGTCTGCGAGTGCCATACGAGGCAATGTCCTATAACAGACATCCCGTTGCTTTCCGCGTAGTCGACAATACTGTCGGCCACCCCGAAATTGTACACATCCGGTTTGGGATGGATCCGTTCCCATTTCATTTCATTCTCCGCGGTGACGGAATTGAACTGACTTGCAATGAAAGGGAGGACCTGCGGGTCAGCCCCGGAGACCTGCATCCTGTTTATGGCGGTCCCTATCAGGAAGTGATCCTCATATGCCTTGCTGATGGTGGTCTCTTCTTCTCCGCATGATGAGAGAAGAATCACCGCGGCTGCAACAGCCGGTATAAGTTTATTTTTCATATTGGTTTTGTTTTACTGTTGATCATTTATAAGGTCTGCGTCTGCCGGCCGGTTTATCCTTCATAGTTCTTGCGCCTTTCGGCAAGTTCGTCCTGCATCTGGTACTCGACCTTCTTCCCGATACCGTAGATAAAGAGCGCAACGACGCACAGGATCAGTGCAATGACCGGGAAGATGCTCACTGAAAGCCTGATGCCCTGAACGGCCGTTGGTGTCTGCACCACATTGGCAACATAGCCGTACCCGTTAAGCAGCCATCCGGCCACTGCGCCGCCGATTGCAAGCCCGACCTTCAGTCCCACAACTATTCCGGCAAATACGATGCCTGTTGCACGCCGGTTGAATTTCCACTCGGAGTAGTCGGCCACGTCTGCCATCATTGCCCACGGCAGAGGCATTGTAACGCCCCATGAGAAGTTGAAAAGGATGGAGAGTATGAGGATTGCCCATACGCCCGTGGGAGGCACCACAAAGAAGAGAGCAGCCATTATTCCTGCCACGATGAGCCAGGTCCTGAAGACATCTCTCTTGCCGAATCTCCTGGCCAGGGCATTTCCTACGGCGATGCCGGGGATGGCGCACAGCTGACCTATTATATTGATAACGCTGAAGCTGTTATCGGCATAGTTGGCGCCGGCGGTTGTAAGCTTCAGACCTTCGAGCAGGCCGAAGAGACCCTTGTCAATGTTGACAAGGAATTCGCGCATGCTCTCCGGATCTAGATAATACTTGAAGTAGTATAGCAGTATGCTGTTTCGCATTGCCAGGAAGATGAACATGAACAGGAATACCACGAACATCAGTACCCATTGCCTGTTGTTTACGAGGTCCAGCAGGTCCTGCTTCAGTGAGCTCTTCTGCTGCGGGGGCGGAGCGATCCTCTCTTTTGTGCTGAAGAAGGTTATGAAGAAGAAGACTATGGCAAGGATGCTGAAGATTCCCATGGTTATCTGGTATCCCTTTGCACTGTCTCCGGCACCGAAGTGGTTTACCATCGGCAGGGTGAAGCCCATGATTGCAATTGTTGCAAGCGTGACTACCACGAACCTTACCGATGAGAGGCTTGTGCGTTCCTTCATGTTGCCGGTGATCACGCCGCTGAGGGCCGAGTAGGGGTTGTTGTTGGCTGAGTATACGGTCAGCAGCAGCAGGTATGTGGCATAGGCGTAAACAAGTTTGCCGGTCTCACCGAAGTCGGGTGTTCTGAACGCCAGATACCCCAGCACCCCGAAAGGAACAGCGGTCCAGAGAATCCACGGCCTGAATTTGCCCCATCGGGTATTTGTACGGTCTGCCAGAGCGCCGAAGATCGGGTCACAGACTGCACCCCAGAGCCTTGCAACGAGAAATAGGGTTGCCGCAGCTCCGGCGGAAAGGCCGAAGGTGTCTGTGTAAAAACTCAGCTGAAGCAGCATCATTGTCTGAAAGATGAAGTTGGCGGCACCGTCTCCGAGACTGTAACCCAGCTTCTCCCTGAACGAAAGTTTTCCTGTAGAGGATTGCATGGTCAATTGGTTAAAGAGTTACACTGATTTTTTTTAGCCTTACTCCTTGCTACAGGGCATGTCTCTCCCATACCCTGTCCAAAGCGTAAATAAAAGTATGTAATCTGATTTAATTGTGCAACCGATTGCAAAAAATAGTTCGAAAAATTTCAATAATAGCGGTTTTCTTACTTATTTTGAACAATTATGACTGGAATGAAGAAAAAGGCCGAGGTCACTATCTATGACATCTCCAGGGCGCTGAACATCTCAGCCTCGACAGTCTCAAGGGGCCTCAACAACAGCCCGCAGGTCAGGAAAGACCTGAGGAAAAAAATAATGCAGACAGCCCAGGATATGGGCTACCAGCACAACAAATTCGCTGCAAACCTGAGACAGAAAAGAACCCGGACCCTTGGAGTGGTGATCCCCAGGATTGACAGCCATTTCATGTCTACAGTCATCTCAGGCATGGAAAAGGTTGCAAACAACTCAGGCTACCAGCTGCTGATCAGTCAGAGCGAAGAATCAGCTGTACTCGAGGAGGCAAACATCCAGGCCCTGTTCAACAGCCGCGTCGACGGGATGCTCGTATCTCTCTCCTATGAAACAAGGAACAGCGACAGTTTCAGAAATATCCTCCGCAAGGATATACCTCTCGTCTTCTTTGACAGGGTGCTTGAGTGTACCAACTGTGTAAGTGTTGTCATTGACAACTTCAGGGCAGGATATGAGGCAACACAGCATCTGATAGACCAGGGATGCAAAAAGATAGTCCATGTTGCAGGAAGCCTTAACAGAAATGTCTACAGCGAAAGGTACAGGGGATACAGGCAGGCGCTTACCGATAACTCCCTGCCGTTTGATGACAGGATGCTCGTAGTGACCGACCTGGGAGACAACTCCGGGATGATAATTGTAAATCAGCTGCTGAACAACGGCACTACCCCTGACGGTATCTTCACCGCCAATGACACATCGGCCGTTTCACTCATCTGTGAACTGAAACGGAAGGGATACCGCGTGCCCGAGGATATCGCGGTGACTGGATTCAATGATGATCCTGTATCCCGGATAGTGGAGCCAAACCTCACAACGGTTCATTACCCGGGCAGGGCCATGGGCGAGGTGGCGGCATCAACCATGATCAGGATTCTCGAAGGCACACAGTATGAAAAGGTCAATTCAATTACGCTGGCTCATGAGCTGATAATCAGACAGTCGTCACTCAGGTCAGGCAAAGAACCATCTTCATGAAACAGAAGACACTCCTGATCCTTACAATCCTTTTACTTGCCTCTGGTTACGCCGTTCGTGCGGATGACGGTTACAGGCTGTGGCTCAAGAATGACCGTATAACTGACAGAACATACCTGAAAGAGTGCTCCAGGCGGTTTGAGAATGTCATGATTACCGGTGAATCACCGGTGCTCCGAACGGCTCATGATGAATTCATAGCCGGCCTGATGTCAATGACCGGGCAGAATGTCACTGAGGTCCGCGCTCCCGAAGGCAGAGGTACAATTATTGCCGGGACCTTCAGCTCATCGCCGCTGGTGGCTTCGCTGCTCTCAGATGTTCAGCCCGGCACTACGGGAGAAGAAGGTTACATCATCCGGAGCTTCAGACAGGGCAGAAGAAATATTACAGTTGTTGCCTCTGAAGGAGAGAGGGGAGTCCTGTACGGCATCTTTCACCTTCTGAGGATTATAGAAACGGAATCGCCGCTTGACAACCTGGCGATTAATGAAAGGCCCGCCACGGAGCTGAGGCTGCTAAACCACTGGGACAACCTGGACGGAACTGTTGAGCGCGGCTATGCCGGCGCTTCAATATGGAACTGGCATCTGCTGCCCGATTACATTCACCCCCGCTACAGGGACTATGCGAGAGCCAATGCCTCGATCGGCATCAACGGCACCGTCATTACAAATGTCAATGCAAATGCTCTCGTCCTGACGCACCAGTACCTGCTGAAGGTAGCTGCACTGGCTGAGGTGATGAGACCCTACGGCATAAAGGTATATCTTACTGCCCGTTTCAGCGCACCGCGCGAGACTGGAGGCCTGACCACATCCGACCCGCTTGACCCGGAGGTTATCAACTGGTGGAAGGAGAAGGCTGCGGAAATCTATGCGCTCATTCCTGATTTTGGCGGGTTTCTTGTCAAGGCCAACTCCGAGGGACAGCCAGGACCGCAGAATTACGGCCGATCTCATGCTGACGGGGCCAACATGCTCGCCGATGCCGTTGCGCCTTTTGGCGGAGTGGTCATGTGGAGAGCCTTCGTGTATGACAACAATGTTCCTGTTGACCGGGCAAAACAGGCTTATAATGAATTCGTGCCGCTCGACGGTACCTTCCGGGACAATGTCCTGGTACAGGTAAAGAATGGTCCCATAGATTTTCAGCCGCGGGAACCCTTTCATCCGCTCTTCGGAGCGATGCCTGAAACACCACTTATGCCTGAGTTTCAGATAACGCAGGAATACCTGGGATGCGCCACCAACCTGGTCTTCCTGGCACCGCTCTTCAGCGAAACTCTGGCCAGTGATACCTATGCCGCAGGTCCGGGATCGAAAGTATCCGGGGTCGTTGACGGTACCCTCCATGGCTACGCCCTGACAGGCATGGCCGGAGTATCAAATATCGGATCGGAAAGAAACTGGACAGGTCATCTCTTCGGGCAGGCCAACTGGTATGCGTTCGGACGCCTCGCATGGAACCCGGACCTTTCTCCGGAACAGATAGCTTCAGAATGGATCAGGATGACAATCACACGTGATCCGGTCATTGAGGAGGGAATAGCCGGAATGATGCTCAGCTCAAGGGAGACGGTGGTTAACTACATGACTCCCCTTGGACTCCATCACATTATGGCTGAAGGGCATCACTGGGGACCAGGTCCGTGGGTGGACCGCGGGCGCCCGGACTGGACAGCTGTATATTATCACAGGGCTGACACCTTCGGGATAGGATTTGACAGAACGAAAAACGGCAGCGGGGCTGTGAACCAGTACTTCCCGCCCCTGGACTCGATCTTCAATGACCCCCGGAGCTGCCCTGAAAACCTCCTGCTATGGTTCCACCACCTGCCATGGTATCATGTGATGAAATCGGGCAGGACACTCTGGGATGAGATGTGCATTAAGTACCAGGAGGGAGTTGATTCAGCTGAAGGCTACCTCACATACTGGGAGTCCATTGAAGGAAAGATTGATGACGGACAGTTCGGTCATGTCAGGCAGATGCTCAGGATCCAGGCAAAGGAAGCCCGCTGGTGGAAGGATGCCTGCCTGACCTATTTTCAGACATTCTCACGGATGCCGTTCCCCGAAGGGGTGGAGCAGCCGCTCCATAACCTGGAGTATTATCGGGGACTCAGATTTTATTATGTTCCGGGTATTTAGACATTGTAGAACGAAGCACAACCTGACCTTATGAACGACAGACACTGGGAGACCCTTCTCAAGGTAATCAACGGAGAAAAAACGGATGAACGGCCTGTGGGATTCATTATCGACAGCCCCTGGCTGCCCGGGTGGCACGGCACGACAATACTCGAATACTTCAATGATCCCGTCACCTGGTTTGAGGCAAACATGCATGCTCAGAATTCATTCCCCGATGTAATGTTCCTTCCGGGATTCTGGTCTGAGTACGGCATGTGCACCGAGCCATCGGCCTTCGGCACCAAACTGGTCTGGACCGAGAACGATTTTCCCCATCCTGTGAAGCTGAACTGCCCCATCGGGGACATATCGGCTCTCTCAAAACCCAATGTCAGAACTGACGGACTGCTCCCCTTCGTAATAAACCGCATGGCAAAATACGAGGAGAAGGTTAAGCAGAACGGTTGTCACTACAGGTTCGCATCCAGCAGGGGTCCGCTGAACATCGCTTCGTTCCTGTTCGGTACAACCGATTTTATGATGTCTCTTGCCGTCACACCGGAAGAGGCACAGAAGGCCCTTACGGTAATCACCGACTTCGTTATTGACTGGCTGGAACTTCAGTATGAGAAGTTTCCGGATATCCAGGGAGTGCTTGTTCTTGATGACATTGTCGGATTCCTGGGTCAGCCCGACTTTGAGACCTTTGTGCTGCCACATCTGAAAAGGAT
>JAVEZX010000035.1:0-8533 GCA_034002785.1 Bacteroidales bacterium
AGAGCGGCAGCCAGCGGCAGTAAGATGCGTAATGAACTCCTCATTTTCTTATACTTTACGATTGACAAAGATATATATTTGCAGTAAGAGTTTAGCATGAACGATATACGCAAGCTGGCTGGCCAGACAGTCATCTACGGCTTCGGTACTGTGGGGCCGCGGTTTCTGAACTATGCCCTGATGACGCCGTTTTATACCCGCATCCTGGGACTCGAACAGTATGGTGTTGTCACAGAGCTCTATGCCTGGATGGTTCTTGCGCTTGTCATTCTTACCTACGGGATGGAGACGACCTATTTCCGGTTTGCCGGTAAAAAGGCACCGGCAGGTGAGGTATACGGCACGGCGATGACAAGTCTGTTTGCAACTTCAGTTCTCTTCCTTATAGCGATATCGATTTTCATTGGACATGTCTCAGGTTTTCTGGGCTATGAACAGCATCCGGAGTATATACGGATGTTTGCCTGGATAGTGGCAATCGATGCCTTCTCGGCAATCCCGTTTGCATGGCTCAGGAACAACAACAGGCCCATGCTCTTCAGTGTATTGAAGATCATCAACGTGCTGGTGACTATGGTGATAGCATTTTTCTTTCTCTGGTATGCACCTTCGCTGGCGGAGAAGGGAAACAGCTGGATTTACAAAATATGGAACCCCGATTTCCAGGTAGGGTATGTTTTTGTGGCAAACCTGGCCGGATCAGCCGTTACTCTGATATGCCTCATTCCTTTCATCTTCAGGATAAAGCCTGTATTTGACAGGAAGCTGCTGGGGAGGATGCTTGCCTACAGCTGGCCCCTGCTGATAGGAGGCATGGCCGGCTCGCTTAACGAAGTTCTTGACAAGATCCTCCTTCGAAGGCTGATCGGGGGCCCGGAAGGCCTTGCTACCGTCGGGCTTTATGGCGCCGGTTATAAGGTTGGAGTTCTAATGTCGCTCTTCATACAAATGTATCGCTTTGCGGCGGAACCATTCTTTTTTGAGAAGGCAGGAAGCAAGGATGCGAAAGAGACCTATGCCGTCACGATGAAGTATTTTGTGATCACGGCCCTGATCCTCTTCCTGGGAATAAATCTGTTTCCGGAAGCGATACAGGTACTTATCGATGAAGACTTTCGCGAGTCGCTGATAGTGGTGCCGATTATAAGCATGGGATACCTGCTGCTGGGTATATTCATTAATCAGAGCATCTGGTACAAGGTTGATGACAAGACTATTTACGGGGCATGGATAACATTTGTGGGTGTTGCCGTTACAGTGGCCGTTAACGTAATTTTCGTACCAGTCTTCGGTTATATTGCTGCAGCCTGGGCCCACGTCGCCTGCTATCTTTCAATGGTCATCGTATCATATTTTGTGGGATTGAAGTATTACCCGATAAAATATGAAACGGGTAAGATATTCCTTTATATCGCTCTGGCGGTTGCGCTGTTGTTTGTTTCGATTCTGCTGGAAGGGGAGAACAAATTCCTCAATGCAGCCCTTGACACTCTGTTGCTTTTGATTTTCTTTGCCGTTGTTGAAATCAGGGACAGATTCTTTACGTTATTGTTTAAAAGAGGTTAATGAAGATCAGGATAGTAAACAAGTCGGCACACCCGCTTCCGGCATATGAGACAGCTCACGCTGCCGGTATGGACCTGCGTGCATTCACAGACGGGCCGGTAACGCTCAAGCCACTGGAAAGAAAACTGATTCCCACGGGGCTTTATATTGAGCTACCGGTGGGATACGAAGCGCAGGTACGACCCAGGAGCGGACTGGCACTGAAACACGGTGTTACGGTGCTTAACTCTCCAGGCACAATTGATGCGGACTACAGGGGAGAGATTGGCGTAATTCTTGTTAACCTGTCTGATAAGGAGTTTACAGTCAATAACGGAGACAGGATAGCACAGATGATTATTGCCAGCCACTCCAGGGCTGAGCTTGTTGAGACAGAAGAGATAAGCACAACAGAAAGAGGGGCTGGCGGATTCGGGCATTCGGGAAGGAAATGAGAAGAAGCATAATAGTTATACTGATAGTACTGGCATCGGCGGGATGTACCAGAAGGATGGCCGTTGCACCATCGGGGAGGGATGTGCAGCGTGGTTCTGACAGCAGATATGATTACCTCCTGGCTGAAGCCATCCGTCAGAAATATGTGGGTGATGTGAATGAGGCGGCAACACTGTTTGAAAAATGCATTGAACTGGACAGATCGCGGGCTGTTCCCTATTTTGAGCTGGCGCAGATGTACTCCTCGGCAGATATCGGCGGCAAGGCAATGATGTATGCCTCCAGGGCGGCACGGCTCGAACCTGACAATTACTGGTACCAGATGGCCAGCGGATCGCTCTTCACGCAGTATGAAATGAAGGATTCAGCAATGGTCTATTTTGCGAGAGCATTGAAGGCAGATCCTGCTGCGCTGGAAGTTAACGGCATCCTGGCCGGGTTCTATGCAGAACAGGGAGACATGATCAGGGCTGATTCTCTTTTGAGAAGACTTGACAGCGAAGGTGGTCTCACCGAAGACATGGCCCTGATGATGATTTCCGGCCTGATTGTGAGGAACAACATGAAGGAGGCAGTTGACAGAACACAGAGGTTGATTGAGCAGCACCCCGGAGAGATAAGATATAAAGCACTGCTGGCTGACATATACTTTGAGGACAATCAGAAGGAAAAGAGCGACAGCATCTACAGGGAGATAATTGAAAAGAATCCGGATGATATAGAAAGCCAGCTTCTCTACATGATGAACCTGGTATACAGGAAGGAGTACGGTGGAATATCCGCTTTTCTGAATAATGTATTTGAAAGCGAAGTTGTTGAGAGGGACAGGAAGGTATCGGTGGCAGGCAGGCTAATAATAGATACCCTTTATGTCAGGGACAACTGGGAATCACTTGCCTCAAGCCTGATCCTGCTGGAAGAAAAGTATCCTGATGATGAGGAGATAATGTCACTGCGGCCAACGATGCTTGAGCTGGCGGACCGGAATGATGATGCCATTGCCAGGTATGAGGAGTTGATCGCCGGAGGCAGCCCGGGATTTTATTTCAGGGAGAAGCTCCTGATACTTTACTCTGAAAAGAAGGAATACAGGAAGGCGTTTGACCTTGCAGCTGTCTACTCAAGGGAAAACAACAGGAGCATCCTTGGAAAGATCTACTACGCGATAGCCGCGATGGAACTGAAAGAATACCAGGTGGCTGATGCAGAACTGAAAAAGGCAATGATCCTGGCCGGAAACGATAATGAAATCAAGGTTCAGGTGATGTCTATGCAGGGCGACTTGAAGTATCGTATGAAGGATTATGATGCCTCCTTCGGCTATTATGAGGAAGCGTTGGTTCTGTCACCAGACGACCCTCTTCTGCTGAATAACTATGCATATTTTCTTGCCGAGGGCGACCGCGATCTCAGAAAGGCCCTGAAAATGGCAGAGAAGGTTATGCTGAGTGACGGTGATAATCCGACATATATCGATACATATGCCTGGGTACTGTATAAGACAGGAAAGTACAGGGAAGCGCATCATGAGATGATGCGTATATTTGAGAAAGGCGTGGAGCAGGATCCGGAGATCCTCGAGCATATGGGATTCATAAAGATGAAACTGGGTAAATGCCCTGAGGCTGTTGGTTTCTGGCGAAAGGCTCTTGAAGGAGACAGCACGAAAAGTTATCTTGAAGAGGAGATAAGGAAATGCCTGCAAGACTAAGATATATACTGTTTTTGGGTCTCATTATCGGACTAACCGGGTGCAATGCCTTGAGGAAGAGCCGGATGACAGCTCCCGGAACCGTTCCGCTAACTGCAGATTTCATTGCCATGACAGCTGAAGTTGCCGAAAACAACCTGACGGACCGGGGATTTGAAATAAGGAAGGGAAGTATTGAGCTTGATGGAACTCCGATAGAAGGTAAGTTCGGATTGAATGCAAGGCTTAACGCAAAAGGCGATTTTTATGCTTCCGTCAGAGGACCGCTGGGTATTGAGCTGGCAAGAATCCTGATAGTTGGTAATGAGGTTGCTGTAATTGACCGATTCAACAAAAATATATACGTCGGAAAGAAGGATGTTTTCATGACAAAAAACGGACTCCCGGAGGATTTCATGAGAATCCTTTTTGGTGATATGCCGGGCGTGGTTAATGGCGACTTCAGAAGACTGTCTGACGGTCAGGTCGTTGTTACCGCGGGTGACGAGAGCTTCAGGCGTGAGATTACAGTATGTGCAGACGAGATGAAGATATGTAGCGAAAGAATCGATGCTAAGGATACGGGCCATACAGTTTACCTGAACTTCAGCAGTTTCCGTGAAACTGATGGAAAGAAGTATGCTTCATCAATTTCAATGGAGGAGAGAAAGAAAATGTTTCACGTGAAACTTTTGATTGACGATCTTAAATACGGGTACGATTCTGACATTGAATTCAATCTTCCCTCCTATAAGCGTGAGAGTCTGTGAAAAGAGTTTTGTCCATAATGATATTGTTTGCCGCATCGGTTTCGGGCCTTACAGGTCAGTCGCGTGCAGAGCTGGAGGAGATGAGGAAGAAGAATCTCCAGGAGATCGAATATGTGGACAAGATGCTCAAGACAACAGCGACACAGAAGACTGAGAACCTGAATGAGCTCAGGGTTATCGGGAAGAAACTCAGCCTTCGTGAAAAACTGATTAACGAATACGGACAGGAAATAAGTCTTCTGGAATACAGGATCAGCCTGAACAGTCTGGCTATTGATATGCTGGAACAGGACCTGGATAATCTTAAGAGTGAATATGCGAAGTCTATTATAAGCGCATACAAAGCCACAAAGGGTACGCCTGCCGTTGCATTTATACTTTCATCGGCTGATTTCAACCAGGGTTACAAGAGACTTAAGTATATACAGCAGGTTGCAAGATTCAGGCGCAACGAAACCGAGACAATAGAGACTCTGTACAAGGAGATGCAAAGTACAAAGGAGAGACTTGAGCAGGACAGGAAGAACGTAAGTGATCTGAAAAGCAAAGAGGTCAGGCAGAAACAAATGCTCAGGGATGAACAGAACAGGAAGGAGAGAATGATAAACAATCTGAGCCGCAAGGAGAAGCAGCTGAAACAGGAACTTGATGAGAAAAGGAGAATTGCGAGACAGATTGAAAAGGAAATAGAGCGATTGATAGAGGAGGAGAGAAAAAAGAGCGACAAGGTACCGATGAGCTCTGAAATGAAGCTGATTGGTGACTCTTTCGGAGAGAATCGCGGACGATTGCCATGGCCGGTGGACAGGGGAATCGTTACAGGACACTTCGGGCTTCAGAGACATCCGGTCCTGAAAAATGTTACTGAGGATAATATCGGGATTGAGATAACATCGAGCGGAGCTACAAAGGCAAGGAGTGTATTTAAGGGCGAGGTAGTAAGGGTCTTCGCAATATCGGGGGCTAACATGGCTGTAATAATCAGGCACGGTAAATACCTTACTGTTTATCAGAACCTCGTGAATGTGCATGTAAAGGCAGGAGAATCGGTTACCACGGGCCAGGAACTGGGTGATGTCTATCTTGATAATGGCGACGGAGGCAAATCGGTATTGAAATTTATGGTGTACGAGGAGAAGAAAAAGCTTGACCCTGAGCTGTGGCTTACAAAAAAATGACTAAATTTTGCAACAATTAAAGACCCTTTCAGTTATAATTTATGATAGGGATTCAGGAATGGAAAGCATTACAATTAATTCAGACATTGAAAAGTTACGCGTTGTAGAAACGCTGGTGGATACTTTATCTAAAAAACTCGGAATTTCGGACGAGGTTTACGGAAAGATTCTGATATCTACAGTTGAAGCTGTTAACAACGCCATCCTTCACGGCAATAAGGGTAATGCTGAAAAAATGGTCACGGTTGATTTCAAGGCTGACGGTAACTGGTTCGAGGTTTCTGTTACTGATCAGGGTGATGGCTTCAGTTACGATTCCCTGCCGGACCCGACTGATCCCGCCAATATCGAAAACCTTCACGGGCGTGGGGTGTTTATTATGAGAAGCCTTGCAGATGCACTTGTCTTCAATGATACGGGGAACCAGGTGACGATGCGGTTTAAATACTGAAACCTTGAGGATTAACTTTCACTACGATATCGGAAAATTCAGACTGCGTGACAGCAGGAAACTAAAAAAAACGGCTGGCAGGATTGTTGGCGATGCCGGAAAGAAAGCCGATGTTATAGATATCATCATTACAAATGATGAGAAGGTGTACGAGATTAACACAGAGTTTCTCGGTCATGATTATTTAACTGACATTATCACTTTCAATTATAATAAGGGGAATATCCTTAACGGAGAGATTTATATAAGTGAACCTCGGGTCAGGGAGAATGCCGTGAAATACGGGACTACTTTTGGTTCAGAAATGAGAAGGGTTATTTTCCACGGAATCCTTCATTTATGCGGATATGATGACAGAACAGAGGGGGAGAAGAAGAAAATGTCTGAGATGGAAGAGATGTATCTGGCCTTATCATATGCCGAATGAACTTCAGATATGATATAATTGTCGTAGGTGGCGGCCACGCCGGATGCGAGGCAGCCCGTATAGCAGCTGTGATGGGAGCGAAAACGCTGCTTATCACAATGGATATGACCAAGCTGGCGCAGATGTCATGTAATCCGGCAATGGGCGGCATAGCCAAGGGGCAGATAATCAGGGAGATAGACGCACTGGGAGGCATGTCAGGCATTATAACTGACCGAACGATGATCCAGTTCAGGATGCTCAACAGGAGCAAGGGACCTGCAATGTGGAGTCCCAGGGCACAGTGCGACAGGATGCTTTTCAGCAGGGAATGGCGCAGGGAGCTTGAGAACACGGAGAACCTTTCAATCTGGCAGGAGCAGGCAAGCGGTCTTATAGTAGAGGACGGGAAGGTTGCCGGAGTGACTACCACATTTGGAACACAATTCCGTTCAGGTGCAGTGATCCTCACAAACGGAACATTTCTGAACGGACTGATGCATGTCGGATTCAACACAATGCCGGGAGGCAGATCAGGTGATCCGGAATCCAGGGGATTGAGTGAACAACTCCGGGAGCTCGGATTCGACGTGGAACGACTGAAAACTGGCACAAGTGCAAGGGTAGACGGACGAAGCATCGATTTCCAGGCTATGACCGAGCAAAAGGGCGACGGTGAAGGAAGGTGCTTCTCATACCTTCATGACAATATACAAATCCAAGATGAGAGGAGCTGCTATATAACCCACACGAATGAGAAGGCTCATGATGCTTTACGCAAGGGGCTTGAGTTCTCTCCTCTGTTTACGGGAAGAATAAAGGGAAGGGGTCCAAGGTACTGCCCAAGTGTTGAGGATAAGATTGTGACGTTTGCGGGAAAGGATTCGCACCAGCTCTTTCTTGAACCGGAAGGCTGGGAGACCAATGAATATTACATTAACGGATTTGCCAGCAGTCTCAGGCTGGAAACCCAGATTGAAGCTTTAAGTGAAATACGGGGACTTGAGAATGTAGTCATCTACAGACCGGGTTATGCCATAGAGTATGATTTTTTTCAACCGACACAGTTAAAGCACTCGCTGGAAACAAAGAGAGTTGGGAATCTTTTCTTTGCCGGTCAGATAAACGGTACAACGGGATATGAAGAAGCCGGCGCGCAGGGACTGCTTGCAGGAATCAATGCAGTAAGGAAGGTCAGGGGAGAGGAGCCGTTCGTTCTTCAGCGGGACGAAGCCTACATTGGTGTACTCATCGATGACCTGGTAACGAAGGGTGTTGATGAGCCTTACCGGATGTTCACATCGCGAGCAGAGTACAGAATTCTGCTCCGGCAGGACAACGCGGATGAGAGGCTGACGCCTATGGCGGCGAAGCTTGGTACTGCAACACAGGAGAGAGTTGTCAGATTGGAGAACAAGCTAAGGTTGACCGAAGAGATTATTTCGTTTCTCAGGAGTTACAGCATTTCACCAGGTGAGATCAATCCCTTCCTGGCAGAGATGGGAACGGCAGAAATAAGTCAGAAGATTAAAGCTGTCGGACTGGCTGCAAGACCTCAGATTGAACTCGAAACACTGCTTAAGAGAATCAGCGATTCGGAAAGACTGGAATACAATAACGCTCCGTTAAAGAGAGAAATTATTGAGGCAGCAGAGATCAGGATCAAGTATGCCGGTTACCTGGAAAGAGAGAAAGGTGTTGCTGATAAGATCAAACGACTGGAGGATCTGAAAATTCCTGATGAGATCATTTATGATGAGCTAGCCAGTATATCAACAGAAGGACGACAGAAGCTGTCAAAGATCAGACCTTCAACTATTGGTCAGGCATCAAGGATTACGGGAGTTTCTTCTTCTGATGTTTCTATTCTTATCATGTATCTTGGACGATAACTCGAGATGTTCCACGTGGAACAGCTTTTTTCTGATATATTATGAATATTGCAGGTAAAATTATTGATGTGCACAAGAGGCGCATCTATCCGGGGATTGTCACCGTTGTGGCAGGCAAAATAGAATCGATCACCGAGACACAGGA
>JAVEZX010000035.1:8633-16546 GCA_034002785.1 Bacteroidales bacterium
GCCGCTTCAGTAAATGCTGTAAGACATTACCGCATAAAGTCCGGATTGCTCCGTCCCGGAGAACCTGCAGATTTCATAGTTACAGATGATCCTGCCCGTATGAATGTTCTTGAAACCTGGATCGACGGTGAATGCGTGTTCAGAAACGGCCAGACCCTCTTCTCTCCCGGAGAAGTTGAAAAAGTAAATAAATTCAAATGCACACACCTCTTCCAGGATGAAATAAGGGTCATCAACGAAGGTGGCAAAATAAACGTGATTGTAGCCAGAAACGGCGATCTGCTGACGGATGCAGAAACCGTCAGTACAGGCGAGGAGCCTTTTGTTACGTCCAACACAGAGACTGATATTCTGAAAATAGTTGTAAAGGAGAGATACAACGACAAGCCTCCCTCTGTGGCCTTCATCCATGGATTCGGCCTTAAACACGGAGCAATTGCAACATCGGTGGCTCATGACAGCCATAACATTATAGCAGTAGGTACAAACGACAGGGATATTGTGTCGGCAATAAACATGATAGTCGATGCCGGAGGCGGTATGTGCGTTGTATCCGACGAGGGCCAGGAAATACTTAAATTGCCTGTGGCTGGAATCATGTCCGACCTGCCGATAACAGCCATGGCATCGCGCTATGAGAAGCTTTCCGAGTCAGCCAGAAGCCTTGGAAGCAAACTCGATGCACCGTTCATGACCCTCTCATTCATGGCCCTGCTGGTTATACCAAAACTTAAGATAAGTGACAGGGGTCTGTTCGACGGACTGGCATTCCGACATATACCACTGTTCGTTTCAAATCCGCACAGCAGGTTCACAACCTGAACACTCCTGCAGTTTAATCATAAGCATCGAATTCGTTAATGAATTGACAGTCAATTTATAACGAAACACTACCGCAATATCCGGCTATCCGGTCGGGTATCAGAATACCTAAATTCTTAACTTTAAGCAGTGTAAGCATCCTTTGATTACACAGTAACTTGCTTTAAATCAACGAATAAGGCATTGACCGACAGGGATAATATTCGTGCTACTGCTGCCTTGCTGCCGGATAAACCGGGGGTATACCAGTTTATTGACGCATCCGGAACCATTCTTTACGTCGGAAAAGCCCGCAGTCTGCGCAAACGCGTTGGATCATACTTCTCAAAGAACCAGTCGGGCAAAACACATGTAATGCTCTCCCGCGCTTCGGATATACGGCATATCGTTGTTGACAACGAATCTGAAGCCCTTCTGCTGGAAAACAGCCTGATTAAGAAGCATCAGCCCCGATACAACATATTACTTAAGGACGACAAGACCTTTCCATGGATATGTGTTAAAAATGAGCACTTTCCGCGGGTGTTCCTGACACGTAAACTGATTCCTGACGGTTCTGCCTACTTCGGGCCATATACCTCTGTAATGGCCGTCAAAACACTCCTTGAGCTGATACGCCATCTCTTCCAGATCCGTACATGCTCACTGCCTCTCGCGGTAAAATCAATAAATGAGAACAAATTCAAAGTCTGCCTGGAATATCACATGGGTAACTGCAAGGCGCCATGCATCGGGCTGATCAGCGAAGATGAATATAACCAACAGATAGCCAGAATAAAAGACATTATCAAGGGGGATCTCTCAGGCGTAACGGCCTACCTGGAGTCAGTGATGAAAAAATTTGCCTCTGAGCTGAGATTCGAGGAAGCACAGAAAATCAAGGAAAAGCTGGAGTTCCTGTCCAGGTACCGCAGCAAGTCAACAGTGGTAAACGCTTCCGTCAGAAATGTCGATGTCTTTGGCTGCTCGGTTGACGAGGGTTCAATGTTTATAAGCTACATGAAAGTCGTCTCCGGCGCTATAGTACAGTCGTGGTCCGTAGAGCTCAAACTGCGGCTGGAAGAGGAGAAGGAGTCTCTTCTTTCTACTGCAGTAACCGAGATCAGGCAACGCGTTTCCAGCGATTCTCCGGAAATAATAGTTCCGTTTATGCCTGATTTTCTGATAGATAAGGTGAAATATTCGGTTCCTCAACGAGGAGACAGGCACAAGCTGCTGGAGCTGGCTAACCGTAACGCTGTCTTTTTCAGGCTGGAACGGCAGAAGAAGGCGATGGATCGCTCAAAGGAGAACAGGACGGAGAAGAACCTTGAACGGATGAAGAAAGATCTTCATATGCCTGCGCTTCCTACTCATATAGAATGCTTTGACAACTCAAACATACAGGGAGAGTCAGCCGTAGCGGCATGCGTTGTATTCCGTAACGGCAAGCCCAGCAACAGCGAGTACCGTCATTTCAATATTAAGACTGTCACCGGACCGGATGACTTTGCATCGATGGAGGAGGTAATCCACCGGCGCTACAGGAGGATGCTCGACGAGAAGAAGCCTCTGCCGCAGCTTGTGGTTATTGACGGTGGCAAGGGACAGTTGTCATCTGCCGTGAAGAGCCTTGAGGGCCTGGGACTGCGGGGAGAGATAACCGTGATAGGCATAGCCAAGAAACTCGAGGAAATATATTTCCCGGGTGATTCCGTGCCTCTCTATCTTGACAGGAACAGCATTACCCTGAAAATCATTCAGCACCTCAGAAATGAAGCGCACCGGTTCGGGATAAATTTTCACAGGGGAAAGCGAAGCTCCAAAATGAATCTTTCATTGCTCGATGAAATTCCGGGGATAGGAGAGAAGACCAAGGAGCTTCTTCTGAAAAAATACGGGTCCGTAAAAAAAATGGCTGAAGCTTCCCCGGAGGAGCTCGAAAAGGTTATTGGCCACAAAAAAGCAGCCCTTATAGCCTCAGCCCTCAGAAATTGATTTTTTTCCACGTGGAACAGAAATCCACCATGGATATCATAAAATACAAACTAACATCAGGTTAGAGCGTGTTACCTGATGCGTTGACTTCGTGAGGTTTGAATATTTGCCGTCAGGCGGGCAGACCCCCGAAGATTTTCTTCAGAAAACGGTGAAAGGAATGGATCCCGTCAGGTTTCCAGAACATCATGACGCACTGACTGTGGATCAGGTTGACATCTTCCTTTTCCAGGGCGGCGATTGTCTCCTTTGATTCAGCTCCCTGCTGAATCCAGAGATCTTTAAATCCGTGTGCAATTGCCTCCCTGGCTACCGTGAGAGTCTCCTCTTTCGGTGTCATGAAAATAATCCCCCTGATTTCTGCCGGCAGTTCACTGACTGACCTGTAACATTTCACTCCGTCGATTGTATCGGCGGCTGGATTGACGGGTACTACGTCCATCCCTTTTTTACGCAGGTCCCGGAACATGGCCTGTCCGAATTTCTTCGGGTCCCTCGAGACTCCTGCGATGGCATAGCTTCCAAGCGACAAAAAGCGGCTAACGTCTCTCATTTTCTTCTGAGTGTTGAAAACATTACAAACTCTATTAGTGCGGATTTGGTTTCAGAATCAGGATATGTCTGCAGAATGCGGATGGCACTGTCGGAGTACTCCTGCATTTTTGATTCAGCATATTCCAGCCCCCTGTGTTTCTTTACAAAATCAATTACTTCCCTGATTTCCCGGCTGCCTTTTTTCTTTAGCCTTAGCAGGCGCAGTATGTGTCGTCTTTCGAGCGGACCGGATTCCCTGAGGGCATGTATTAGAGGAAGGGTTATTTTCTTTTCCTTGATGTCATTGCCTTCCCTCTTTCCCGTCAGTCCGTCACCCGTATAGTCAAGCAGATCATCTTTTATCTGGAAGGCCACGCCTATGTTTTCTCCAAAATCCTTCATGCGTGCGATTGTCTCAAGGTCTTCCGTGACTGAGCTTGCCCCGCATGCCGTACAGGCAGATATCAGAGCTGCGGTCTTCATCCTGATGATCCTGAAATAGTCCGCTTCACTGATATCCAGCTTTCGCGTCTTCTGCAGCTGCACCAGCTCCCCCTTGACTATCTCCCGCACGGCGTCGGAGACTATACCCAGCATGTTGAATTTCTGCTTCTCCACGCTGATAAGCAATCCCTGCGCAAGCAGATAATCTCCTACGAGCACTGCAATCTTTGAGTTATAGAGCACATTGATAGTGGGAAGGCCCCGTCTTTCCGAGGCATCGTCAACAACATCGTCATGTACCAAAGTGGCGGTATGCAGCAGCTCGATGAACGTGGCGGCAATGAAGGTGGTTTCGTTAACAGTACCGTTCAGTTTAGCCGTTAGAAAAACCAGCAACGGTCTCATCTGCTTTCCCTTACGACGGATAAAGGTGCTCAGTATTACATGAAAAAAAGGTATATCGCTGTGCAGCGTGCGCCTGAAGTAAGATTCAAACTCGCGCATCTCTGCTGCAACAGGCTTCTTTATATCTGAAAGGCTTGCCATCCCGGTAATGATACCAAAAATAAGACAAAATGCGGAACTAATTGTTCCCGGACTGGAGGAACCTCTCTGTTTATTTCAGAAATTACCTGTTGATGACTGATTTCTGCCTGCTGAGATCAGGTTAGCTGTGTTCTCCGAGGAACTTCTTCTGGAAGACAAGTATTGCCAGTACGCCTGTTGTTATAGATGAGTCGGCGAGGTTGAAGACAGGCCTGAAGAAGATGAACGACTGTCCGGGCCTGAAGGGCGACCAGTCGGGCCAATGGGTGTCAATAACCGGGAAATAAAGCATGTCAACCACCCTCCCGTGCAGAAACGAGGAGTAGCCTCCTCCTTCAGGGAACAATACAGCTGTGGTGTGCCAGCTCTCACTGAAGATCATGCCGTAAAATGCACTGTCAATAAGATTGCCTGCAGCACCGGCGATTATAGCGCTGACCGAGAGGACAAGACCCAGTGGTGCATTCTTTTTGATAATGCTGTTGAGATACCAGGAAATGCCGGCGATTGCTATCATCCTGAAGACCGAAAGTGCAACCTTTCCTGTTTTCCCGCCCCATTCCATGCCAAAGGCCATGCCGTTGTTCTCAAGGAAGTGTATCCGGAACCAATTGCCGAGGACGGGAATCTCCTCTCCGATTACCATGTTTGTTTTGATAATGATCTTAACAACCTGGTCAATTATCAGGATCGAGAAAATCAAAAGCAGGGCTTTGGTCCGGTTCGACATCTATATGGAATTTGGCCGCAAAATAACAAAAAAATTAGCAATCAACTCATTGCGAATCGAATCGTATCCGGGGTGAAAGACCCGGCAGCGGATATCAATCAGTAGTAAAGAAACCTCTTTATCTTCAGTGTGGCTGTCTTCTGGAACGGTTCCGGCTGGTAGATAACCACCTGAAGCTGGCTATACCTGTTTACCTTTGAGTTGACATATCTCTGCAGCTCTTCAAGGTATTCGTTGATTAACTGTTCGGCCTGCTCGGAGAAGTCCTTCTTCATCTGTGCATATTTGGCCTGAAGCTCTTCAAGATTCACGTGAACCATTGCAACAAGCTTGCCCTTTTTCTGCACCACAAGTGATTCTATCACATGGCTGAAATCATTGATGACGGACTCGATTTCTTCAGGGTAGATATTCTCCCCGCTTGAGCCGACAATCATATTTTTCAGCCTGCCCTTGAGACTTAAAAAGTTGTTTTTGTCCATGACACCCAGGTCGCCGGTCCTGAACCAGCCGTCAGGTGTTATCACCTCTGCGGTAAGTGCAGGCTCCTTGAAGTAACCCTTCATGACATTTTCACCCCTTGCCCATACTTCTCCCTCGCCTGTTACAGGATCGGGATTATG
Source organism: Bacteroidales bacterium (assembly GCA_034002785.1). Lineage (GTDB taxonomy): Bacteria > Bacteroidota > Bacteroidia > Bacteroidales > VadinHA17 > SR-FBR-E99. Next base: position 14,310 of record JAVEZX010000035.1, read on the forward strand.
TATCTTCAGAGTGACGCCCTGCATTGCCGGGCCTGTGCTGCCAAGCCTGCATGTGCCAACCACTGTTCCGGCCAGCAGCGGCGATGTCTCAGTCAGGCCGTAGCCAATGGCGTATGGAAATTTTGCATCAAGCAGGAACTGCTCCACCGTTGGGTTGAGCTTTGCACCGCCAATGCCGAAGAACCTGAGACGGCCTCCGAAAGCTTCGTAAATCTTCTTTCCAGCCACCCTGTTGAGCAGCCTGCGGAAAAGAGGTGTACGGTAAAGCGTGGCAATTACCTTGTTCTTATGGAACGTGGGAGCTACTTTGCCAAAGTAAACCTTCTCCATGATCAGAGGCACCGTCAGCATCGTTGTCGGCCTTACCTCCTTAAGTGCAGGCAGAAGTACCGATGGCGTGGGCGCCTTCCTGAGGTAATATATCGCTGCCCCGTTGAAGACGGGAAGGACCAGTCCCAGCGTCTGCTCGTAGGTGTGTGAAAGCGGCAGGATGGAAAGGAAGACATCACTGTCAACAACATACTGTATAGTCCTTACCTGTTTGGCCGTCCACGAAATGTTTTTTTGCGTCAGCATCACCCCCTTTGACTTGCCTGTTGTGCCGGAGGTGTAGATTATCACTGCAAGATCATCCTCTGCCACATTGTATTTATTTAGCGGCATGGCACCCTCATGGAAGCTTTTTCCGTTGGAGCCGGATGTGACCCTGAAGTCATCGATTGAGATCACAGTCTCCAGGTACCCGGATTTGTAATCTGCAACCTTGTGCGCCAGGTTACCGGATACAAGCAGAACCTTCGCTCCTGAGTGCTCCAGAACGTTTGCTATCTCTCCCTGTGTAAAATCGGGCAGCACAGGTACGGCAACCGCACCCATGAATGTTATAGCAAAATAGGAAGCACCCCAGTTGGGCATGCTTGTACTGAGTATGGCAACCCTGTCACCGGGTTTTACCGAATAGTCTTCCAGGAGCCTTATTACAGACCGTATCCTGGCTTCCAGCTGGTTATAGGTAATTACTTCCTCCCCCACGAAACCCATTGCCTTATTTTCACCGTGCTTTCTGAAGCTCTCCCCTGCAAGGAACGGGATTGTCAACAACTCGTTATTATCCATTGGTTATTAATGTATTGACTGCAAAGATACGTATTAATTTATATGTATGACATTTAAACGTGTAAATATCATACAGTAATATCCCCTCAAACAAAAATCATTTTAAATAGTTTATTTTTGCGGAGACCAATAAGATACACCAATGGCGGTAATCAGGGTAACAAAGGAATTTCGCTTCGAGATGGCCCACGCACTGTGGAATTATGACGGCCCGTGCCGGAACGTGCACGGACACTCATATATTCTCTATATAACCGTTGCCGGGGAGCCGGTGAATGATCCTGAGAGCAACCGTAACGGGATGGTGCTCGATTTCGGTGATCTGAAAAAGCTCGTACGCGAGGCTGTTGTTGACCGGTTTGACCATGCACTGATGGTCTCGGGGCAGGCTCCCGCTGCAACGGTGGAAAGTTACCGTCAGCATTTCGGCAACGTCATTGTCTCGCCCTACCAGCCGACATGTGAAAACCTGGTGGCTGATATTGCTGCCACTCTTTCAGGTAAAACACCTGCCGGAACATGGCTGCACAGCGTTAAATTATATGAAACCGCCACCGCCTATGCAGAGTGGCATCAATCCGACAACAGGTGACCGGGGCTGACAATGACAAAAGACTCTTCCTGCTTGATGCTTACGCATTGATCTTCAGGTCGTATTATGCATTCATACGCAACCCCCGTGTGACCAGCAGGGGGATGAACACCTCAGCAATCTTTGGTTTTGTTCTCACGCTGGAAGATCTGCTTTCAAAGCAAAATCCGTCACACATAGCTGTTGTCTTTGATCCTCCGGGACCTACCTTCAGGAGTGAGATATATCCGCAGTATAAGGCAAACCGTGACGCCACTCCTGAAGATATAAAGATTGCCGTTCCCTGGATCAAGAAGATTCTGGATGCCTTGCAGATACCGGTTATAGAGGTTCCCGGATTTGAGGCTGACGATGTAATTGGCACACTGGCCCGCAAGGCGGCCGAAGAGGGTTATGCAGCCTATATGATGACCCCTGACAAGGATTTTGCGCAGCTGGTGACTGACCGGGTGGTGATGTACCGTCCCGGGCGTTCCGGCGGAGAGGCGGAGATATGGGGGAGGGAAGAGATTATAAGGGAGTACGGTGT
>JAVEZX010000035.1:16646-22877 GCA_034002785.1 Bacteroidales bacterium
GGACTTTCGGATTTCTGTTTTGACACTGAGACGAATTCACTTGATCCGCTTAATGCACAGCTTGTTTCAATAGCCTTTTCCTGGGAGAAGGGTAAGGGTACGATGCTTTGGCTTCCGGCGGAAAGGAGTGAGGCTCTGATACTGCTGGAGCCCCTGAAGCCGGTTTTTGAAAATGAAAAAATCAGGAAGACAGGTCAGAACCTCAAGTATGACATACAGGTGCTTTCCGGTTACGGTTTCAGTGTCAGGGGACCGCTGTTTGACACCATGCTGGCCCATTACCTTCTCGAGCCCGACATGCGCCATAACATGGACCTCCTCGCTTCGCAATACCTTGGCTATGAGCCTGTCCACATCGAAGAACTGATCGGTGAGCGCGGTCCGAGGCAGAGGACAATGAGGGATATTGAGAAGGAAAGAATCACGGAGTATGCCGTGGAAGACGCCGATGTTACATGGCAGCTGATGAAGCTCTTCGAACCAAGGCTCCGGAAGGAGGGACTTGACACACTCGCAGAGAATATCGAGATGCCGCTCATACGTGTACTTGCATCAATGGAGCGTGAAGGTGTGCTGCTGGATGAGAACGTACTGAAAAACTACGCCGTCACACTCCGTGAAACCATCATTAAACTCGAGCAGGAGATCTACACTTACGCCGGCCAGGAGTTCAACATCTCATCACCCAAACAGCTGGGAGACATACTTTTTCTCAGGCTGCGGCTCGATGATAAGGCACGGCTGACCAAGACAAAGCAGTACCGCACTGACGAAGAGGTGCTTCAACGACTGACGGACAGACACCCCATCATAGCAAAAGTGCTGGAATACAGAGGTTTAAAAAAACTTCTTTCAACATATGTGGAGGCTCTTCCCCAGCTGATTGATCCGGTGACCGGCAGGATACACACTACATACAACCAGGCCGTTGCCTCTACCGGCAGGCTCAGCTCCACCAATCCGAACCTTCAGAACATTCCGGTGCGCGATTCCGAAGGCCGGGAGATACGAAAAGCTTTTATCCCCGCTCCCGGGAAGATTTTTCTGAGTGCCGACTACTCACAGATTGAACTCCGGTTAATGGCGCATCTCAGCGGAGACAGTGCCATGATCTCAGACTTCACTTCGGGGCAGGATATTCACTCGGCCACTGCCGCAAAGATCTTCGGTGTACCTGTTGAAGAGGTGACGCGTGAGATGCGGTCAAGGGCAAAGACAGCCAATTTCGGGATTATTTACGGTATCTCGGCCTTCGGCCTCTCAGAGCGCCTGACTATAGGACGCAAGGAAGCCAAAGAGCTGATTGACGGCTATTTCAGTTCCTATCCCGGAGTAAAGGCGTACATGGATGAAAGCATCCGCAAGGCCAGGGAGCAGGGCTATGTCACAACAATGTTCGGACGCAGGCGCTACCTGCCTGACATCCACTCAAGGAACCAGGTTGTCAGGGGCAACGCTGAACGCAACGCTATCAATGCACCATTGCAGGGCAGCGCTGCGGACATTATCAAGATTGCCATGGTGAGGATTGCTTCACGCCTGGAGCAGGAGATGCCGGAGGCGAAGATGATCCTGCAGGTGCATGACGAACTTATCTTCGAGGTTGATGAAGGCCATGCAGACAGGCTGGCAACACTGGTCAGGGATGAGATGAAAGGGGCGGCACAACTGAGCGTATCGCTCGAGGTGGATACCGGAACGGGAAATAACTGGCTTGAGGCTCACTGACAATGGAAGCAAAGGTGAAAGTGCTTTATTTCGCAGCAGCGGCAGAAGCCACCGGTTTAACGGAGGAGCTTTTCACGGCGGAAGATACCCAATCGCTTCGCCGGCAGCTGACGGCCAGACACCCTGCCCTCTCTTCAATACCCTACAGGATGGCGCTTAATAAAACACTGCTGAAGGGAGATAACAGTCTGAATACAAATGATATAATCGCAATACTTCCACCTTTTCAGGGAGGTTGATACACAATGGCGTGACAATGAAAAACAGATATCTGGTCGGGGGGCCGATAACACCTACCCTTATCTCCGAACTGATGACGCTGGGCCATGACGATGCCGGCACCGGGGCGGTCTCCGTCTTTATCGGGAAAGTGCGGGACGATGAGGTTGACGGCAGGCGGGTTACGGCAATAGAATACTCGGCCTATGAGGAGATGGCCGTCAGGGAGGCTGACGGGATTGCCGGTACTGTCAGAAGCGCCTTCAGCGACGTCAGATCAGTAATCATTGTACACTCCCTGGGGGTTGTCAGGGCAGGCGAGACATCACTGTTCATCATGGTTTCGGCGGGTCACAGGGACCACGCCACCAGGGCGTGCCGCCATGCCCTCGAAATGGTTAAGGAGAAGCTGCCCATCTGGAAAAAGGAGCTCTTCTGAATCCGCGCCTGGCAGGCATCAGATGCCTGCTGGAGTCTGAAGCAGAGAGGCGTACTTCGACCTGTCGCCGGCAATGTTTATTGCTTCTTTTATCTGGGAATCACGGCTCAACGAATACCTGATCATTCCCCAATCATAAAAATATCTTCCGGCAAGCTCAGATTCAAGGAGTTCCTCCACTTCTGTCCTGTACAGGAGCATATCCCTTTCCAAACTGTGACCCAGGCCTGATTTCAGTTGTTCAATCGTCGCCCGGTTTTCCTCGTACAGTCCCTCTTCTCCGGCAACAGAGACCAGCTGTTCCAGGAGGCTTTCAGAGCCGCTTTTGTACGTGAATTTCCTTCCGGCAAGGAAGGACCTGAACTTATCGATGTCCTCATCTGTAATATCAAGACTGTCAAGCGTTGAGGGCTGGGGATTGGACCAGTAATACTGTGTGGCGAAGTCGAAGACCATATTCTGGACATAGAGCTCGCTGGCAAATCTCTGGAGCATGTCTGACGGTGCTGTAATATCAGGGATAATTCCGCCGCCGTCCTTTACCGGCCTGCTGTTTTTGGTTTTGAAGGTCTTGATCAGTGAATCAGGTATTACGCCCACGCTGCCGTCCTCGTTGGGGTGGGAGAAGTCGACCGCCTGGATGCATCTGCCGCTTGGGATATAGTATTTTGCGGTAGTCATCTTGACCTGTGCCTTATAGCTCAGCGGCCTGGCAACCTGCACCAGTCCCTTGCCATAGGATCTTTCTCCGACAATGATTCCCCGGTCAAGGTCCTGGATTGCTCCTGCCACTATCTCCGAGGCTGATGCCGAGGCTCTGTTTATAAGTACCACCAGCGGCATGTCAGGTGCCACCGGCGTCTTCGTTGTGCGGAATACGGCATCATACTGTTTGGCCCTGCCTCTTGTGCTTACAACCTCCTGCCCTGGTTTTACGAAGAGGTTTACAATTTCAACTGCCTCATTTACAAGGCCTCCCGGGTTACTTCTCAGATCGAGTATCAGGTCCTGCGCACCCTGCTTGTCCTTCAGGTCAATCAGCGCCTCCCTTACCTCGGCTATGCAATTCTGTGTGAAGTTGGTGAACCGGATGTAACCAGTGTTATCATCCACCATACCGTAGTATGGAACAGCAGAAATGGCAATTCTCTCCCGTTTCAGCTGTTTGGCAAGCTCCTCGCCGTTGCGCCTGATAACAAGCTCTGCTTCGGTGCCCGGCTCTCCCTTCAGCATATCTGAGGCTTTGTCCGAGGAGACACCGCGGAGCGATTTTCCGTCGATGCTGATCATTATGTCACCCGGCCTTATGCCGCTCTTGTCGGCAGGGAATCCCTTGTAGACATTCGTAACAACAATATAATCACCTGATTTTCTGATCAGTGATCCAAATCCGCCATACTTGCCCGTTGTCATGAAATCGAGATCCCCGGTCTCCTCCTCCGAATAGAAAACCGTATAGGGATCGAGGGTGGCAAGCATGCTGTTAATGCTTTTGTGCACAAGTTTTTCAGGGTCTATCTCATCTACATAGAATGCGTTGAGTTCCCTGAAGAGGGAGATATATATGTCGATATTCTTTGTCAGCCTGAAATCCCTGTTTTCCTGTTTTCCCGCCAGGAAACCGAGGGTGAGGATGGCTGTAAGGACTACTGCCGGGATCAGTATGATTCCTTTTTTATAGCTGTTTTTCATATGGCAAATTTTCACAAAGTTAATATTTAAGCCCTGACACTTTTGCTATGACTCCTTTAATGGCTTTTTCCGCGATGTCATAGGTTTTTATTTCCGTGTCGGTCCATATCAGCACCAGATCTGCGTGCATTCCCTTATCCCTGAGGAGAATCAGCAGCGGTTCCCTGTTTTTTCTCCAGGCTTCCCTTATGCGTCTGCGCATCAGGTTTCGGTCTACGGCTCTCTTGAAGTGACGCTTTGGAACGGTGATCAGTACCCTTGCTGGGGGCAGCACTCCGGTAGCAGGAGTGATCCGGCAGATCACCCTCATGTGAGGGAGAGTCAGTGAGCGGCCTTCCGCAAACAGCGCGCTGATGACTTTTACTCCGCAGAGTCTTTCGCTTTTTGGAAATGCCAACGGCCGGTTTTTCATAATGAAAGAGAAAGCATCGATCCCGGGGGATGGATGCTTCCGTTCAGGCGTTATATTTTACCTTTGCTATTTATTGTTCCTGTTAAAATCCCGCAGAAAACAGTCGAGGGCCATTGTCATCGACGGCGACTTCGGGTTGGGAGCCTGTAAATCCAGCCTGAATCCTTCGTTGAGGACCGCCTCGGCAGTTGTTGGTCCGAATGCAGCAATTTTAACATCGCCCTGCACGAAGGTGGGGAAGTTCTCCTTCAGTGATTTGATACCTGAAGGACTGTAGAAGACAAGCATGTCATAATCAAGATCCGAAGAGTTGAAATCCCTGCTTATCGTACGGTACATTGTTCCGATAGTGTACTTGATCTTATGATTTTCAAGCAGTTCGGGAATATCTGATTTATGCGGATCGGAGAGGGGCACGAAGAAGTTTTCTTCCTTGTGCTTAATTACAACATCAATAAGGTCTTCAAAGTTGGCTTTGCCGTGGAAGATTTTGCGCTTGCGGTATACGATGTATTTCTGCAGATAAAATGCAACGTTCTCTGTTATGCAGAAGTACTTCATCGTATCCGGCACGGAGAATCTCATCTCTTCGCAGATCCTGAAAAAATGATCAATAGCGGTCTTGGATGTGAAAATAATCGCGGTGAAATCTGCGAGATTTACCTTCTGCTGCCGGAAATCCTTTGCAGAGATCCCCTCAACCTGGATAAACTGTTTGAAGTCGATCCTCAGGTTGTATTTTTTTGCGAGCTCGAAATATGGTGATTTCGGATTGTTCGGCTCAGGCTGCGACACTAATACCTTCCTTATTTTCAAAGCCTTAAGTTTTTAGTTCAACCTCCACTTTCCTGCCGCCGGTCAGAACGCGCCGAGTAATTTTAAAGTGACCAGAACGGGCAAGACTTCAAGGGCACAAAGGTACAAAATGAAATAAAAAACAGAAACATGCTTGTCGATAAAAATCGACAGGAGCCTTAAGGTTCTAATAATAAGAGTGATAGCAGTGATTATCAGGCCTGTTTTTATGACCGGGGATGGGTTTCCCAGGTGGGCGAAGAGGATTATTGTGTTGATTATGAAGAGAAAAAGTGCGCAGGCGAACCAGGTATTGTAGACAATGTTCATATACTCCCGGTAGAGGTTCTGCAAACCGGTTATATCTGCCAGGATGATTGTTGTCAGATGCCTTATCATCAGGGCAGCCAGAAAAGCTCCGGCAAGTACTGCCGTCAGTCCTGTCGATCCGCCGAAGAGGCCGGGAATTGCCAGTCCGAACGTCAGGATCGTGATGGCGGCAAAAAGGCTGATGTTAAGCACAGTGAACAGGTTCCTCAGTATGGGAGGCCAGGAGAAGACTTCCGATGTTCCGGGAGGAGTCATCTCTCCCTGTCTTCTGAAGCTGATTGATGCGAGGCCGCTGGCTATGTTCTTGCGGAAGAATACCATAAGAACAGTAATTATCATCAGCGACAGGGAGAGCAGTATGAAGCTCACATCCGTGTTGACCATCCCGGAAGGCCGTGCCTCTCCGTCAATGCGGCTTAATCCCGCAACATGGTCAACGCTGAGTCCGGAAGCAGACCGGTCAGTATTGCCGGAGGCTCCGGCCAGCGAGTTTACAGGGATGAACCGGCCCAGGCTGAACTCCTTCTGCAGCGCAGGTACGTTGAGGGTGTCAGCAGCAACACTCAGGGTATCGCCGGAACCTGTATTCATTTCTCAGGTTTAAAAGTAGGCTGGT
>JAVEZX010000036.1:0-22770 GCA_034002785.1 Bacteroidales bacterium
TCTGGCCAGCCAGCTTGCGTATATCGTTCATGCTAAACTCTTACTGCAAATATATATCTTTGTCAATCGTAAAGTATAAGAAAATGAGGAGTTCATTACGCATCTTACTGCCGCTGGCTGCCGCTCTGATAATTGCAGGCTGCTCAACGGGCGGACAAAAAGGCGTCCGAGCCGAAATCAAGACCACCGAAGGAGACATCCTGATCTCCCTGTCAGATCTCACACCGCTGCACCGTGATAATTTCATCAAACTGGCGGAAAGCGGCTTCTATGACGGAGTCTCATTCCACAGGGTCATAAAGGAATTCATGATCCAGACGGGTGACGGATCAACAAAGCAGGATACCTCCCTGCTTCGCGATGACTATACAATTCCTGCTGAGATCAATGACACCCTGTTTCACAAGAGAGGCGCCGTTGCTGCTGCCCGAATGGGCGATGACGTAAATCCCGAAAGAAACTCTTCCGGAACACAGTTCTACATTGTCCAGGGAAAGGTGTACGACGACGAAAATCTCGCAGCAACCATTCAGCGAATAGAGTATAACCGTAGACAGTACATGTATAACAAGGCGCTCATCGATCTCCGCAGTGAAGCAGAGACGGACACTGCCCCGGTCAACGAGGACGTGATACAGCAGAATGCCATTATAAGGGCATATGAAGCCATGGAAGAGGCCGGTCTCTACGTAATGCCCGAACACCGGCGGAATACATACAAGACAGTCGGCGGGACTCCCTTCCTTGACGGTGCATACACTGTCTTCGGCGAGGTGCTCGAGGGAATGGAGGTTGTCGATGCCATTGCGGGAACTGCAACGGATATGACTGACAAGCCCGTACAGGATATCAGGATCCTGAAGGTAAAAATCATTAAGTAACATATCAAGATAATGAAGGAGAGGATTGCAGAACTCAGGGGAGAAATTGAGTCTTATAATATAGGCGGAACCGAGGAGCTGGAGTTGTTCAGGCTTAATTACCTGAGCAAAAAGGGACAGGTGTCTGTCCTGTTCGAAGGATTCAGGAGCGTGCCGCCAGAGGCAAAGAGGGAGACCGGCCAGCTGCTGAATGAACTGAAGCAATTCGCCACCGACAAGTACAATGAGTTCAGGGAACGTCTCTCAATGGCCGAAACCGTCGGTTCAACGGTCGACCTCACCATGCCTGCATTTCCTTTCGGCGAGGGTACCCGCCATCCCATCTCAATCGTACGCAATGAGATAATTGACATATTCAGCCGCATTGGATTTACTGTTTCCGAGGGTCCGGAGATAGAGGATGACAACCATGTCTTTACTATGCTCAACTTTGCGCCGGACCATCCTGCACGAGATATGCAGGATACGTTTTATATCGAAAAGAAATCGGGAACGGAATCTGACCCGCACGATGTGCTTCTGCGTACGCATACTTCATCCGTCCAGGTGCGGGTGATGGAAAACCAGCAGCCTCCGATAAGGACCATCTCTCCGGGACGTGTCTTCCGTAACGAGGCTGTCTCAGCCCGGGCACACTGCATCTTTCACCAGATTGAGGGATTGTATGTTGCTGAAAATGTATCGTTTGCTGATCTGAAGCAGACCTTGCTCTATTTTGCCACCGAACTGTTCGGCGAGGGTGTGCAGATAAGGCTCAGGCCCTCCTTCTTCCCGTTTACGGAACCGTCGGCAGAGATGGATGTAAGCTGCAACATATGCGGCGGAAAGGGATGCAACGTCTGCAAGGGAACGGGCTGGTTGGAGATCCTGGGCTGCGGGATGGTTGATCCGAACGTGCTCGAGGCATGTGGTATCGACTCACGTAAATATTCAGGTTACGCTTTCGGAATGGGTATCGAGCGGGCCACAATGCTCAAATACGGGGTCAACGACCTGAGGCTCTACTTTGAAAATGATGTCAGGTTCCTGAACCAGTTCAGGACTGAAATTTTATGAAATTCAGATATTAATATCCACCTTTGTGGTCTTAATATCCATGGTTATGAAACAACATGACTATACCATATCATTCTGTGATAAATGCGCTTTCGAAACCAGTTCGGTGTTCCGTTTCCTGACAAGGGACGAGACCGACAGGCTTAATTTCGAGAAGGACTTCAGGCGCTACAGGCGGGGTGACATTCTATATCACGAAGGGAATCGCATCAGCGGTTTCTATTGCATCAATTCAGGCATCATAAAGGTCTTCAAGACCGGCGTCGACGGCAAGGAACAAATCATTCGCTTTGCGCGAAAAGGAGAGATAATAGCCTACAGGTCTGTACTCAGCAACGAGCCTGCCTGCACATCGGCCAAGGTGATCGAAGACTGCCAGGTATGCTTTATCCCGTCAGAGCTGCTGATACAGTTTGTAAAAACGAATCCCGCATTTGCCTTCGAGGTGGTGAAACTGACCTGCCATGAGCTTGCCGAGGCAAATTCATATATTACAGACATTGCACAGAAAACCGTAAGAGAAAGAGTGGCCGAGGTGTTGATAACACTGGTCAAGGATTTCGGTCTTGATGAGCAGAAGTATCTCCGGATTTCCCTTACCAGGGAAGAGCTGGCAAACATCGTCGGTACTGCAACCGAATCTGTCATCAGGCTTCTTTCGGAATTCAAGAGCGACCGGCTTATAGAGCTTAACGGCCGCAAAATCAAGATAATAGATCAGAAAGGCCTGGAGAAGATCAGCTCCTGATCCGTTGTTATCACCTCTCCATTTATTGGGATTTCATACATCGCCTGCGCCGTGGCAGTGCATCATCAGAAAAGAGTATCCTCCCTTCCCTTAACGAATCCAAGGTGGCGGTAGGCTGTCTCCGTTGCCTCTCGGCCACGGGGCGTGCGCTTGATATAGCCCTCCTTGATCAGGAACGGTTCATAGACCTCTTCAATGGTTCCACTCTCTTCACCCACGGCGGTAGCGACGTTATTAAGCCCCACCGGGCCTCCCTTGAATTTTTCAATTATGGTCCTGAGGATGCGGTTGTCCATCTCATCGAGGCCGTGCTTGTCAATATTCAGTGCTTCAAGCCCGTAGCGGGTAATGTCAAGATCAATCCTGCCGCTGCCCTTGACCTGTGCAAAATCCCTGACCCTTCGCAGCAGGGCGTTTGCTATCCTTGGCGTTCCGCGGCTTCTGGAGGCAATCTCGGCTGCAGCATTTTCATCTATACTTACATTCATGATTGATGCCGACCTCTTTACAATTCCCTTCAGGATAGGGGTATCATAATATTCGAGGTGGAACTTTATTCCGAAGCGTGCGCGGAGGGGACTTGTCAGTAGTCCTGAGCGGGTGGTGGCTCCGATAAGGGTAAACGGATTCAGCTTCAACTGCACCGAGCGGGCTCCCGGACCCTTGTCTATCATTATATCAATCTGGTAATCCTCCATCGCGGAGTAGAGATACTCTTCCACCACAGGATGCAGCCGGTGAATCTCGTCTATGAAAAGGACATCGCCCTCATCAAGGCTTGTAAGAAGACCGGCAAGGTCACCGGGCTTGTCGAGGACCGGACCTGAGGTTACCTTGAGTTTTACCTTCAGCTCGTTTGAAATGATTGTTGCAAGTGTGGTCTTGCCCAGTCCCGGAGGACCGTGAAGCAGAACATGGTCAAGAGCCTCGCCCCGCTGCAGTGCCGCGGTGACAAAAACACTCAGATTGTCAGTGATGCGCGCCTGTCCCTTGAAATCTGAAAAGGAGAGGGGACGCAGCTGTTTTTCCAGGTCAGCGTCGCCGGCAAGTGTTATCTCTTTTCTGAGGTTGAACTGCTCGTCCATCGCCCTGTTACCTGATACTTCTGACACTGCTTTCCGGTAGGTTTACGGGTACGCCGTTTATGCTTGTCTCAACATCATCACGGTAGGTGACTGTGAGGAACACCTCACCCAGCTCGTTGTATTTTTTCCAGGTTCTGGTGCGGAATCCGTTCTTGTAATAACGGTCCTCCTTCGGTCTGCCGTTCTCATAGTAGAGAACATGACGCCCTTCAGGATTGCCCTGCCTGTAGTCTCCCTTGAACCTGAGCCTGCCATCAGGATAATATGATTTCCATTCCCCGTCGCGAAGTCCGAGCAGATATTCGCCTTCTTCCATATTGTCTCCGGTGGTGACTTTCCAGACACCGTTCCTTTCACCGTCTGCATAGCTGCCAGTTGCAATTATTTCGCCGGTGCGTGAATATTCGGTATAGCTCCCGTCACGTTTTCCCTGGTAATAATCTTCCTCGCGTAGCAGCTCTCCGTCAGGGTAATACCAGCGCCAGGTGCCGTCGATGCGTCCGTTGCTGTAAGCGCCGGCCTGCTCAAGTCGTCCTGCAGCATTATAAAACTTCCATGCGCCCGTACGCCTGCTGGCTGTATAGTTGCCCTCGGCAACAAGCACCCCGTTGGGTGAAAAGTCTTTCCACGGACCATTCCTGTTGCCTTCAGCATCTACAATACCTTCCGAGATCACGACGCCGCTGTCATTGTATATCCTGGCGCCCTTGATTGATCCGTCTGTGTTGTACTCACGGTGTATTCCCACCGGCACGCCTTCCCTGAAAGGCCCGGAATAGATCAGCCGGCCTGCATCATCATACCTGTTCTGAATATCAATTTCGGCACTGTTGTCCATCTCGGTCCCGGTAACTTTGCCGTTGTCATAGAGCAGCGTTACCATCAGTTTTCCACGCTCGTCATACTCCTTGTAGTAACCGTGAAGCTGATCATCACGATAGTTTTTCTCCGTCTTCACGATGCCATTCGGCCAGAAGTCGAGCCATTCCCCCTGCTTCATTCCGGATGCATCAGAACGGTTTATTCTTATCCGGCTTATGAGAAAATCATTATTGTACTCAAGCAGGCTGATTATGTTTCCTTCGCGGTCAAATTCACGTGAAAGGCCGTCTTTTTTGCCATCGACATAAGGCACAGTCTGTTTAACCTTCCCATCAGGAAAGAATACGCGGGCCACACCTTCTCTCCTGTCTCCCGCATAGAGTTCTGAAGTACTAACGTAAAGGCCGTATACCGGATCTTTCTGATATTTCAGCGAATATCCGTTCCTCTTTCCAAGCAGGTAGCTTATCTTTTCCGTTGTATCACCGGCCTGATCATAGAATACCCAAACGCTGTCAAGCAGAAAGCTTGTTCTCCTGCCTTCAGACTTGAGTATTCCGGTAACGTAATAACTTTTCCAGTAACCGTCAGGTTTTCCGTTTCTTATATTACCCTCACTGGATATGTTTCCATTGGGATATCTGAACTGCTGATAACCGTCCTGCAACTGCGCATTCTGCTGCGCATAGAGCAGCGCAGGAATCAGTGCCAGCAAAACCATAAAAATCCTCTTCATTTTATAAGCCAAGTTTGGCCGATATTTCAAGCATACGCCTGATAGGAACTGCCGCCCGCTCAATTATTGACGGATCGACAGTAACTTCCGGCTCTTCAAATTTAAGGGATTTATATATCTTTTCAAGCGTTATAAGCTTCATGAAGTTGCACTCGCTGCATCCGCATGTCGAATCTTTTGGCGGTGCCGGAATAAAAGTCTTACCCGGCTCGGCCTTTTTCATCTGGTAGATAATGCCCGGCTCCGTGGCAACAATAAAGACCTTTCCCGGATCCTTTTTAATGAATGAGAGCAGTCCGGACGTTGATCCTATATAGTCAGCAACCAGGCGTACCGGCTTCTCACACTCCGGGTGTGCAATGATTTTTGCACCTTCGTTTTCGTTCTTCAGTTTTATTATTGCTTCAAGAGAAAACTGCTCATGAACATGGCACGCGCCGTCCCAAACCAGGATATCTCTTCCCGTGAGGCTTTTAATATAATTGCCCAGATTTCTGTCGGGACCGAAAATTATCTTTTCGTCCTCCGGCAGCGATTCAATTATCTGTTTTGCATTTGACGAAGTGCACGCTATGTCACTAAGCGCCTTTATATCAGCTGTAGTATTCACATATGTGATAACTGTTCTTCCTGGATTATCATCAATGAATTTTCCGAAATCTTCCTTTGTGCAGGAATCTGCCAGTGAACATCCGGCAAGAAGATCAGGGATGATTACTTTTTTACCGGGAGAGAGTATCTTAGCAGTCTCAGCCATGAACTTTACGCCGGCAAATACTATAATATCAGCAGTTGTCTCAGCTGCCTTCTGGGATAATGCCAGGCTGTCACCTATGAAATCGGCTATGTCCTGTATATCCGATGTCTGATAATAATGGGCAAGTATGACGGCATTTTTCTCCTTTTTGAGAGCCTCTATCTTTTCTGTAATGCTGTTATCAACAACCATATTTTTATTAAGTTTTAAATTTTCAAATTATATGATGGTTATTATATGCTGTTAGTTTGGTTGAAATAATTTTATGATTCCTTTTGCAAAAATGGGAGTTAAATGATTAATAACACCTTTTCAACACATCAAAAAATGTACCTTTTCTGAAAAAGAGCATATTAGACATATAATTAACAACTGTTACGTTCGTTTTGTTAATAGCAGCTGAAGGAGGGAAAGTACCTGCCGGGCTGTTCAGTGACAGTTGAAATAAATTCTTAAAACGGTAAGAAAAAAATTTTGATTTGAGTTGAAAATGACATGTTGTTGATAACGTTGCATGGTGTTATAAAAATGAACAAAGAATTAAAATTGCGGTTACATGTTATTAACAACTCAATCACACCATGTTTTCTTTTCTTTTAATAATAACGGGACTATATTTGTATAAAAATATAAAATCGTTTTGGAAAAAGTTATAATTGCCTCAGACCATGCCGGTTTCAGGCTTAAGGAGAAGCTGGTGAGGTGGCTTATCTCGAGCAGGTACGAAGTAAAGGACCTGGGGTGCTTTTCAGAAGACAGTGTTGATTATCCCGATTATGCCCATCCGCTTGCACTGGCAGTGGAGAAAGGCGATTTTGACTATGGTATTACAATCTGCGGTTCGGGTAACGGGATCAGCATGGCCAGCAACAAGCATCAGAAGATTCGCTCTGCAGTATGCTGGAATGAAGAGATAAGTCAGTTGGCAAGGTCACACAACGATGCAAATGTCTGTGCCCTCCCCGGAAGATTCATCTCGGAGGCCGAAGCGATTTTAATAGTAAAGACCTTTCTTACAACGGAATTTGAGGGAGGACGGCACAAGAGGCGCATCGATAAAATCCCAATTAAAAGCAGATAAATGCTTTCAGCAACCTGTAAATACGGCATCAGGGCTGTGATATTCATAGCCTCGAAACCTGATCTGCGGATCAATACCGGTCTGAAGGAGATCTCAGATCAGCTCAGGATCCCCCAGCCATATCTGGCTAAAATACTTCAGACGCTTGCCCGCAAAAAGATACTTCATTCAACCAAGGGCCCTCACGGCGGGTTTTACCTTTCCGTACCGGCAGACAAGCTGACGCTGATGGATATAATCGATGCCATTGACGGCCGGAACTTCTTTGACAGCTGCTATGTCACGGGCGAGAAGTGCAATCTCGACAAGCCCGATGATGGCAGATGCATACTTCACAATGATCTGAGGGAGGAGAAGGTCCGCCTGGAGCGGTTCTTCAGCTCAAAGACTGTTGAGCAGCTTGTAGGGCAGGTCAGAAATGATCCCAGGGTAAAAATCTAAGAGTCTTCCTTTTCAGAACCTCTGCCGTTCTGGCGCGAGAGGATCAGTCCGCTCTTCCGCGGTGGTTAAGACCTGTTTTCTCAAGGATTTTCAGTGCGATATGTGCCAGTATGATTCCTGCAGTGACTCCCCCGATATTGGCAAGCAGGTCTATTGTCTCTGCTTTTCGCGATGTGGTCAGTGTCATCTGCATTATCTCCATCATGGCTCCGAAGAAAACCGGTATAAGCAGGATAATGTACCTGAAATGGCTGCTGGTACGCCATTTTGCTGAATCAAGCAGCAGCACAGCCGAAAAGAAGGCATACATGGCAAAGTGGCCCATCTTGTCAATATACGGGATGTTAAGCATCCTTCCCGGTACAAGGGTCTTGCTTCCCGAGAGGCTCAGCCAAAGTATCAGAAGGCCAATGATGATACTCCTATAATACTGTTTTATAAAGAGATATATCATACAGGATTTTTGAGAATGTGAAAATAAGAAACTAATGTTAAATCTTTTGTATTTTTAGAGTATATATTTTGCAATGGCCGGGGTTTACATACACATACCTTTCTGCAAGAGCTTCTGCAGCTACTGTGATTTTTACAGTACTACTGACAACAGTCTGAAGGAGGATCTTGTTCAGGCTCTCATTCTCGAGGCGGGGCTCAGATCGGCTTACCTGGAGGGAGAAAAGGTGGATACGATCTATATTGGCGGCGGCACTCCGTCGCTGCTTGAACCCTCGGTCACCGAAAGCCTTCTTTCGGCAGTACGGAATAACTTCAGGGTGGGTGATGACCCGGAGATAACCGCGGAGATCAATCCCGATGATGTTGCCGGCGGATTCTTCAGTTCTCTGAGGCAGGCCGGTGTCAACAGGATCAGCATGGGAGTGCAGTCATGGAATGACAAGAGATTGCGATACCTGGGCCGCAGACATGATGCAGCTCAGTCAGCCCTGGCACTGGAGGCCGCCTTCCGTGAAGGTTTTGTAAATGTCTCTGCCGATCTTATTTACGGTGTCCCGGGTATGACAACGGCTGACCTGAAGTCTGACCTTGAGAAGACACTGTCCTATCCGGTTACTCATCTCTCGGCCTATCACCTGACCGTGGAAGAGGGAACGAAGCTTGGCAGGCTCAGGAAGGCAGGAAAGCTGAAGGAGACGGACGAGGAGATCTCGGGAGCGATGTTCAACCTGCTGGGCAAAATCTGCCGTGAAAATGGATTCATTCATTACGAGATCTCCAATTTTGCCAGGGAGGGTTTCATTTCCAGGCACAACTCCTCATACTGGAGGCAGGTTCCATATATTGGCCTGGGACCGTCTGCCCATTCCTTCGACCGCCGTTCGCGTCAGTGGAATGTCTCCGATGTGAAGAAATACATAAAGGCAATTGACGCCGGCAAGATACCCTGTGAACGCGAAGAGCTAAGCAGGATAACAGTCTTCAACGAATATGTAATGACTTCTCTTCGAACCATGTGGGGCATTGATCTTCAGTACGTTGAGGAATATTTCGACAAGGAGATGCATGATTACCTGGTGAACCTGTCGGGGCGCTATATCAGGTACGGGCTGATGAAGCGTGAAAAAAATACCCTGATCCTTACGGACCAGGGTAAGATGATATCTGATAATATTATTGCCGAACTTCTGACGGAGCTCTGATCGGCATTGTCCTGTTTGCGGATGATGCCGTCAGAAAGCTCATGCCTGATCAGCCTCTGCCCTTTAGGGTAAAGGAGCCGGTTCCGATCTGCTCGCTGTCAAGATACAGTTCAACATTGTAGGTTCCCGGAATGAAGTCGCCCGTGTTGTCAAGGAAGATGCACATCTCGATGTCAGAGTTTGCATAATCAACGGCCCTGTTGGCAGAGAAGATCAGCTGCTCACCTTTTAAATCGAAAAGATTGTCCGGAGAGGGGGTGATGACAAGCTGGTCAGGACGGACCACTCTCAGGTATACAACCTTGTTCCCTGCAGCAGCGATGGGGTTTTCGCGAAGAGTGAAGCAGACGCGCACCTTGTCGAGGTTGCGCAGCTCATTGGTCTCCTTGCGTTTTTTGTTAAGTGCGACTGCCACCACGTCCTTGGCCTGTATGACAGAGGCAACCGAGACCTTCGAGGTCAGTTCCTCCTTAACCTTTTCAAGCTCGACGTTGGTTTCCTGCACTACAGTCATCTGCTGTTTGATCTCCACGTTCTCGGCGGTAAGGATCTGGTTGCGCGTGTTCAGCGAGTCGATCTGCACAATGTAGCTCTTCATGATATCACGCATGGTGCTTATCTCTGCCTTGTATTTTCTGATCAGCTGGGCGTTTGAGGCGTTGACCTCGAGGAGTTTCTGTATCCTTGTGCGCTCACGCTGGATCTCTGCATTCAGCGTATCATTGCTTGTTTTCAGTGTGTCATATCCGTACATCATCATGCGGAGCTCATTGGCCAGTGAATCCTTCTCTTCAGTGAGTACCTGTTCCATCTCAACCATTTTGTTCTTCTGGTTATAGTAAAGTACCACCAGGGCAATTAAGCCTAGTGTCAGGATTATGGTCGACACAATCATGACAACAGGAGCACCTTTTTTATGCTCAACGTGTTCAGCCTGATATTTTTCCTGATTTTCCATTTGTTTGTTTTTTAATCCGATACAAAATTAACAATAATTATAGTACAACAAATTTTTCCTTCGTTTGATTAACTTAGCCCGGCAATTTATTGAAAAACCTTACACACTGATTCTGACATGAGTGGCTTTTACGGTTCGGTCTCTGAAAAGAGCTGCATAGATGATGTATTCTACGGTACGGATTATCATTCCCATCTGGGTACAAAGCGTGCCGGACTTGTTTTTTATGACAGTGAGATAGGATTCAGGAGGAGGATTCATAACCTCGAAAATGAATATTTCCGTAACAAGTTTGAGGCAGAGCTAAAGGAATTCAAGGGCAACAGCGGTATGGGCGTGATCAGCGACACCGATCCTCAGCCGATTCTGTTCAACTCTCACCTCGGGCCGTTTGCCCTGGTTACAGTCTCCCGTATTGTAAATATTACAGAGCTGGCAGATCATTTTCTGGCCCGCAAGAAGCATTTCACCGAAAACTTCATGGGAAACATCAACCCGACGGAGATGGTTGCCAATATAATATGTGAGGGTGACTCTTTTGTCGAAGGGATAACCAATGTATATGAAAAGATACACGGTTCCTGTTCCCTGCTGCTTCTTACGCCTGACGGTATTATTGCTGCACGCGACAGGCATGGCCGGACACCTGTCGTTATCGGAAGGAAGGAGGGAGCACGTGCCGTGGCTTCCGAGACCTGTTCCTTTCCGAATACAGGGTTCGAGACCGAATATTTTCTGGGTCCGGGCGAGATAGTGCATATCAGGGCTAACGGCTTCACCAGGCTGAAGGCTCCGGAAAAGAAGATGCAGATATGCGCATTCCTGTGGGTTTATTACGGATTTCCAACCTCCGAGTATGAGGGGCGGAATGTTGAGGAGGTTCGCTACCGGTGTGGTGCGGCCCTTGCCGGACGTGACTCGGTTGAAGCCGATTTCGTATGTGGTGTCCCCGACTCCGGGATTGGTCATGCCTTCGGCTATGCCAATGCCAAGGGGCTTCCCTATATGAGTTCATTTTCAAAGTACACTCCGACGTGGCCCAGGAGCTTCATGCCTCAGAGGCAGATACAGCGTGAGCTGGTGGCGAGGATGAAGCTGATCCCGAACAGGAAGCTGACGAAAGGCAAAAAAATAATATTCCTGGATGACAGTATTGTCAGGGGCACCCAGCTGAGAGACAACACCCGTGATCTACGTGAGGCCGGAGCTGCCGAGCTTCACATGCGCATTGCCTGTCCGCCGCTCCTTTATCCCTGTCCGTTCCTAAACTTTTCACAGTCGCGCTCCACCCTTGAGCTTGCAGCACGAAAAGCCATAGTAAGCATTGAGGGTGAGGAAAGGAATATTGAGGAATATCTTGATCCCGATTCAGAGAAGTATTCACAGATGGTTAAGGAGATCTCTGCCAATCTTGGAATGGATACACTTATGTTTCAGCGTCTTGATGATCTGGTTAAGGCCATCGGGCTGCCTAAAAACCGGCTTTGTACCCATTGCTGGGATGGCAGCAGCAGTTTCTGAGGATGTTGACAAAGGCTATTTGTTGTTAATAATTCGCCGTTTGTCAAAATAATCGACACATTCGTCCGTTTAAATTTACACTTCACAAAACAGCGTGTAACCCCAGAGCACGTTGTCTTGTATAAGTAGTCATAGCGGACTAAACAACAAAAATTATTACTAACAATTAAATTAAAAAAGAAAGATGAAAAAAATCCTCGCATTCTCGGTTGTACTTCTTGCATTCACCGCCGGTGCGTTTGCACAGTCAGCAACAGCAACAGCTACGGCTTCTGCTGTTATTGTATCACCCATTTCTTTAACCAATACTGCTGACATGAGTTTTGGCAACATAATAGCAGATACTGACGGAGGTACCGTAGTTCTTGTTCCTGCAGGAACCCGTACACTCAATGGTCTAAATTCTCCTTCACTCCCCGGAACCGTTACAGCTGCAAGCTTTACAGTTGCCGGGCTGGCCACAGCCACCTATGCCATCACACTGCCTGCAACGCATGATATAAGCAACGGCGCACAGACGATGACGGTAAACACATTTACCAGTAACCCATCCGGTACCGGTGTGCTTGATGCAGCAGGAAGTCAGACTCTTAATGTTGGTGCAACCCTTAACGTAGGTGCAAACCAGGCTGCCGGAACGTACACCAACGCTGCCGGTTTTGCCGTGACCGTGAATTATAACTAAAAGACCGGATTACACTTATTAAAACCGGTCAGTTATAATGGCTCTTTTCAGGAGATATCTTTTCAGCCTGTTATGTCTTTTTGCAATTCCCGCGTGGGTGGCTGTCGCTCAGACAGCGCCCCCGGTAAGTGCAACCGGGCATATAACAGCGCAGGTCATCACGACGCTTGCTGCCGTTGAGACCTCACAGCTGGACTTCGGGAAATTTTCCCCGGGGCCGCAGGGTGGAGAGCTTATAGTCACACCTGACAACAGCGTCTCAGTGATGGGAAGCGTCTGGAAGGGCAGCGGCACGCACAACGCGGCCAGTTTTTACGTCACCGGAGATCCGGGCGTTGCATATACAGTTACATTGCCGTCAGAACCAGTAATGATTACTCATATGGGTACCTCGCGGACAATGACAGTTGAGGATTGGATATCAGTCCCGGCGCCGATTCCCGGCGCCGGGCTACTCGAGAACGGCGCCCAGACGGTATATGTCGGAGCCACACTAAAGGTGGGAACCCTTACTGACAACCCGGTGGGTATCTATACCGGAACATATACAATCACCTTTGACTTTAACTGAGTGAGAACAGAACCCGTAAAAAAAGAAAATAATGTCCAACCGTCTGCCATTCCTTACAATCACAGGCCTGATACTGCTTCAGGTCTTTTTTCCTTTTAATACAAGAGCCCAGGGCAACCTGCTCATCACCCCGCGAAGGGTTGTATTTGAAGGAAACAGGAGATCCATGGATCTGAATCTGGCCAACATCGGAAACGATACTGCCACCTATGCCATTTCACTCATCCAGATTAAGATGACTGATGAGGGCGGCTTTGAATCGATCACAGAACCCGAGGAGGGACAGCTGTTTGCCAGCCCGTATCTCAGATATTTTCCGAGGACAGTGACTCTTGGACCGAATGAAACGCAGACAGTAAAGCTGCAGCTGGTCAGGAGTGGCACCCTTGAACCCGGGGAGTACCGGTCACATCTCTATTTCAGGGCTGTGCCAGAGGAAAAGCCGCTGGGAGAAGAGGAGGTGGTTGTTGCCGATCCATCGTCAATTGCGGTGAAACTTACACCGATATTCGGCATAACCATTCCGGCAATCATCAGGGTGGGACAACCTTCGGTAAACGTCTCGATTTCAGACCCGAAGCTCAGGTTCGAAAATGACACCACACCCCGTCTCGGCATCGTGTTTCACCGTTCCGGCGACTACTCCGCTTTCGGGGATATTGCAGTCAATCATGTTTCTCCACAGGGTACTGTTACAAAGGTCGGTATTGCCAACGGTGTGGCCGTTTATACACCCAATACTACCAGAAGGTTTGAATTTCCGCTTATCAATACCCGCGGACTTGATCTTACCGCCGGCAGACTGGATATAACTTTTTCTGCTCCCTCTGACGTTAAACCCGAAAAGTATGCAGAGGCGGTGCTGATACTTAAATGAAAATGAGTTTTCAGAATAAACTCATTTCTATGTTACCCTGATAGTATGATTAAACTGCTGACATTTTGCAACAAGCTGTTTTCAAAAGGATTTTTAGTCGCCTGGCTGCTGCTGCTGCCGGGACTTTACAATTTCAGCAGTGCCCAGCCTGTTTACTGTACCTCAGGCGGAAACACATCATATCAGACCAGCATAACACTGGTGAGTTTCAATACTATCTACAACTCCAGCGCAAAACCTTCCGGGTACAGTGATTATACTTCCATTGTAACCGCAGTGGTCAAAGGCACTTCCCACTCCCTGACGGTTAATCTGAATACTGACGGCAATTACAGAGTCTGGGCACGTGCCTGGATTGACTGGAATATAGACGGTGATTTTGATGATGCCGGAGAGTCCTTTGATCTCGGAAATGCCCGGAACACATCGAACGGACCGACAAATGATTCTCCACTGATAATTACCATACCGGCAGGAGCCGTTTCCGGGAATACCAGAATGCGGATCTCCGCAAAGTACAATCAATATCCCACCTCCTGTGAAACCGGGTTCGACGGGGAGGTTGAAGACTACACTCTCAGCGTTCAGGCTCCGTTGACGGTCTTCTATTCAAGGGGCAGTGACCCGACACAGCTATCCAGCTGGAATAGCGTAAGAACAGGAGGAGGAAGCACTCCTTCGGGTTTCACGGCAGACAATCAGAAGTTTGTTGTTCAGCCCTCCTATTCAATGACCGCCGCCTCTCCCTGGAGCGTCTCCGGATCAAATACGACTGTACAGGTTGAAAATGGGGCAGTTTTGACTGCAACCGCGGCCATTTCATTGTCACCTGCAACAACATTTCAGATAGATGGCGGAGCGACATATAACCATAATGTCAACAACAGCGCGGTCTGGGATGGGATTGAGATAATCAGCACCACCTCAAATGTAAGATACGGTCTTGCCGGTCCGCAGGAGGTAGCTGCCCTGTCATACGGCAATCTTTATGTAAGCGGTGGAAATACAAAGACACTGGCTGGAGATGTCACTGTTGAAGGCTCTCTTGATCTTATTGATGGCAATATCAGCCTGGGATCTGCGGCATGGAATCTTACCCTTGGTACCCAGGCCTCTGTAACATCCTCCGGTGGCTTCGGCAATACCCGCATGGTGGTGTGTGACGGAAGCGGTTCTCTGATAAAGCAGGGACTGACACCTGCAGATTTTTCAATAATTTACCCTGTGGGCACCGGCAGTTATTATACTCCATTTGAGATTACGGCACTGTCTGCCACAGCAGCCGGAACAGGAAGCATAGGTGTCCGGGCTGTTGCGGAAACGGCACCTGGACCTCCATCAGCAGCCGGTGCTGATCTGACGAAATATTGGAGCATTACCACTTCAAATATCAGTGTAACATCTGCAGATATCAGGATGACGTATATGAATCCGGAAGAGGTTGGTCCGGGTGGTGATCAGAGCAGATACGTTCCCTTCCTGTACAGTTCTGGTGCCTGGTCTCAGCCCGGGCTTTTCAGTGCCGCCGGGGTGAATCCAATGACAGTAACAGGGCTGTCAGACATCGATGGTCAATGGACAGCGCGCACTGAGCCGGCGTATAATTATTTCTATTCTTATCAGTCTGGTAACTGGCATGACCCTGAAACATGGACCACGGATCCGAGCGGAACTCTTCAGACAGGCAATGGGATTCCTGATGAAGGGGCCATTGTTGTCATCCTTACAGACCGAACGGTAACTCTGACAGAAGATGTGACCGAGACCGGCCTGGCCGTAACTGTAACACCCGGAGCATTTCTTGACCAATCCGTTTATAGCTTTACCGGAACCCTCTCTTCTCTCTCCGGCCGGGGAACCCTGATGCTGGCTTCGGTGAATTTTCCTGTCGCGACTATAAACACCCTGGTAAATGAAGGAGGAGGAACGACAGAGTACTACAATACCTCAGATTTCACCCTTCCTGCTGCTCAGGGGATCTATAATAACCTTATCATCAATACTTCCGGTGCCACAACCACTCAGTTGTCAAGCCTGACGCTCAATGGAAATCTCCTCGTCAGGAGCGGTACCTTCAGGATCAATGACAACATTTCATCGGCAAAATTATCTCTTACAGTTGCCGGTGATGTAACAGTTGAAGCCGGGGCTGCAATAGCTGTGGGTAATGGTGTCACAAACACATCAATAGGAGGGACGGGAGGATCTGCTCCATACCTCAACTACTATCTTAATTTCCACACTGTTAAGATCAGAGGTAATTTTACAAACGAAGGCACGGTACGATTTACCAATTTGAATCATCCTCTTTACAATGCATTTCCTCCAACGGCAGCAGGAGCAACTTCTGGTGCTGCCTCAGTCTACTTCGAGGGTGCTTCGGACAATACCCTGACCTGTAACGGTGTGACCGATTTCTACAATCTTATAATCAACAAGGGTATTGACCAGACTTACAGCCTGACAGTCAACTCATCCTCCTGGTCACATTTCCGGCTTTTTGGTGCCAATTCTCTCGATGCTGAATCCGTTACAGGTAATCCTGCCTTGAGAAAAGCGCTCTGGATCTATGCGGGAACCCTGTTTTTGAAGGGAAATGTTATAATACCATCACTCTCTGAAGGAACCACCGCCAGCGCTCATTACTATATCCCTGCCAGCGGTGCCCTGGTTTCTGACGGGGTTGATGTCGCAGTGTTTGTGACAGCTGATGACTACCGTGAAGTAAACACTGCATATGGTGTATCTGCATCGTCAAACGCAGTGACGGGTGTTGATGTGACAGGTACCGGCAGTGCCATGTATGTCTTTGGCAGACTGCAGGTCAACAACGGATATCTCTCGGCAAAAGAGTCAGGAGGCATAGTAACCTCTTCAACTGCATCAGGCCAGGTAATAATCAACGGCGGGGTAACTGATACCAAACAGCTGCTCTTTTCTTCAGGATCAGCATCATATAGCCAGTCCGGAGGCTTGCTCATTCTCCGGGGGCGTTTCAGGCGCACTCCGGTTGCATATAGTACCATAGTCAACCTGACGGACGTCTCGGTATCCACGCTGAATACTGCAAGAACCACCTCTGGAACGAGTACTGCATTCGGTACCTTCAACCAGGAAAACTCATCAAATATTTTAAATCTTTCCGGGGGGACGATCAGAATTTATGATGTTACGGGAACTGTTGCCAATGAAGCTTTTGACGTGAAGGCCTCTGCAGCCAACATCAACGTCACCGGCGGCACCCTGGAAATCATTCCGTCAACGGGAACAATTCAGCCTGATGCTACTTATTATGCCATTCATTCAACCGCTCCGCTTTGGAACGTGATGATTAACCGTTCTTCCGGTACGGCATCAGCCAGGATGAGTACCTCCCTGACTGTTCTGAATGACATGAGTATCATGTCCGGCGTTCTGGATGCAAACAGCAATGATCTTACAATCGGAGGCAATTTTATGATTGAGTCCGGTACAACCTATACATCCGGCAGCAACACCACCATGATGAATGGTAAGGAAGCCAGGATGCTTGCAGTAAATACAGTTACGCCCCTGTCGTTTAATCGTTTCTCAGTTGAGAAACCCGCAGGTGTGGCAGTCACTCTGTCTGGTTCACAGGAAATTATAAATATCAGTTCCGGATTCAGTCTTGTTGCAGGCAATCTGATCCTGGGAGGGAAGACTCTGAACATATCGGGCTCTCTGTTTAACTCAGGTGTGGTTTCGGGAACGGGAAAGCTTACTGTCAACGGGTCGGCCGCACAGACCATTGCCGGAGCCGGTACTTTCGGGAACCTGGAGCTGGCAAACACAGCGGTTGCTCCAGTCTCTCTGCTTGACCACATGACGGTTAACGGCACCCTGGCCTTTACGGTGGACAGGCTGCTTAATATTGGCACCTATAACCTGCATCTGAATGATACAGCAATAATTACCGGTGCAGGCCCCGGCCGTTTTGTACAGACAGCCGGCAATTCTGGTGACGGTGGCCTCTCTCGCAGCTACAATGCTGCAGAGTCATTTGTCTTTCCGGTGGGAGTGGCGGGCAAATACACTCCTGCAACAATAGGATTCACGGAGTCGCCTGCAACATATGGGTCGGTGACTGTAATTCCAGTAGATTACGAGCATCCGGTAACGACGGTGAAGGGTCAGAGCCTCTCATACTTCTGGAGGGTCAGGTCAGCCGGCTTTTCAGGCATCCCGGTCTATTCTGTCACTCACTCCTTTATCTATAACGAAAGCGATGCAGCGGGAACGGATCTGAATTACGTCCCGGCCCTGTATGATGCGGTATCCAAGGCCTGGTATGCAGGTCTGGCGACAGATATTGACAGGACCGGCAATATTATTTCAGATTGGAACTCCCCGACAAACAGCAGCAATTTCCTGGACGCCGATTATACGGCAGGTACTGCAGCAAGCTTCGGAACACCTGGAATTTATTACAGCAGGCAATCCGGTCTGTGGAGCTCGAATTCTACCTGGTCTCTTACCGGCCATACGGTAAATAATCCGCCCTCCGCTCCTCCCGGAGCAAATGATATTGTTATTATCGGCGGTAACGATTCAATCTGGCTCGCCACGGAAACCCCGGCCCTGCCGGTAAACAATACCGATCCCTCCGTAACATACTATCAGCTTAACAAAGCCGCGGTAAACTGTGCCACCCTGCAGATTGAAACCGGGTCAGTGCTTGACATTCAGAATAATCCAGGCAGCACTTTTGCTTCCGTACTTACCCATCCTGGTGGAAACGGTAAGCTGCGGCTCACAACAAGGGATCCGTCGTCAGACTTTGACCTTCCGGAGGCATTTGTCTACCCGGGTGGCGACTTTTCCGAGTTCAGCGTGAACCAGGGTATTTCGGAATTTTATTCCATTAACCCGGAGTCCGGAACATACTACATTCTCCCATCCAATGCCAGTGAATACGGCACGGTCATCATGACCCCGCTGAGAGGCTCCAATATTATTATGCCAAACATTCCTGTGGTCACAATCAATGGCGACCTGATTTGCAACGGGTCAGATGCAGATGCATGGCTGGCAATGACCTGGACCGGCATTTACGGAACCATAGTCGAAAAAACCGTAAACATCAAGAGAAATCTTATTGTTGCAGGAGGCTCCTTTGAGTTCATCTATAACGGAACCAGGCTTCAGAGACTGAATATTGACGGGGATGTATATGTTGCACCGGGAGCCGGTATTGATGTATGGAGCAGCAGCACCAACAATATCATATCAATTGGCGGCTCGGTTTACAATAATAGTAACAACGCACTGGCCGGAAGTTCAAGGAGTCAGATTCGTCTCAGAAACGGGACCAACGTATGTAATGTAATCTTCACGGGAAACAGGTCCGCCGTGTTAACCAACAACCCGGCCCTGAGCACAACCCCCGTCACAATATTCAATAACGTTACGATAGACAAGGGCAACTCTCCCGATACAACACTTACATGGAATATTGCCGGGACCCTTACAACCCAGAACAACAACTGGCTGACCCTGGTGAACGGAACCCTGGTTTATGACCGGGCAGGGACCTTTAACATTTCAACCACCACCGATTTCACGATACCGTCAACTGCGGGCCTCACCCTGAACACCCCGTCGGATGTGTTCATCTCAAACAACCCGGGGTCGGAAATCCTTTACCTGAACGGCAGGCTCAGGATTACCGGCGGCGGAGGCAATGTCTTCATCGGTCCCTCCGGAAACACAGTCAATAATGCAGACATAGAATATTCGGGAAGCGGTGCTTCACTGCTTGAAATTCAGAACGGGAACCTTTTTGTCAACGGCCAGATAAGAAGGCCGCTGGCTTCCACCAACGGCACCCTGACATACAGGCAGTCGGGAGGCAACGTCTTCATATTCGGCAACAATGCCAGCGCGGCAAAGGCGAAGCTCGAAGTGCTTAATGACGGCAGCGAGTTTACAATGACCGGCGGAACCCTTACAATTGTCCGTGGCGGAGGAACAACCTTCGGAGACCTTTATCTCAGGCCGGCAACATCATCAATAACGGGCGGCACAGTGATCTTTACGCAGGTTCCTGCTGCAGGACCGGTTATTGATGCGAACCAGTCGTACCAGCTTGATGCAAATGTGCCGCTAAGTAACCTTGAAGTAAATGGCAAAACCACTGGCACCACCCGCACTGCTGAGCTGTCGCTTATGATCAGCCCCCTGGTGCTGAACGGCTCTCTTACAATCAGCAATAACCTGAGCTCTTTCAGCTCCGGCAACCGTAATGTTACTATCAAAGGCAATCTGAACAACAACGGGATTTACAATTATGGTACCAATCAGACAATATTTGACGGAGGGGTACAGTCAATAACGGGAACCTCGGTGACCAACTTCTATGATCTCGAAGTCTCTTCACTCACATCGCTCACCGCGAACGGTAACTTAACTGTAAACCGTGATCTGAATATTGTTTCAGGCAACCTGGTATTAGGGAACAACCAGCTTACACTCCTGGGGAACCTGAACAACAACGGAGCCTATACAGATAATAACCTTACAGGCGGTATCAGCCTTGCCGGTTCAACTCAGCAGACAATATCAGGAACCGGTTCATTCGCCAGGCTGGTGCTCGACAATACGGCTGGTGCACGACTGAATAATGACGTTGCCGTACAGCATGACCTGGTACTGACTAACGGGGAGTTGGACATCAATAAATACCAGCTGACCCTCAGCCAGAACAGCCTTATCCAGGGTACCGGTTTCAATACAGGCAAAATGATAAGGTCTGACGGTGTGGCCAGCAGCCGGGGCCTGCTAAAGTTCTTCCCGGCGGGAGCCCAGACCTTTACATTCCCAGTGGGCGTGGCAGGCAAATACACCCCCGCACTGTTCACTGTGACAGCAAGTACGGCTGTCGGATCGGTAAGAATAAATCCGGTCAATGATTTCCACCCGAGCATAATTGATCCCCTCAATTCGCTTGGCTATTACTGGCAGGCGGAGAGTTCCGGCATATCCGGTCTTAACGCAAGCCTTGTTTTCAGTTACCTGACAGCTGATGTTTCAGGCAACGAGGCAGCCTATGTTGCGGCCAGGCTGGTGCAGCCGGGAGGAACCTGGGACAAGGCGACACCCGGTGCCGCCACTGATAATGTAAATGAGACCGCCAACACAGTTGCGTTCTACTATACGGGTGGCAACAACTTAAATGGTGATTACACGGCGGGTACCGACGCTGCAATTCCGCCTGAGGTCCCGGAGTACATCACCAACAGTAATGGAAACTGGTCCGACCCGTCAATATGGACTCCGGTCGGTTCTTCGCCACCCTGTCCTGCCGGAGGACCAAGGGGAAGTAATGTAATAATAGATCACGTGGTTACGGCTGACGTCAATTTTATCTCAGTTCTTAATGCTGTGATCAACAATGAATTAAGACTTGTGGCACCAACATTCGGCCACAATCTTGGAAACGTCGCCGGTGACGGCAAGATATACCTCGAGGGAGGCAACATGCCCGGTGGTACCTTCAATGAATTTACCGACTGCTCCGGAAACGGCACAATCGAATACGGCGGCAGCGGATCCTACACAATCGTCTCAGGCGTTTATACCTCAGTTCCAAACCTAATCTTCTCGGGAACCGGTACCAGGATTCTGCCCAATGCCGATCTCACCGTCTGCAAAAGACTTGTAATCGACGGTCCCCTCCTTGACAACAGCGTCAATAACAGGAAGCTAACTCTGCAAGGATCATTTGAAAGATACAATTCAGGCTCATTCAAAAGTGGTACAGGGACATACCCCGCAGCCACAGTATCCTTCTCCGGCAGCGCGGTACAGTCACTGGGAGGTGCAACCGGCAACTTCACCGGAAGTAACCGGTTCTGGAACATCGAAATCAACAATACTGCAGGACTGACACTAAACGATGGGGCAGATATCGAGGTTGGCAATCAGCTCATGCTGACAAACGGTGTAGTAAGCGTGCCGCCGACAGGAAGACTTATCATTCTCAGCACCTCACAAACGGCTGTTGTACCGGCTGGCGGAAGCGCTACGTCATGGGTCAGCGGCCCCCTCACAAAACAGATAATTAACGGTGAAAGTTTTCTCTATCCGCTGGGCCGGGGTGTCATTAAAGGCCACCGTTTCACCCTCGTTTCAACGGCAGGAACCACGGCATCATTCACTGCCGAATACTTTTCGCCAAACAATACTGCAACTTCAATAGCTCCGCCGCTTGATGTGACGAACACACTTGAGTACTGGAGCGTATCCTCTTCCTCACCGGCATCTGCCAGGGTCAGGATAGGCTGGGATCCGCAGAGCGATCTGACTCCTCTCGTCACCGCAAACGGCCTTGCCGACATGAGAGTCGCCGGCTACAGCACCAGCATGTGGAGGGAGCTTGCGTCCACGGCATCGGGAAACAATAATAACGGGGAGGTTGAAACAACCGGCAGCGTGTCAACGGGCTCCACCCCCTCTGACTTTACCACTGCCAGCATATCAGGAACACTTGCCAGGGCCTCATTCTCTTCCTTTGCCCCCATTTGCGGCTCGGGAGGCATCCCGGTTAGTTTTATTTCGTTCTCACCCATAAGCCTGAATTATATCCTGTCCTATACAATTGACGGGATTGTTCAGCCTGATGTGACGGTGACTTCTCTGCCATACTCCCTGCCGGCAACAGTGTCCGGTGTTTACAGGCTGACGGGATTCAGGTTCAACGGCGGTACAGGAACGGGTGTTGTCGACGCCAATACAGTGACTGTGTACCAGCTTCCGACTCCTTCGAATGCCGGCACGAACCAGTCGCTCTGCGGGCTCTCAACCACCACCCTTGAAGGCAATGACCCGGGACCCTATTCCGGTCTCTGGACCGTTGTCAGCGGTGCGGGCGGAT
>JAVEZX010000037.1:0-21597 GCA_034002785.1 Bacteroidales bacterium
TTGACTGGCTGGAACTTCAGTATGAGAAGTTTCCGGATATCCAGGGAGTGCTTGTTCTTGATGACATTGTCGGATTCCTGGGTCAGCCCGACTTTGAGACCTTTGTGCTGCCACATCTGAAAAGGATTTATAAAACATTTAATCCCAAAGCAGGGTTTTTTCATAATGATGCCGCAGGACAGATCACTGCAGGTTATCTACAGGAAATAGGCATCAATCTTTTTAATTTCAGCTTCAATCACCCTATAACCGAGATAAGGAAGCTGGCCGGTGATGGTGTTATACTGCTCGGAAACCTGCCGCCGCGCGATGTGCTTGCCATGGGCACTCCGGCCGAAGTGGAAGCCGGTGTTATAAGCATGATGCGCGAAGCTGGCGACACACAAGGAATTATATGGTCATGCGGGGGAGGTATGCCTCCTGATGCACCTACGGAAAATATCCGTACATTTATCACGACAGTGAGAAATTTTTATTAAAAAAGAACCTGTATGTTATTATTAGGTATTGACCTCGGAAGCTCATCAGTAAAAGTATCCGTTGTTGACGGAGGAACTGGCAAGACCCTGTCAGCGGCCTCATATCCCCCTGCCGAGATGGAGATCTCCGCACCTGTACCCGGCTGGGCCGAGCAGAACCCGGAAGAGTGGTGGAAGAACTTTACACTGGCACTGGCAGCCTGTCTGGAGCCATTGGGAACAAAGCGAAATGATATAGGAGCCATCGGCATATCTTACCAGATGCACGGCCTCGTGGCAGTTGACAAAAACAAGAATGTTCTCCGTCCTTCGATTATCTGGTGTGACAGCAGGGCAGTCCAGATCGGAGAAAGGGCCTTTGACAGGCTGGGAAAGGACTTCTGCCTGCATCACCTGCTGAACTCCCCCGGTAACTTTACAGCATCGAAACTGGCATGGGTCAGAGAGAATGAACCTGCCATTTACAGCAAGATTCACAAGATCATGCTTCCCGGCGATTATCTTGCCATGAGACTGACCGATGTGATCAAAACATCATACACCGGCCTTTCTGAAGGAATATTCTGGGATTATATGAGGGGAGATGTCTCCGAAGAACTGCTCGATTACTACGGAATTGACAGTGCCCTGCTGGCAGATCCGGTTGAATCATTCTCGATCCAGGGTGAACTTACCGGCAAGGTTGCCGGTGAGCTTGGACTCAAGGCAGGCATCCCCGTTTCATACAGGGCTGGGGACCAGCCAAATAATGCACTGTCACTCAACGTACTGCAACCCGGAGAGGTTGCCACTACCGCTGGCACCTCGGGGGTTATCTACGGGGTGACGGACAGGACGCAGTTTGACCCCATGTCGCGCATAAACACCTTTCTGCATGTCAACCACACGGAGAGACTGACGAGGCTGGGTGTCCTTTTATGCATCAACGGCACCGGAATACTCAACTCCTGGCTTAAGAAGAACACGGGTGCCGGACTCAGTTATCCGGCAATGAATGACCTGGCTGCTGCCGTTGCCCCGGGCAGTGACGGTCTCACTATCCTTCCCTTCGGTAACGGGGCGGAGAGGATGTTTAAAAACAAGGATATCGGTTCTTCCGTTCACGGCCTGAACTTCAATGTTCACCGGCAGGGGCACCTCTATCGCGCAGCGCAGGAGTCCATAGCGTACAGCTTCCGCTTCGGGCTGGAGATAATGAAGGAGACCGGCATCAATCCCACAGCGATTCGTGCAGGCGAGTCGAACATGTTCCTGAGCAAGGTATTCAGGGATATTCTTTCAAGCCTTACCTCAACGGTAATAACGCTTTACAATACTGACGGCTCTGTCGGGGCTGCACGGGGTGCCGGAATCGGATGCGGTTTCTTCAGGTCCGAGAAGGAGGCTTTTGCAGGCCTTAAGGTGACCGGGTCAAGCGAGCCTGACAGCCGGCTTTCGGAAATATATGACATTAAATATATGGAGTGGCTTGATCTGCTTCAGAACTATCTATACGAATAATTTAAACAAAATGGCAAAAAAGAAGACTAG
Organism: Bacteroidales bacterium; assembly: GCA_034002785.1. Lineage (GTDB taxonomy): Bacteria > Bacteroidota > Bacteroidia > Bacteroidales > VadinHA17 > SR-FBR-E99. Next base: position 2,010 of record JAVEZX010000037.1, read on the forward strand.
TGAGATTTTCCCCGGGATCGGGAAGATTCAGTATGAGGGCAGGAATTCAAAGAATCCCCTGGCATTCAAATGGTATGATCCGGAAGTAAAAGTAGGCGGTAAAAAGATGAAGGATATCCTTCGCTTTGCGATAGCTTACTGGCATTCATTCTGCGGTGACGGAACAGATACTTTCGGTGCGAAGACACGGGATTTTCCGTATGACGGCCTTGAGGGTGATGACAGGATAAAGGTAAAGCTTGACATGGCTTTCGAGTTCTTTGACAAGATTGGAGCGCCGTACTATTGCTTCCATGATACCGACCTTGTTGGTGACGGATCAGTATTTGAGATCGAGAAGCGCCTCGAAAAGTGGGTACCTGTGATCAAGGCAAGACAGAAGGAGAGTGGTATGAAGCTTCTCTGGGGAACGGCAAATGTTTTCGGCAATCCCCGTTACATGAACGGAGCAGCCACCAATCCCGATTTCAATGTGCTTACAAATGTCGCCGTGCAACTGAAGAATGCAATTGACGCAACAATTGCACTTGGCGGCCAGGGATACGTCTTCTGGGGAGGTCGCGAGGGCTACCTTACTCTTCACAACACTGATATGAAGCGTGAGCTCGAGCACCTGGCAATGATGCTTACCCTTGCACGTGATTATGCACGGCAGAAGGGATTCAAGGGCAAGTTCTACATCGAGCCCAAACCCATGGAGCCCACCAAGCACCAGTATGACTATGATGCCGCAACTGTAATAGGTTTCCTGAGACACTACGGTCTCGACAAGGACTTCGCGCTCAACGTGGAGGTCAACCATGCCACCCTTGCCGGCCACTCCTTCCAGCATGATCTTCAGACGGCTGCCGATGCCGGGATGCTGGGAAGCATAGACGCAAACAGGGGTGACTACCAGAACGGGTGGGACACCGATGAGTTCCCGACAAACATCAATGAGATCACGGAGGCAATGCTTGTAATCCAGATGGCAGGCGGCTTCAAGACGGGAGGTATCAACTTCGATGCCCACGTAAGACGCAACAGCACTGATCCCGAGGATCTCTTCATAGCTCATATAAACGGTATGGACACCTTTGCCAGGGGTCTTGTAATTGCTGAGAACATACTGAAGGAATCTGATTATCTCAAGCTGCGCAAAGCGAGGTATGCTTCATTCGATAAGGGTGACGGTGCACAGTTTGAGAAGGGCAAGCTTTCACTTGCCGATCTCCGCGAGCTGGCAAAGAAAGTTGGTGAACCTAAAAAGATCAGCGGAAAGCAGGAGCTTTACGAGCAACTGATAAACATGTACATCATCTGACAGGACGATGGCCCTTTTCACTCCCCTGCGCCGCTGGCAGCCTGCATTCAGGCCATTCGGCAGGCAGCCTGCAGGGAAGCGCATACTGGCACTGACTGAAAGAGTGGTCAAGGGACCGCTCTTCGGTTGCCGGATGTGCGGTAACTGCCTCCTTCAGGAGACGGCTTTTATCTGCCATATGGCCTGTCCCAAGGGACTGAGGAACGGCCCCTGCGGCGGAGTGAACAACGGGTATTGCTATGTTGATCCCACCAGGCGCTGTGCCTGGGAACTCATCTATGAACGGTCACGGAGGATGCACCGCATGCATAAGCTGCTCGAGGTGCTTCCCCCCGTAGACTGGGACAGGGCAGGAACGGAGACGTGGGGTGAAGTGGTGCGTACAGCCCGGAAGGCCGGGCTGCGGAAAATCTTTGTCCCTTCCGCACGCAGGGGGCAATCACTCGGCGCAGCGCTTGAGGAGCATGTTTTCAGACCTATCCGTCAGCCCGACTGGTGGAAGGGGGATTCGGATTATCATCCTCCTGCTGCAACAGAACCGCAGTCGGCCCTTGAGAGTGAGCTGCGCAGCGGACGTTTCGTCATCACCGCCGAGGTGACCCCGCCGCTTACTGCTGCCACCGCCAGACTGAAGGAAAAGATACTGCTTGTCAAGCCATATGTGACGGCCGTCAATTTTACCGACGGCTCATCAGCGGTGCCAAGGATGTCAAGTGCGGCATGCTCCTCCGTGGCCTCCTCCATGGGCGCTGACCCCGTGATGCAGATCTCTGCACGCGACAACAACAGAAACAGCCTCCAGTCGCTGGCCATAGGAGCCAACGCCATCGGGGTTCACAACATACTCTGCCTCTCGGGTGACAGCCCTCGGATTGGCCCCAGGCCCCGCAGCAACATGAACATCGTCGATATCGACTCGGTGCAGATGCTCTGGATCCTCCGAAGGATGAGGGACGAAGGGATATACCTCGACGGCAGGGAGATTAAGAACAAACCAAAGCTCTTTCTCGGCGCAGCTGCTGCACCGTTTGCCCTGGACCCCGCACTTCAGGCGCTTCGCATTATGAAAAAGGTCAATGCCGGCGCACAGTTCCTCCAGACAAACCTGGTCTTTGATCCTGACAGCCTCGATCCGTGGCTCGAACAGCTGGAAAAACTCGGATTGCTTGACAAGGTCTTCATACTGGCGGGGATCAGCCCGATAAGGACTCTGAAACTGGCACGGTATCTTAATGACAATATCCCGGGTGTGACCATCCCGGCTCAGGTGATGAAGAGGCTGGCGGATGCGGGCGACCGGTTTGCAGAGGAGAGTGTTGCCATTACAGCGGAAAATCTTTTGAAGCTGAAGGCAAAAAAGGGAATTAGCGGTGTTCATATAATGCCGCTTGGCTGGGAGGATGCGCTCCCGTTAATAATCAGTAAGACAACAGATGAATCTTCTGACATCTAAAGAGCTGGCCAGGGCTACTCATCTTGATATACGCGGCGGGGAGGTCATTGCCCAGGCCCTGATGAGGATCTTTCGCTACAACAGGCTCAACAGGGTCTATGCCAGTACCTATGACAGTGATCCGGCCGTGTTCATTAATTCAATACTTGATCACCTTGATATAAAATTCGAAGTATCTGAAAAGGAGCTCGGGAACATTCCCCTGAACGGACCGTTCATCACTGTTTCCAACCATCCCTTCGGAGGTATCGATGCTATTATCCTGCTGAAGATCCTGATGAAGCGTCGTCCTGATGTCAAGGTAGCGGCCAATTTTCTGTTGCAGAAGATAGATCCGCTTAGAAAGCTTATACTCCCGTCAGACGGACAGGGCGGTGCCAGGGAGAAAAAATCACATTCTGACTATGTCGCCGAGGCCATGAGCCATGTCAGCGAAGGGCACGGACTTGCCCTCTTTCCTGCCGGAGAGGTGTCGACCTACCAGGCGGAGTCAGGACTGATCATTGACCGGGAGTGGCAGGAGCCGGTGCTGATGGCCGTCAGGACGGCCGGGGTGCCGGTTATACCCGTCTATTTCCATGGTACCAACTCTAGATGGTACCACATTCTGGACCGGATCCACCCGTTGCTGGGTACTGCCGGCCTTGGGAGGGAACTGATAAACAAGCGGCACAAGATAATTAAGGTGCGGATGGGGCAGGTCATTACAGTAAAGGAGCAGGCGGGATTCGGAGATTTAGCCCGCTTTGGCCGATACCTGAGGGCCCGGACCTATTCACTAGGCCCCGGCCTGGAGGCAAGGCCTTTCTTTGCAGGCTTCAGGAGTCGCCGCATACACCGGCAGGAGCCTGTTGAGCCGGCAGTGGACAGGGAGATACTGCGCAGCGAGATTGACTCAATCAGGCATTCATGTGAACTGTTCAGAAGCGGCAACTATTCGGTGCTGTTTGCTCCCACACGTTCAATACCCGTCATGATCCGTGAGATCGGCAGACTGCGCGAGATCACTTTCAGGGCTGTGGGAGAGGGCACCAACAGGGCAACTGATATCGACGAATACGACTTCTATTATCATCACCTGGTAGTGTGGGATGATGAGGCCGGTGCGCTGGTAGGCGCTTACAGGATAGGCAAGGGCAACGAGATACTAAGCCAGTACGGCGTTAAGGGATTCTACATAAACTCGCTTTTCAGGATAGACAAGGCCTTTGAGCCTGTCCTTGCTGAATCCCTTGAACTGGGCCGGTCGTTTGTGGTGCCGGAATATCAGAAGAAGGCGATGTCACTCTTCCTGCTCTGGAAAGGGCTGCTGACGGTATTGCTCCGGAACTCAGGCTACAGGTGGCTCATCGGCCCTGTGAGCATAAGCAATGAATTTTCGGAATTCTCAAAGTCGCTGATCGTGGAGTTTGTCCGCAATAACTTTTATGACAGGGAGATGGCCCGACATATAAGACCACGAAACAGGTTTAACGTACAGCTTGACAAGCGTGTTGACAGCGAGATAATTATCTCGTCGGCCGACCGTGATATCAGCAGAGTGGAGAAGGTTATAGGTGATATTGACAATGGTTACAGAATTCCTGTGCTGCTCAAGAAATACCTTGAGCTCAATGCGAGGATAATCGGCTTCAATGTGGATCCCGATTTCAACAACTGCCTTGACGGGTTGATCCTGCTGGATGTTTACAATATTCCTGCTGAATTCGTCAACGCCATGTCTCAGGGCAAGGAGGGATAATATCAGCATAAAATGCAGGCAGTGACAGGTCTCAGGCCGGTTGATGCCTGCATATAATATGAGTAGCGGCAGGTCTGTGACCCGCCGCTACCTCATATCATGGGAATACGGTATATTAATAGAATTTGTATCTCATATCCTTGACCTCCTTCTTGTCACGGAGGGCCTGGTAGGCTTCATATGAGGCCCTGATCTGGTAGCTGGAGTTCATTCTCTCCTTCACCATTGCAAGGTCTTCAGCAACTGCCGGGGTGGCATCGCTGACAACAAACATGTAGACTCCGTTGTTTCCCTCTACCGGTTTTGACAGCGAGCCCGGTTCAGAAGCAGATGCTGCTGCTATCAGGGCTGGCTCAATACCGGCGCCCGGTACGGAATATGACCTGAAGTTGATGCCTGCGGCATCCTGTAGGGTTGTATTATAGTGGGCAGCAATATCATTTATGGTTTTGCCTTCTGCCACCAGTTTCGTCATTTCTCCGGCTATAATTTCTGCCTTCTTCTCTTTGGCAAGAATAAACCTGATATCTGATGCTACATCCTCAACCGGTGCGATTCCCTCTTCCTGTGCCCTGGAGCAGTATGCCACAACATACATGTCAGGAAGTTCGAATACTGCCTGACTGTTGTTGTCGAGTACAATGCTGCCGGCTTTGCTGTTCTGGAACAGTGCCATGATCAGACCTCTTGACTGAGGCAGGCCCGGCAGTTCCTTCTGGTCAGGAGTGACATTCATCGCGAGCTTCTTGTTGAGGCTCCCCTCGGCCACAGCCTTGTTGAATTTTTCGTAATTGTCATTGGTGCCTGCAAACTGAGATGCGTCCGAGTATATACGCTGGGTTGTAGCGGTGCCCGGAATGACCTGACGGTCAACGATGCCAATGTCGTATTTCTTTACCTTGCGGCTCTGGTCAATAATTTTGATAACATGAATCCCATAGCTTGTCTCGGCAGTCACAAGATCACCCTTATTGTTGCTGAAGCAGGCGTTATTGAAGGGGAGGATCATCATTCCTTCACCGAACCAGCCAAGGTCACCGCCAACCTGTGCGGAACCCTGGTCATCGGAATTGGCCATTGCCAGAGCATTGAAGTCAATCCCTGAGCGAATCAGTGCAATGAGACTGTCTGCCTCTTTCCTGGCCTGTGCAAGGCTCCTGGATGCGTTCGGGGTGAGAAGTATATGTGCCGCCCTTACTGAATCAGGACGCTCGGCTATATCCACGATACGTGCCAGCTTGTATGCGCCGTCCTCGAACCAGGGACCCTGCACGGCTGACCTGTCGCCGGCCTCAGCCAGCGGACGAAGACTCTCGGGCAGTTCTCCGGCTGTCCTGTAGAAACCCGTATGACGGGTGTCTGCGGTCAGATTGATGTACTGTACAATGTCAGGTGCAGTGGCAAAGCTCTCTTTCTCGCCCTCAGCCCATCGCTCAGTCTCCTGCATGTCAGACTCCGAAGGGGTGATCTCAAAGACCATGTATTCAATGTCACGGCTAGCTCCGCGCTTGTAATTATCCTTATGCCTGTCATAATATTTCCTTATCTCGTCCGAGGTTACCGTAACAAGACTGTCCGGAATGGCAGCATAGTTGCGAACCATGTAGCTGAAGTTGACCGTATTCGCTGACAGGCTGTTCTCAAACTCCGACTGCTTGCCGGTTACGTAGAGACCCTTTGACATCAGGTTTACAAGCTTGGTATTCAGCCTGTCATTGATAATCTGATCCTCAAAGAATAACCAGTATCTCTTTGTTGCTTCATCAGTCTCCGTGGCCTTCAGGAAATTGACCAGAAATGATGAGTTGAACGCACCCGATGCAGGATCGGAGAAGAGCTGCCTTACGATGGGATGCGGGTCATCGCCGAAAACCAGCATCTCCACTTCGTCAGGACTGACGCCCAGGCCTGTCTGCCTGTAGGTCTTGTCCATCAGCTTCTCGGAGAGCATCTGCTGCCATACCTGCTCCCTCAGACTCTCCATCATCTCCTCGTTGACCTCGGAGGTACCTGACATCTTGTAGATCTCAACCAGGTCCTGAAGACGCGCCTCGAAGTCCTGGTAGGATACTTCCTCACCGTCTATGTCGGCAAGCTGGTAATATTTATCTGCCTTACGGCGCTGGGCGGTATTGTTACCGAAAAAATCACTTACAACAAAGAGAAGCAGGGAAACTCCGATCACTATTGCCACAAGCGGTCCCGCCTTCTCTCTCAGGGTCTGAAGTATTGCCATCTGAATACTAATTAAATATGAATTTAGATCTTGAAAAAATACAGGCGACAAATATAACAAAAATCAGTTAAACAAAAGGATGCGCCATCTTCTCATTATTATTTAACTTCCGGTTAATATGATAATTCTCATTTTTGATGCACATCACGCAGTAAGTTAATATATTGGAAAAGTTAAAACAGTATAGCCATGTCCAAAAATCTAAGAGGACTCTCTTCGAGAAGAGGCCTGACAGACAGCTTATATGACACTATTGCGGGTGCCTCTGCCGATGGCGGGGCAGACGGGAAACTCATGACGGTTGCCGAAGAATTCATGACCGGTCATGCGGCTGTTCTCAGCGCCGGCTCATTCTATGATTTCCTTCAACCCTCTCATCACGGGAAGAAGGTCTTCATGTGCGACGGAACGGCTTGCCTCACTTCCGGCAAAAGCGACGAGGTGAGACGAACCCTGCTGGAGAAGTACCCGGAGGATGAGATCGGTCTGATGACCTGCCTGGGGCACTGCCACTCCAACGATGCGTTCCTCGTCAACGGGGAGATACGGCTGATTACAGGCAGCGAACATCCGGAGACCATGAGGGTCAGTTCCAATGTCGATATGCCGGCATTGCTCACTCCAACAGGTGTCGTAAAGGAGTATTACTCCCTTGCATACCGGTGGACAGGAAAGGAGGAGGAGGCTCTCAGGGAGCTTGAGGCCTCCGGTCTGCGCGGACGCGGAGGGGCAGGGTTCCCGTTCCACGTCAAGGTGCGTTCGTCGCGCGATGCCGCAGCCGCCAAAAAATACGTTGTCTGCAACGGTGATGAGGGTGACCCCGGTGCCTTCTCGGACAAGTGGCTGCTGGAAGAGAGGCCTCATACCGTGCTCTTCGGAATGCTGATGACGGGAATAATCACCGGTGCAGATACCGGAGTAGTATATATCAGGGGAGAGTACCCGCTGGCAGTGCAGAGGGTCCGGGATGCCGTCAGGCAGCTTGAGGATGCAGGCATGGCCACAGGAGAAGACAGTGATCATATTGCCCGATTCCGGTTTCATGTGGTCGAAGGCTCCGGGGCATACATCTGCGGCGAGGAGACATCCCTGCTCAACTCGATAGAAGGTCTGCGCCCCGAGGTGCGCACCCGCCCGCCGTTTCCGGCAGTGTACGGCCTCTTTGGAAAGCCTACCGTTCTGAGCAATGTGGAGACGTTTGCAAACGTCCACTACATCCTTGAGGAGAGTGGTGCTGCATGGGCTTCCATGGGAACGGAGAAATCGCCCGGCACAAAGCTCGTCTCCCTCGACGGAGCCTTCAATAAGCCCGGATTGCTGGAGGTAAAGATGGGTACTCCGCTCAGAACAGTCATAGATGAGCTTGGTGGCGGCACGCGCTATCCGGTGAAAGCGTTCCAGATAGGAGGGCCGCTGGGAGGGCTGGTGCCTTCATCCCGCGTTGATGACCTTACGCTCGACTTCGAGTCGTTCGCACGCGAGGGCTTCCTGCTCGGACATGCTGGCATTGTATCAGTCCCGGCCGACTTCCCGGTAATAAAACTCCTGGAGCACCTCTTCGAGTTTACCAAAAAGGAGTCCTGCGGCAAGTGTTTCCCGTGCAGGCTTGGATCGGCTCGCGGCCTCGAACTGCTGTCAGGTGCTGCCGGCAAGGGAGAGAAAATTGACCGTCAGCTGTTTGATGATCTGCTGGAGACGATGCAGCTGGGTTCGCTCTGCGCACTGGGAGGCGGACTGCCTCTGCCGGTGAATAATGCATTGCACTATTTCAGTGACGAACTGAAGGAATATTTCACATCAAGGGAGGCATAGTCATGGAAAAGACAGCATATATTGACAATAAGCCCTTCGCGATTGAGGCGGGGGAGACAATACTGGAGTTTGTCCGCAGGCACACGGGGCGAGAGATGATACCAACCCTGTGCCAGGCTGATAACCTTGAGAACTACGGTTCATGCCGGGTCTGCTCGGTGGAAGTTGCACTAAAGGAGAACGGGCCGGGAAGGGTGATGGCATCATGCCACACACCGGTGGCACCGGGATACTACATCTATCCGTCTACAGACAGGATAAAGCGTCTGAGGAAGAATATCCTCGAGCTTGTGCTTTCTGAATATCCGCCTGAAAGGCTCACCCCTGATCCGGGGATGCTGCCAACCGAGTTCCAGTCGGTTGTAGCCGCTGCCGGCAATCCGGAAGTGCGCTACAGGCGTAAGATAGCGGTGCATGAGACGGATAAAACAAGGCCATATGTATGGTCAGACCTTACGGAGTGTATCAAATGCTACCGTTGCGTAAGGGCCTGCGACGAGCTGCAGGCTGAGCATGTGCTGGGGATAATGGGGAGAGGTTCAGACAGCCGGATCATAAAGGGCTTCGACAGCACCTTCCGTGATTCACCCTGTGTCTCTTGCGGCGCCTGTGTTCAGACCTGCCCCACCAACGCGCTCCACGACCGCTACTCCGTGAAGACGCTCAAGGCTGACAGGAGTGTCCGCACCACCTGCACCTACTGCGGTGTGGGGTGCAACCTCGACGTGAAGGTGATTGACGGCGTGGTAAGGGGCATAGAGGCCCCGCTCGACAGTGCCACCAACAGGGGGCATACCTGCATCAAGGGAAGGTACGCCTTTGAATTCTATAACCATCCTGAGAGGCTCCGATCCCCGCTGATCAGGAAAGATGGAGTGCTGACAGAGGTCTCATGGGACGAGGCGTATGACTATACCGCCCGCAGGTTCAGGGAGATAAAGGAACAACATGGCCCTGACGCACTGGCCGGCATCTCCTCGGCAAGATGCACAAACGAGGAGAACTACCTGATGCAGAAATTCTTCAGGATTATAATCGGAACAAACAATATTGACGGCTGTGCAAGGGTGTGCCACGCACCTACGGCCATGGGCATGCAGTGGGCCTACGGAACGGGAGCAGCTACAAATTCAATCGAAGAAATCTACAAGACGGGATGCATACTTATAATAGGTGCAAACCCGTCATCGGCACACCCGGTGACGGGCGCACGACTGAGATCTGTTGTGGAGTCCGGTACACCGCTTATCGTAATTGACCCCTTGAAGATCGAGATCGCCAGGCTGGCGAAACATCACCTGCAGATCAATCCAGGCTCAAATGTGGCTGTGCTTAATTTGTTTGCATACTATCTGCTTGCCGAGGGTCTCATTGACGAAACGTTCATAAACTCCCGCACAGAAGGGTGGGAAGGATTCAGGAAGTACCTGGAAACGCTGGATGTTGATCTGCTTGAGAAGATATGTGGAGTGCCACGCGCCCAGGTGAGGGCTGCTGCAATTGAATACGGTTCGGCCGGCTCTGCGATGGAGTTTCACGGTCTGGGCGTCACCGAACACTGGCAGGCGACAAAGGCGATAACACTCATCTCCAATATAGCCATGATGACCGGGAACATAGGCAGGGAAGGCACCGGTGTCAATCCGCTGCGGGGACAGAATAACGTCCAGGGTGCGGCCGACATGGGTATCCAGCCGCACCAGGGTGCCGGGTATCTGTCGGTTACCGATCCTGCAAATATTGCACTCTATAATGCCTACTACGGTGCCGAGCACCCCACGGTTCCCGGCTACCGTATCCCGGAGATGTTCACCGCAGCTGCACGGGGTGACCTGAAGGCACTCTGGATCATGGGTGAAGACATACTTCAGACCGATCCGAACACCTGCCATGTGAAGAGCTCACTGCAGGGTCTTGACCTTCTCGTGGTGCAGGAACTCTTTATGACGGAGACGGCACGCATTGCAGACGTGGTGTTCCCCGCTTCATCATTCCTTGAGAAGGAGGGGACGTTCACAAACGGTGAGAGAAGGATACAGAAGGTGCAGCAGGTGGTTGAGCCGCTCGAGGGCACGAAACCCGACGGACAGATAGTGGTGGATATGATGAGAAGGATGGGCTATCAGCAGGAAGGATATTCGGCAGATGTAATCCTGAAGGAGATTGCAGGTATCGTTCCGTTCTTCAAGGGGGTCAAATGGGATGAGCTCGGCCACAGCGGCAAGCAGTGGCCTGTCAGGGAGGACGGCACTGACACGAAGATCCTCCATACGGAGACATTCAAAAGGGGAGCAGGTAAGTTCCATTCATGGGATTATGACATCTCTCCGGAGCTGAATGAAAACGCGGAGCGATTCCCGTATATACTTACAACAGGCAGGCTGCTTGAGCATTACAACAGTGGTACAATGACCCGCCGGACGCCCAACAGCGAGATCATCACTGAGGACATTCTGTTTGTACATCCCATTGATGCCGGGGCCAAGGGGCTGGTGACGGGTGATTATGCCAGGATCTTCTCCGCACGCGGGATAACCACAATGAAGGTAAAGGTTACAGACGTGGTGAAGCCGGGCGTGATCTATACAACCTTTCACTTCCCCGAAGCTGCAATCAACTTCCTCACAAGCGGCATCGGTGATGAGTTCACCCTTACCCCGGAATACAAGATAGTGGCAGTTGATTTTGAAAAATCACAATATGGCATCTTTACCCGTGCCGAATGCCGTACTATTATAAAAACAGACTAAAAAATGAGAAATACCCCCAAAAAATAGGGGGTGGTCATCAAAAAACATATAAAATATCAAAAAATACCTCAAAAAATTGGGGGTGTATTCTGAAAATGATCTATTTTTACAAAAAAATCAGATCATGGCAGAATTACGTTTCAGTGCATTGAAGGAACTGTTCAACAGGGAAGCTGTTGAAGTCCCCGTTCCGGCGGAACCGGTTTCCACCTATTTTTCGAAGAATGTTTTTGACAGGCAGAAGATGGAGCGTTTTCTTAGCCGGGAAGCGTACCGTGCAGTTATTACTGCTATTGAGGAAGGCACACAGATAAGCAGACAGATAGCCGACCAGGTGGCTACCGGCATGCAGGCCTGGGCCATGGAGCATGGGGTGACGCATTTCACGCACTGGTTCCATCCGCTCACAGACGCCACCGCTGAGAAGCATGACGCCTTTGTGGGCAGGGGAGAGCAGGGGACGATCATAGAGATCTTCTCTGGCGAGGTTCTTGTACAGCAGGAGCCTGACGCCTCGAGCTTTCCCAGCGGTGGCATCAGGAACACCTTCGAGGCACGGGGATATACTGCATGGGATGTCTCTTCTCCTGCATTCATAGTGGGCAACACCCTTTGCATCCCGACGGTCTTCATCTCATATACAGGGGAGGCTCTCGACTATAAGACCCCTCTCCTTCGTTCACTTGCAGCACTGGACAAGGCAGCCGTGGAGGTATGCCACCTCTTTGACAAGGATGTCAAAAAAGTGATTGCCACTCTCGGATGGGAGCAGGAATATTTCCTGATTGATGAGGCACTCTATTTCGCCCGTCCTGACCTGATGCTGGCAGACCGTACACTGATGGGGCACCCTTCGTCGAAGGACCAGCAGTTGTCCGACCACTACTTCGGCTCGATCCCCGAAAGGGTCAAGGCTTTCATGAAGGAGTTCGAATATGAGGCATACAAGCTTGGCATACCTGTAAAGACCCGTCATAACGAGGTTGCCCCGAACCAGTTCGAGTGCGCACCTGTCTTTGAGGAGGCCAACCTCGCGGTTGACCATAACCAGCTGATCATGGATGTGATGCGCAGGGTGGCAAGGAAGCACAAGTTCAGGGTGCTGTTCCATGAAAAGCCCTTTGCCGAGGTGAACGGCTCCGGCAAGCACAATAACTGGTCCATGATGACAGATACCGGAGTCAATCTCCTATCGCCGGGCAGGAATCCGAAGACAAACATGCAGTTCCTGACTTTCCTTGTGAATGTGGTCAAGGCTGTCAATGACAACCAGGATCTCCTTCGCGCCAGCGTGACAAACGAAAACAACTCGTACAGGCTGGGAGGTCATGAGGCGCCGCCCTCTATAATCTCCGTTTTCCTGGGTAGCTATCTCTCAGACATCCTTGACGGCATTGCAAGCAAGGTCAAGGACAAGAAGATGACACCGCAGGAGAAGACTGAGATCAAGCTGGGCATTGGCAAGATCCCCGGTATTTTCCTTGATAACACTGACCGTAACCGCACCTCACCCTTTGCATTTACCGGCAACAGGTTTGAATTCAGGGCCGTGGGCTCATCTGCAAACTGCAGTTCCGCCATGATTGTACTCAATGCTGCCGTCGCTCGCCAGCTGAAGGCCTTCGCCGAAGAGGTCAACGCCCTGGCAGACAGCGGCGGGAAGCGGGATGAGGCTATCTTCCAGGCGCTTAAGAAGTGCATTATCGATTCAAAAAGGATTCGCTTCGAAGGCGACGGGTACAGTACCGAGTGGCATAAGGAGGCTGTTCGCAGGGGTCTTTCTGCTGAACCCAGTGTGCCCAAAACACTGAAGACCTACGTCACCCCGTCATCACGTCTGACGCTTGTAGGCATGGGTGTGCTCTCGGACCGCGAGCTGGAAAGCAGGGTGGAGGTTGAACTGGAAAAATTCACCAAAAAGCTGCAGATAGAATCGCGTGTCATGGGCGACCTGGCCATAAATCATATTGTCCCAACAGCCGTAAACTATATGACATCGCTTGTTGAGAACGTGAAGGGTTTGCGTGAAATCTTTGACGACAATGAATTCCTTAGGCTGGCAGGTGCACGCAAAGAGCTGATAGTTACAATCTCTGATCATATCAGCATGATCAAAAAGCTTGTCAGTGAGATGATTGATGAGCGCAGGAAAGCCAATGTGCTGGATGATCCGTACAAAAAGGCGATTGCTTACGAATCAAAGGTCAAGCCCTACCTGGAGGAGATCCGAAGTCATATTGACAAACTGGAGCTGGTTGTAGACAACGAGCTCTGGCCACTGCCAAAGTACCGTGAGCTTCTCTTCACCCGATAGCAGTTTTTTTTTCATAAGTTTTGTGGTTAGTAATGCTCTTCATAAGGAGGGCATTATTTTTGCTGCATATCCGTGAACCCGGTAATTAATGAATCACCGGTTCGTTAACATTAATAACAATCATTACTTTTGCACTAAATCTATGGTGGCCGGAATGAATAGATCAATAATTCTCATAGTTACCGTTATGTTTCTCTTCCCTGCCATGCTCCACGGGCAGAAGCAGAAGACGGAACGCGCATATGCCGCCTGGCAGGCAGGCAGCTATTACGAGGCAATTGACTACTTCAAGGATGTCTATTCCAAGACACGCGATAAGCAGGTTAAGGCTGAAATGGTCTTCATGGTGTCAGAGGGTTACCGACTGGTAAATGATCCCAAAAACGCCGAGTTGTGGTACAAAAGGGCGGTGAAGTCGCCTTTTCCCAAGCCCGAAGCCCAGTACTGGCTGGCTGAGACCACAAAGAAGCTGGGGCGCTATCCTCAGGCAATCGAGGAGTTCCGCAAATACCGGCAGCTTGTTCCCGGCGATCCGCGTACAGAGCAGCAGATACGTGCCTGCGAGCTTGCAATGGAGTGGCAGGCCGCCCCGGAGTCCTATAATGTCGAAGAGCTGAAGGAGGCCAACTCAAAGGATTCTGACTTCAGTCCGGCTTACGCCCGCGATGACAACGGACTTGTATGGTTTACCTCATCGCGCGATGATGCAAAGGGCAACAAGGAGCACGGCGCCACGGGGCAGAGCTTTACTGATATCTTTGAGACAAGGCTCGATAAGAAAGGCAAATGGAGCACACCGGTCCCGGTTGATTTCCTCAATACCGAGTTTGAGGACGGATCGCCCTCATTCTCATCGGATTATACCGAGGTATATATCACCCGCTGTGAGGCCGGCAAGCGCGAGAATAAAGGCTGCGTGATAATATACTCCACACGTGAGGGAGTAAACTGGAGCGATCCCCGTAAGATTGAACTGCTCGTTGACTCTCTGGTGGCGGCCCATCCGGCCCTGTCGCCTGACGGACAGACGCTGTACTTTGTCTCTGACATGCCCGGAGGTATAGGCGGTAAAGATATATACCGCACAACACGCACTTCTCCCGGAAGCCCATGGTCACGTCCCGAAAATCTCGGCACAGACATCAACACACGCGGTAACGAACTGTTTCCTTTCGTAAACAGTGACGGTACACTCTACTTTTCTTCTGACGGCCACATTGGAATGGGAGGACTTGATATCTTCAGGGCTACGCCGCAGGGTGGCGACTCGTGGGTGGTTCAGAACATGAGACCCCCGATAAACAGCCCTGCGGACGACTTCGGCATTGTCTTCGAAAGGGACGCCGAGAAGGGTATCTTCAGTTCGGCACGCAAGGGCAGGGGGGATGATGACCTCTACACTTTTGAGATGCCGCCGCTGCTCTTCAGCGTCACCGGCCTCGTCAGAGATGAAAAGACCGGCCAGCCCGTCCAGGGTGCAGCCGTACAGCTTATTGCCAGCGACGGCGCAAACATGCAGACAGAGACTGGCGCTGCAGGCGACTTCAAATTCACCCTCAGACCTGAGGTTGATTATATCTTCCTTGCCTCAAAGAAGGGATTTCTTAACGGAAAGGAAAAGGAGACCACCAGGGGGCAGGACAAGAGCCGTGAATTCATGGCTACAATCCAGCTGACACCCATTGACAGGCCGATTGAGCTGCCGAATATCTTCTATGACTTCGGCAAATGGGATCTCAGGCCTGAGTCGATGGTCTCTCTTGACAAGCTTGTAGAGACACTGAATGATAACCCGAATGTGACAATTGAGCTTATGTCGCATACCGACTCGCGTGACACTGAGGAGTTTAACCTGGATCTGTCGCAGAAGAGGGCCCAGTCTGTAGTGGACTACCTGATAGGACGGGGCATTGCTGCTGACAGGCTTACAGCCAGGGGTTACGGTGAGACAAGCCCGAAGGTTGTTGACGAGGAGATAGTGAAGAATTCTCCATTCCTTAGATTGGGTACATCGCTGACCGAGCAATTCATTAACAGCCTCTCCAGTGACGAGCAGAAGGAGATAGCTCACCAGATCAACCGTCGGACGGAGTTCAGGGTGCTGCGTACCGATTATGAACCGGCAAGGTAAGAGAAGGGCCTGACAGGAATCATGACAGACAGTTCACGGTATGCAAAGAGAGGTGTCTCATCGGGAAAGGAGGAGGTGCATGCTGCTATCAGCAAGGTTGACCGTGGCCTCTTTCCCGGAGCATTCTGCAAGATCATACCTGATATCCTCGGAGGCGATCCGTCTTGGTGCAATATAATGCACGCTGACGGAGCAGGAACAAAATCATCACTTGCATACATCTACTGGAAGGAGACGGGAGACCTCTCGGTCTGGAAGGGGATAGCCCAGGATGCCGTGGTGATGAACCTCGATGACCTGCTCTGCGTGGGAGTGACAGACAAGATTCTGCTCTCCTCTACTATCGGAAGAAATAAGAACCTGATCCCCGGTGAGGTGATAAAAGCCCTGATAGAAGGCACTGAGGAGTTCCTTGCCCGGATGAGGGATGCGGGAATCGGCATCTGGTCTACCGGGGGAGAGACGGCGGACGTGGGTGATCTTGTAAGGACTGTCATCGTAGACTCCACTGTCACTGCACGAATGCCAAGGGTTGATGTAATAGACAATGCCGGTATCAGGCCGGGGGATGTGATAGTCGGGCTGGCATCATACGGTCAGACAACCTATGAAGATGAGTATAACGGAGGCATGGGCAGCAACGGTCTGACCTCGGCCAGGCATGATGTCTTTGGCAATTACCTTTCAGGACTCTTCCCTGAGAGTTACGATAATGACATTCCCGCCTCGCTGGTTTACAGCGGGCAGCTGAGACTCACTGATCCCACGGCTGTGCCGGGAGTCAATGCGGGGAAGCTTGTCTTGTCGCCCACCCGTACCTATGCACCGGTTATAAGGAAGTTATTTGATCAGCTCCGGCCGGCCGTACACGGTATGGTACACTGTTCGGGTGGAGGACAGACAAAAATCATGCATTTTATTGATAAACTGCATGTTATAAAAGATAGCCTCTTCCCTGTGCCGCCGTTGTTCGAGCTGATTAAAAGCAGTTCAGGCACGCCATGGGAGGAGATGTACCGCGTCTTCAACATGGGTCACCGGATGGAGCTTTATGTTGATGAGGCGGATGCTTCAGCGATCATTGACATCGCCGCCGGTTTCAACCTGGATGCCCGTGTTGTCGGTCGCTGTGAGCACGCCGAATCGCCCAGGCTGACAATCATCACCGGGCAGGGGGAGTTTGTGTACTGACCATACCGTTCAGTCTCCAGTCACCATTCTCCAGGAACGACTGCCCACTGCCAACTGTGGACTGCACTATTGCCTACTGCTCTACGAGCATCCCCACTATTGCCTACTGCCTATTGCCTTCTGCCCTAATATTATTACCTTTGCACCCTGAAATTTGGCATCTGATGGCAAACAATCTTATTCTTGAAAGACTTCTTGGAGTGAAGAAGCGCTTTGTGGAGGTGGGCGAGCTCCTCAACTCCCCTGATGTCATGTCGGACATGAAGCGGTTCATTAAACTGAACAAGGAATACAAGGAGCTCAAGCCTGTTGTTGAGGCATATGAAAAGTACAAAAGCGCAATTGACAACCTCGAGAGCACAAGGGGACTGCTGGCCGCTGAGAAGGATGAGGAGATGCGCGAGATGGCAAAGGGAGAGATAGATACACTTCTGTCGGTTATTCCTGATATGGAGGAGGAGATAAGATATCTTCTTCTGCCTGCTGACCCCGAGGATGACAAGAATGCCGTCATGGAGATCAGGGCAGGTACCGGTGGTGACGAGGCAAGCATCTTTGCAGGCGACCTCTACAGGATGTACTCAAAGTACATCGAATCGAGGGGCTGGAAGATGGATCTGAACTACTTTACCGAAGGCACTGCCGGCGGTTACAAGGAGGTAGTCTTTACTGTCTTCGGCGACGGTGTCTACGGTATCATGAAATATGAGTCAGGTGTGCACCGCGTGCAGAGGGTACCCCAGACAGAGACACAGGGCCGAATCCATACCTCGGCCGCAACTGTAGCTGTTCTTCCCGAGGCCGGTGAATTTGACATCGAGATCCGCAGTGAGGATATCCGCAAGGACACCTACTGCTCCTCAGGCCCCGGCGGACAGAGCGTCAATACAACATATTCCGCCATCAGGCTCACTCACGTGCCTACCGGCGTGGTGGTCACCTGTCAGGACGAGAAATCGCAGATCAAAAACCTTGAGAAGGCGATGCGTGAATTGCGTACCCGCCTTTATAACCTTGAATACCAGAAGTATCTCGACGAGATATCGCACAAGCGCAAGACAATGGTCTCCTCAGGGGACCGCTCTGCAAAGATCAGAACGTACAACTATCCCCAGGGGAGGGTCACTGACCACCGCATTAACCTGACAATCTACAACCTCCCTGTGGTGCTGGACGGAAATATTCAGGAGCTGCTCGATAAGCTGCAGATGGCAGAGAATGCCGAGCGGCTGAAGGCCAGTGACTATTAAAATCCCAATAATGCATTCCAAAGAAATCTTTCAGCAAATTCTTAAGAAGAAATCCTTCCTCTGCGTCGGCCTTGATCCGGAGATATCCAAACTGCCGGCATGCGTTGCAGACCTGGAGGAGCCGATATTTGAATTCAACAGGCGGATCATTGACGCCACACACAAATATACTGTAGCCTACAAGCCCAATTTTGCCTTCTATGAATCGTATGGTCCGAGAGGGATGGCTGCACTTGACAAGACCGTGAGGTACATCAATAAGCTTGATACCAACATCTTTATTATCGCCGACGCAAAGCGGGGCGATATAGGCAACACATCCAAGATGTACGCAAGGGCTGTCTTCAGCGAGATGCCCTTTGATGCTGTGACGGTGGCCCCGTATATGGGGGAAGATTCCGTTACCCCGTTTCTATCCTACCCGGGTAAATGGGCAATTATCCTGGCCCTTACCTCCAACAGGGGAGCCGACGATTTCCAGTATCATACGGACAAGGGTCAGCGACTCTTTGAGAGGGTTCTGCAGGTATCCCAGAGATGGGGCACCATTGACAACATGATGTATGTTGTGGGGGCAACGCGTGCCGAGATGCTTGCAGATATCCGGAAGATAGTGCCTGATCATTTCCTGCTGGTTCCGGGCGTGGGCGCCCAGGGCGGGAGCCTTGAAGAGGTTGCACGGTATGGGATGAACAGCCAGTGTGGCCTTCTTGTCAACTCATCGAGGGGGATCATCTACGCAGACAGCAGCGAAAATTTCGACACCGTTGCAGGGGAGAAAGCCCGCGAGATGCAGGAGGAGATGGCCGGCTACCTCGCCGGTAGGTTTAAGGTCTGAAAAGGGAAAGGTCTTGCGGTACAGCCGTCTTGGGATATTGCACTAACTTACATGATATCTCCACTACCTATTGCCTATTGCCTATTGCCTTATTTGACTGAGGACGGAGGACTGACCTCTGCCCTGACCATCTGCCTGATGGGTGGTATCATAAAAGCAGAGATCCCCATCAGGGCAATACCGGTCCCCGAGATGATGAATGCGTTTGCGATACCGATTGAATCGGCAATGAATCCGGTTGCCAGAAGTCCTATCATAGAGGGAAGAAGCGTGACGCTTGAGTAGAGTGAGAAGACCCTGCCCAGCGCTGTTGGTTCAACCATTGTCTGAACTATAACTGTGAATGAACCTGAATACATTGTCATTGTAATCCCCCCGATTACAGTCACTGCAGCGAACCAGGCGAAACCCGTAGGTGGCAATATCCCCGAGAACACAAATGTAAGTCCAAGCCCCAGATATGTAAGGTTTATCAGCACAACCTTGTAGTTGTTCAATCTCTTGTATCCGATTATGGCACCGCCTATCAGCATCCCGATGCCCCATGCAATCTCAACTATGCTCATCAT
>JAVEZX010000038.1:0-21461 GCA_034002785.1 Bacteroidales bacterium
TGGCGAAGTCCTTTGCCGACGAAGCTGCAATGGTTGTATCATTCAATGAGAGCCTGAAAGGGGTTCTGTCACCCAAAAAGATAATAAAGCTTTACCAGGTTGAGAACCAGTATAAGCAGCAGTTGCTTCGTGAGCTCAACCAGCGCCGTCAGGGTACCGGCCAGCCAGGGATGCGGGGCCGGGGAGGTCAGGCCGGCAACACCGGGGAGTTAACTCTCCCTGATGAATGACGGGAGTGCGGAGAGTGAAACAGCTGTCTGTTCTCCCGTCTTCATATTCTTTACTGTTGCCTGGCCGGCTGTAAGCTCGTTGCTGCCTGCAATGACAACAAAGGGAATCATCCTGGCATCGGCATAGGAAAACTGCTTTTTAAGTTTTACAGCCTCGGGGTAGAGCTCAGCAGCTATCCCGGACTCCCGGAGTGATCCTGCAATCTTCATCAGGTCCGGCAGTTCATCCTTGCCGAAGTTAATTACAAGCACCTCTGTAGACGAGCCTGTCTGCTCCGGGAACAGATTCAGCTGCAGCATGACATCATATATCCTGTCTGCGCCGAAGGAGACGCCCACCCCGGATACTCCGGGAAGGCCAAAGATGCCGGTCAGGTCATCGTACCTGCCGCCGCCGCATATGCTTCCGAAAGGAAGGTCTGCCGCCTTGACCTCGATGATTGTTCCGGTGTAATAATTCAGCCCGCGCGCCAGTGAGAGATCAAGCTCAACGGCACAGCGCAGAGGCTGCAGTGCCAGGTAACCCAGCAACTCCTCCGTCTCTCCTATACCTTTCAGTCCGACCTCCGAAGCAGCCATTACACTTTTCAGCTCACGGAGCTTCTCTTCGGATGATCCGCTCAGATTCAGGACCGGTTCCAGCCTGGCAATTGCATCAGAATCAATGCCCCGCTGCAGCAGTTCCTGCCTTACCCCGTCACTGCCGATCTTCTCGAGCTTGTCAATGGCCACAGTGATGTCGGTGATCTTGTCAGCCGCACCTGCTATCTCAGCAAGGCCCGCAAGAATCTTGCGGTTGTTTATCTTCACCGTGGTATTGATATTCAGATCCGTGAATACCCGGTCAATAATCTGCACCAGCTCGGCCTCGTTGAGGAGGGAGTCGCTGCCGATCACATCCACATCGCACTGAAAAAACTCCCTGTACCTCCCCTTCTGAGGTTTGTCTGCCCGCCAGACGGGCTGTATCTGGTACCTGCGGAAGGGGAAAGTGATCTCGTCACGGTGCTGAACAACGTAACGGGCAAAGGGAACGGTGAGGTCATACCTGAGCCCCTTCTCGCTGATTTTCTGAGTAAGGGCCGATGTATCAGCACGTGAGAGGGTGTCTGGTGCGACGTCAGCAAGAAAGTTTCCAGAGTTGAGAATCCTGAAGATGAGCCTGTCACCCTCCTCCCCGTACTTGCCCAGCAGTGTGGAAAGGTTCTCCATGGCAGGTGTTTCTATGGGGAGGTACCCGCAGAGCGAAAAGTTTTTGCGGATTATGCCGAAGATGTGGTTTCGGCGAAGCATCTCTGCCGGGGAGAAGTCACGCGTGCCTTTTGGTATGGATGGTTTCTGGGCCATGTCAGGATTGATTTCCCGACAAAAATATGAAAAAACGGCGTACGGGGATGTTATTCCCCGTATGCATATCCTGTATCATCATGGTGTAACGACAGGTCTGAGACCTGTCGCCACCTTATAATGTTGACGGATTATCTATTGGATGAAAGGAATCGAGATCGGATATTTGAACACCTCGCCCCTTGCGGCCCTGATGCTGGCAACGATGATGCAGACCACCTCGAGAATCCCCAGGGCTATCAGCAGAGGTATTCCCACTATGATGAAACAGAGCGGAATAAGCAACACGGTGTAAAGCAGCATGGAGAGCTGGAAGTTAAGTGAGGCCCTGCCGTTCAGGTTGACCCATTCGGATTCATCCTTCCTGGATATCCAGCAGATCAGGGGACCGATGATCCCGCCAAAAGGGAAAAAGTAACCGGCGAATGCTGACAGATGGCAGAACATTGACCAATCACGCTCTGACTGGGTGTAGGGTTTTATCTCTTCCATTGCTTTTTATTTAAAAGACGGTGTATCTGTTGAAATGCTGCATCATCAGAAGCGCGCCAGCCTCTTAAGATCACTTATCAGCAATCCACTGGCATTTTTGCTGTCAACCATATGACTGTCATAGTAATACATTACAGCATCATCTGTACCGATCAGTGTCTTCATGCACGTTCCGGTCTGCTTGACGCCGTCAGGTCCTACCTTGTGAACTATCAGGACATCCTTTTCCTTCTCCTCAATGGCGCGTATGATCTCCTCCTCATCAACTATCCTCACCTTATATGGATAGTGAACAGCGATCCTTTCAAGGGTGTTCACCTCCGGCGCCAGATCATCTTCCCTCACAAGTATTGTTTTGTTTCTTATCTCAGGAACATTCTTGTTGTAGTATTTGAGATACCGGAGAGCCGTGGTGGAGGGATTCTTCATCACCAGCTCGGCATGATACTCCATAAACCGGATAATGAGACCCAGCTTGTAGCTGTACTCCTCCTCCGGGGCTCCGGAGAAACAGAGGGGAATAGCACAGAACTCGGGATGCTGGTCCAGCTCGTCCACATCAGCTCCCTGGAGAAGATTCAGGAAATCATATGTGGAACCCGATTTGTCATTGCTGAAGTTGGTTATTGTCAGAACCAGGAAGGAGTATGACGGATCATTGCGCATTACATTGAATTCCTCCACGGTTATGTATTTTACCGGGGTTACCTTCCAGTATTTGTCAACTGCATCCCTGATCTCTGCATTATAAAAGGAGAACGGGTCTGCTTCCTTAACAACACAGGTGACTGACTTCAGGAAACGTGCAGCATCATCAGCTGTAGGCCATGGCCTTTGCTGGGACAATGCCGTGGCTGAAACGAGAAGAGGAAGGAGCGACAGTAAAAAGTGCCTTATGAGACTTTTACCTGGGGGAAGGAAGAAGGACCGGGTTTCTTTCATTGAATTTTCTGAGGTATACGAACATCATCTTTTTCTGGTTCTTGTTGCGCATCGAGACAAACTCCTCGTACAGCTCCGGGTCCCTCATGAGCATAAGCTCGAGGTTCTCAAGGTTGTACTCGTATGTCTTGCCGGTCTCAAAATCAATCATGAACATCTTAAGGTCAGTTCGCGAAGAGTTCCGGTACGGGTAGCCACTATAATAGGGATCATAGTAGCGTGAGGAGTAAGGACTGTAATAGTACGGGGAATAGAACGACCTGTACGGGGAATAGTAGGGATCATAGTAGCCCGACTGGTTATATCCCGACTGGGTTGTTATGTCGGCCACAAAATGAATTATTGATCCGAAGAAGGTGATGCGGTTGAAGTTTCCCTGCACCTTGGCGTAGAGTACACCATTGCGCGCAAAGCCCCAGATATTGTCTTTCTCAATCTCCTTCCTGATACCCAGGTTATCATAGAAGTAAATCTTCTCGGAGGAGATCACCTGGTCAAAGAAATCCTTGTCGTTGTAATCAACTGAAGTGAACAATTTTGCCTTGGGAATGGGGCTGTTTGTCTTCACCATGTCAAAGTTAAGGTAAATCCCGTCCCTGAACTTGAAGTCAGGAGTATACTGAATAAGAGTATCCCCCTGCTGCGCCCGGGCCATGCCTGCTGCTGCCAGGGCCAGGATCAGTGTCAATAAGCCCTTTTTCATCACACTCTTTTTCAGATTTACTTCAAAAATTGTACCGTAAGGCAAAAATAATCTTTTATAGGTACTGAAACCAACCCTCACTTTATCTTTATTGAAATTGATGTATATTTGAGTGACGTAAATCTACTGCGCTCATATATTATGCCAAACAGAACAAAACCCTCCTCCATTCCCCATTCGGATCTGATGACCCGGAGGACGCGTGATCGGATACTCATGCCTGTGGCAGTTGCGCTTCTACTGGTAGTAATTGCGCTGGTGACAGCTCTTTCAGGCCTGGTCTACGTGCCCTATGTGGCCGGAGCCATAGCATTGATTCCCCTGGCGGTGGCAATAGCGGAACTCAGGAGGCTGATATCCGACAGCAGAAATATTCTCAGGGAGCTGGCAGACATAGCAGAGAAGAACGAAGAGGTGATCAACTCCTTCTCGCACAAGATAAGGGAGCCTCTCAACAACCTGGTCCTTCTCGGAAACATGCTCAGTGAGACTACCACGTCACCCAAGCAGCAGGAGCTTGTTGAGACCTTCACTGCCTCCACCGGATCAATGGTTGATGTGGTCAACGAGCTGACCATGGAGACGGCAGGAAACATAACCTTCGAGCGCAGGGGTGAGATCCGCTTCAGGCTCGGTCCCATCATACATGATACCATTGGCCTGATGAAGCTTAACAAGAGGCATGAACAGAGCGTGGTGATCTATGATGACCGCGGCGAGGGAGCAGGAGAATACACCGGTGATCCCATCATCCTTAAACAGATACTGATTGATCTTCTCAGTGCTGCCATCTCCGGGGCATCGGGCAAGGTAACGATAAAGATACAGGCCCGGGAGGCCGGCATGAGGGAGGGAGAACAGAAGGTGGAGTTCACCCTGGCATCCAACAACCCTGTGGTGTTCATAGGGGAAGGCCGTCAGCCATGGCCCCTGGCAGGCAGACTGATACGCGATAGCGGGGGAACCTGGCAGGAATCCACCACCGGCGCCGGATCATGGTTCGTCTTCCATATCAATATGCGTAAGGCTGAGAAGCTTAACCAGCCTGCTGCGGCCAGCACACTCATAAAAGGCATGCAGCCTGAAAAGAGCAGGAAGGAGATGAAAGACCTTAGCATTCTGCTTGTAGAAGACAATCCCATCAATCAACGCATCACCCAGTTAATGCTTGAGCCGCTCGTAAAACGGCTCGAGATAGCACGCAACGGGAAAGAGGCGCTGGATATGTTCGGTACAGCACGCTATGACATGATCCTGATGGACGTGCAGATGCCTGTGATGAACGGGCTGGTGGCTGCCGAGAAGATCCGGAACCTGGAGATGAGCACACAGATCCACATCCCGATAATAGCCATAACCGCCAATGCGATGCTGGGCGACAGGGAACAGTGCCTTGCAGTGGGGATGGATGACTACATCAGCAAGCCTATTGAGCCGGATGTGCTCATAGAAAAGATCACTGCCCTGATCTGAAAAGGGATATAGGCAACTATCCGGCCGCCGCCGCTTTGAACCGCGTCAGAAGGGCCTCACACCCAGAATCATCATATCATCAATCTGATCATGACCCTCCATCCAGGAGTCGATTGTCTCGTCCAATATACGCTGCTGATCAGGCAGAGGGTACTTACTGATGGTAAGAAGTATATGTCGCAGGCGGCGGTACATGAACTTCTTGTTCTCCGGTCCGCCAAACTGGTCAGCGTAACCGTCAGAGAAGAGATAAAGCAGATCACCTTCCTGCAGCGTGAATGTACTCCGGTTGAATGAGACCATGGCAAACGACTGCACCACGTTCTTCTTGTCGCCCTTGATCTCTATGAGCTTGTCATCACGCACAATATAGACCGGCAGGAACGCCCCGGAAAACTCCATTACCCTGGTTTTCTTGTCTATTATGCAGATGCTCATCTCAATTCCGTCCTTGATTATCGGCTTGCCGCTCTCCTCCTTGAAGAAGGCCGACTCAAGCTCGCGGTTCATTGTCAGCAGAACCTGGTCGCTGTCATCCACCTTCATTTCATTTATGATCTTGTTAATGAGCTCCAGCCCTATCATCGACATCAGTGCGCCGGGGACACCATGGCCGGTGCAGTCGGCTGCCGCGATAAAGTACTTGTCATCGCGCTCACTGAACCAGTAGAAGTCGCCGCTAACGATATGCTTCGGGCGGTAATAGATAAAATAGTCGGGGAAAATCCTGCGGATGTGATGTTCCGACGGGAGTAGCGCCGCCTGTATCCTTCGGGCATAATTAAGGCTGTCAGTCAGGTCCTTGTTCCGTAACTGAAGCTCTGACCGCTGTATCTCTATCTCGCTGTAGGCGCTCTTCATCTCTGACAGGTGCTTTCTGGTCCGCAGCAGCACCCAGAACTGAAGTATGGCGAGGTAGATAAGTGCCACAACGATGAATACGGCTATGGCATAGTTGATGACCGGATTGTCTCTCAGTCCTTCTGCCAGGCCAGCAGCCAGGGCCGATGACATCAGGCTGTTCACCCGGCTGTGTCCTCTTTGGTCTCTACGGAAGCCTCACCCGGTTTCAGGAGGGGAAGGAGTCTCAGAGACGGTGATTCAATCAACGGGCCGAGGCCGTAATCGTCCCATCTGCTGTCTACCAGGCTGATAGTCTCCGGGGAAGAGCAGACGACGTTGGGCCAATCCCTGGGGAATACCGGCAGTGAGCGGGTTTTGGAGGTGGCGTCAATAAAGATTGCTCCTCCCTTAAGGTGGTAAAGGTCACGTGCAGGATCGCTGTTGCCGGTTACCAGCCATGTGAGCATGGCAGGATCGTCTGCATCTGCACCTTCGTCCACAGCGATTACCACGGTACCCTGGGCAGTGAGCGGACCGGGAAGTGATGCTGCCAGTTTATGCATGTCAAGCCCCTCTGCAGGCTTCCTTATTGCAAGCACAGCGATGGGCAATGCATAATCTGCAAGGGTCTGCATACCGGTAATAGCTCCGCCGGTGACCTCTTCCCCGCTGAGCAACAGCAGAGGTACCGAATGATATTCAGCAGTACGCTCCTCGGCAAGCTTCACGGTGGCATCAATGCCCAGTTTGCCTCCCATACTGAACCTGTCGGAAGCATGATCGAGAACATCGAGCGGCCCGCGGGTATCCAGGAGGTCAGTCTCCAGCCTTACATTGGCAAAGAATGCCTCCGCCACAGCATGGTAGTCAGTCACATGAACAGGACCGCTTACAACGATAATATATTTGCTGAGCATCATCTGCCCTGCTCCAAAGAGAGCATTGAGCACTTTCAATCCCTGGCCCGGATAGGTTTTGTCAATGCTTACAATCACAAGGTTATGGGCCACTCCGGAAACCGGCATGTGCAGCTCCCGTATCTCGGGGGCAATGGCCAGCTTGATGGGAGCAAAAAAGATTTTTTCAGTAGCCTTGCCCATCCATGCATCCTCCATCGGGGGCACCCCTACCACGGTAGCAGGGTAGACTGCATTCTTCCGGTGCGTGATGCAGGTGACATGAAACCTTGGGTACAGGTCAGCCAGCGAATAGAAGCCGGTATGATCACCGAATGGTCCTTCGGTCACAGGGACCTCGGCAGTATCGACATAGCCTTCAATTACAAAGTCTGAATCAGCCGGCACCCAGAGGTCATTGGTCAGGCATCTGACCAGCTTTACCTTCTTCTTCCGCAGGAACGCTGCAAGGAGGTATTCACTGATATCTTCAGGCAGCGGTGCCGTTGCTGCATATGTATAGACGGGGTCACCACCCAGGGTAACGGTTACGGGCATCCGCCCTCCCCTCTTCTTCCATGCCTCGAAGTGGCGGGCACCTGTCTTGTGACGGTGCCAGTGCATCCCGGTGACATCGCTGCCCATCACCTGCATGCGATACATGCCCAGGTTGGGTCTTCCCGTTCCGGGGTGTCTTGTATGCACCAGTGGCAGTGTAATAAACCTGCCGCCGTCATGCGGCCAGCATTTGAGGATAGGGAGCCTGCCCAGGTCGGCAACGGATTCAACCACCTCCTGGCACTCACCCCTGCCCCTCTTCCGCCCGGGTGACAGAGTGAGAAGCCTGAGCATACCGGGCAAACGCATAAGCTTACCCGTTAATCCGCCTGCCTGGCTTAATGACTCGACCAGGGAGAAGATCTCCTCACCGGCATCGTCAAGTGAAGCCCGGCCCATGGCTGCCGCCATGCGCTCATCAGAGGCAAAGGCATTTATAAGCAGAGGGAAGTCAGTACCGGTATTCTCGAACAGCAGGGCTTTACCTCCGTTCTTGACCATCCGGTCAGCTATCTCAGTTATCTCCAGCACGGGATCGACAGGGCACGTTACGCGCGCCAGCCAGCCGCGGGACTCAAGAAATGCGGCAT
Organism: Bacteroidales bacterium; assembly: GCA_034002785.1. Lineage (GTDB taxonomy): Bacteria > Bacteroidota > Bacteroidia > Bacteroidales > VadinHA17 > SR-FBR-E99. The sequence goes on from JAVEZX010000038.1 coordinate 8,075, forward strand.
ATTGAGCCAGACCGTTGAATGACATTAAGACACAGATTTCTACAAATATAAAAATAAAAACTCCGCGGCGGCGGAGTTTTTAAAATGAGGGAGTGTATGTCTCAACCTTCGCAGCCGTAAACTGCATTGGCACCAAGTTCCTCTTCAATGCGGAGGAGCTGGTTGTACTTCGCTATGCGGTCAGTGCGGCTGAGCGAACCGGTCTTGATCTGTCCTGAATTTGTAGCCACAGCCACATCGGCAATGGTTGAATCTTCGGTCTCACCTGAACGGTGCGAGGTGACAGTTGTGTAACCTGCCCTGTGAGCCATCTCTATGCAGTTGAGGGTCTCGGTCAGGGTACCTATCTGGTTCAGTTTGATGAGAATTGAGTTGGCGCAGCCCAGGCTGATCCCCTTCTCGAGGTATTCTACGTTTGTAACGAAGAGGTCATCACCGACAATCTGGATCTTTGATCCGAGCTGATCAGTGTGCAGCTTCCATCCTTCCCAGTCGCCTTCGCTCATTCCGTCCTCGATGGAGTCAATTATCGGGTATTTCTCAACCAGTGACGTAAGATAGTCGGCCTGCTGAGCAGGGGTGAGCTTCTTGCCATCCTTGCCTTCAAACTTGGTGTAATCATAGAAACCGTCTGTAAAGAATTCGCTTGCGGCGCAGTCGAGAGCAATTGTGACATCGATGCCCGGTTTGTACCCGGCGGCAGTGATAGCCTTTATAATGCTGTCGAGTGCATCTTCGGTGCCCTTCAGTGCAGGTGCGAAGCCGCCCTCATCACCTACTGCGGTGCTTAAGCCACGCTCCTTGAGCACTTTCTTCAGTGAGTGGAACACCTCTGCTCCCATCCTGAGGCCCTCAGCGAAAGTGACAGCGCCTTTGGGACGGATCATAAATTCCTGGAAAGCGATGGGTGCATCAGAGTGCGAGCCGCCATTTATGATGTTCATCATCGGGACCGGCAGTACGCGGGCATTTGTGCCGCCAATATACCTGTAGAGAGGCAGACCGTGGTAAGCTGCTGCAGCCTTGGCACATGCGAGGGAGACACCCAGGATTGCATTGGCTCCGAGATTACTTTTGGTGGGTGTACCGTCAAGATCAAGCATCTTCTGGTCTATTTCTATCTGGTTGGTGACATCCATGCCCATAAGATCCTCGGCAATAACGTTGTTGACGTTATGAACTGCCTTCAGTACCCCCTTGCCCAGGTAACGGGTCTTATCGCCGTCGCGAAGCTCGAGAGCTTCGTTTTCGCCTGTTGAAGCGCCGGAAGGAACCGCAGCCCTGCCTGATGCACCGCTGGTTGTAATGACTTCGACCTCGATGGTCGGATTGCCCCTTGAATCGAGGATCTCTCTTGCGTGAACACTAACTATCTGACTCATTGTATTATATGTTTTTTAAAATTAAATGCAATATAAGAAAAAAAGGGATACGGCCATAAAGACTATATCCCTTCCGTATGTAAGCATGTTCTGCTATTCTTTTGTTTCTTCAGCTTCAGGGGCTTTTTCTTCCGGAGCTGCTTCAGCCCTGGCGGGTTTTCCCTTCACTTCAGCGGTTGCTTCAGCTGCTTTTTTCCTGGGACTGCGGCGGCTGCGTGATGCCTTGGCTTTTGTACCTTCGGCTGCAAGCATGTTCTCGTTAAAGTCAACCAGTTCAATGAAGCACATCTCAGCAGCGTCGCCGGGACGGCTTCCTGTCTTGAGTATGCGGGTGTATCCGCCGGGACGGCTTGCAATCTTCGGGGCCACTTCCCTGAAAAGTTCGGCTACAGCCTCTTTGTTTTCAAGGTAACTGAACACCACCCTGCGTGAGTGAGTTGAGTCTTCCTTTGATTTTGTCATGAGCGGCTCAACGTATTTCCTGAGCGCACGTGCCTTGGCGGTGGTGGTTGTGATACGCTTGTGAAGTATGAGTGATGCAGCCAGGTTGGCCATCATCGCCTTCCTGTCGGCGCTTTTTCTTCCAAGGTGATTTATAGCATTTAAATGTCGCATTTCTCTCTATCCTTACCTGTTATTAATCTTTGTCGAGTTTGTATTTTGCCACATCCATCCCGAATGAGAGGTTCATTGCCTCCAGCAGCTCGTCGAGTTCGGTAAGCGACTTCTTGCCGAAGTTACGGAACTTGAGGAGGTCATTCTTATTGAATTTGACGAGGTCTCCGAGTGATTCAACCTCAGCTGCCTTGAGGCAGTTGAGAGCTCTGACGGAGAGGTCAAGGTCAACCAGTTTGGTTTTGAGCAGCTGGCGCATATGGAGGATCTCCTCGTCGAACTCCTCGTTTGCCATCTTGTCTTCGTAGTCGATCGTGATCTTGTCTTCGGAGAAGAGCATGAAGTGGTATATGAGGATCTTGGCTGCCTCCTTGAGGGCGTCTTTCGGGTGAATGGAACCGTCTGTGGTGATCTCGAGGATCAGTTTCTCATAGTCGGTCTTCTGTTCAACCCTGTAGTTTTCAATAGAATATTTTACGTTTCGGATCGGAGTGAAGATCGAGTCTATTGCTATCAGTCCGAATTCGGCCTCTGCAGGCTGGTTTTCCTCGGCTGTCACATATCCTCTGCCCTTATTGATGTTGATTTCAATCTGCAGCTTAACGTCAGGTTCCATGCGGCAGATGACGAGTTCGGGGTTCAGTACCTCGAAGCTGCTGAGGGAGTTATTGAGATCGCCGGCCTTGAAGACTTCCTGTCCGGAGACCTTGACCATAATCTTCTCGGTATCGACATCCTCGACCATTCTTCTGAAGCGTACCTGCTTCAGGTTCAGGATGATCTCGGTAACGTCCTCCATCACGCCGGTGATGGTTGAGAATTCATGGTCTACGCCCTCCAATTTGATTGTAGTGATGGCGAATCCTTCCAGTGAAGAGAGGAGTATTCTCCTGAGGGCATTACCCACGGTGATGCCATAACCGGGTTCAAGCGGGCGGAACTCAAATTTTCCGTACTGGTCGTCCGCTTCCAGTAATATTACTTTATCAGGTTTCTGGAATGCTAATATGGCCATATGAATCTTATTACTTTATTACTTCGAATATAGTTCAACGATAAGTTGCTCTTTTACATCCTCCGGTATTTCGGAACGTTCGGGCACACTCATGTATTTTCCGGCCATCTGTGTGTCATCCCACTCGAGCCATGCCAGTTTTGAGCGGCGGTTTGCGCCGAGGCAGTCGATGATTGTTTCGAGTGATTTTGACTTTTCGCGAACCCCGATGATATCACCCGGGCGCAGCTGGAATGAGGGGATGTTAACGACATCGCCGTTAACCGTAATATGACGGTGTGATACCAGCTGACGTGCAGCAGCCCTTGTGGGGGCTACGCCGAGGCGGTAGACCACGTTGTCAAGGCGTGACTCCAGCATCTGGAGCAGTATCAGGCCGGTTACACCGGTGGCAGCAGCTGCCTTCTCGAATGTATTGCGGAACTGGCGCTCAAGGAGGCCGTAGGTATATTTCACCTTCTGCTTCTCACGGAGCTGTACACCGTATTCCGATGTCTTTTTTCTCTTTTTGGTCAGACCATGCTGGCCGGGAGGAAAATTCTTCCTGTCGAGGTATTTGTCAGGGCCGAAAATAGGCTCTCCGAATTTCCTGGCTATTCTTGATCTGGGTCCTGTATATCTTGCCATTGAATGTAATGTTTATCGTTTTGTAAAATATTATTGCGAGCCTTTTAAACCCTTCTGCGTGATGGCGGACGGCATCCGTTATGAGGCATCGGGGTCACGTCAATGATCTCGGTCACTTCCACGCCGCTGTTTGAGATGGCACGGATGGCTGATTCACGGCCTGACCCTGGTCCCTTGACGTATACCTTTACCTTGCGGAGGCCAAGTTCGTATGCCACCTTGGTGCACTCTTCCGAAGCCATCTGAGCAGCATAGGGGGTATTTTTCTTTGAACCCTTGAAACCCATCTTGCCTGCGGATGCCCAGGAGATAACCTGCCCGGTGCTGTTTGTGAGGCTTATGATTATATTGTTGAATGATGAATGCACGTGAGCCTGTCCCACGGGTTCAACCTTTACGACCTTCTTCTTTAATGTCCCAGTCTTCTTTGCCATATATTACTTATTTAGTAGCTTTTTTCTTGTTTGCCACGGTCTTCTTGCGTCCCTTGCGGGTACGGGCATTGTTCTTCGTACTCTGGCCCCTTACAGGCAGCCCGATACGATGACGGATTCCGCGGTAGCAACCGATATCCATCAGTCGCTTGATGTTAAGCTGGGTCTCGGAACGAAGTTCACCCTCAAGCTTGTAATTCTCGGAGAGGATCTGACGGATAGCATTGATGTTATCGTCATTCCATTCCTCTACCTTCATGTGGCGGTCAACGCCGGCCCTGTCAAGCACTTTCTGTGCAGTGCTTCGCCCAACACCGTAGATATAAGTGAGAGCTACTTCGCCCTGCTTATTCCTTGGTAGGTCTACCCCATTAATACGTGCCATATACCTCTTTAAATTTGAAGTGCAAAGTTAATCAAATTTATCCCTGTCTCTGCTTGAACTTGGGATTTTTCTTATTTATCACATACAGACGCCCGTTACGCCTTACAATCTTGCAGTCGGCGGAGCGTTTTTTTATTGATGCTCTTACTTTCATCGCACTATTTTATTTCTATTTAAATCTGAACGTTATTCTTCCTTTGGTAAGGTCATAGGGCGACATTTCAACCTTCACCTTGTCACCGGGGAGGATTTTGATATAATGCATCCTCATTTTGCCGGAGATGTGGGCGGTGATGATATGTCCGTTTTCGAGCCTGACCCTGAACATCGCGTTCGAAAGCGCCTCGATGATCGTTCCGTCAATCTCTATTGATGGTTGTTTGGCCATATACTTACCTCTTTTTTAATACTTCTTCTATAAATTCAAATGTTGTGAGCAGGTCGGCTTTGCCTTCCCTGACCGCAACAGCGTATTCAAAATGTGCCGACGGTTTGCCGTCACCTGTCCTGACTGTCCACCCGTCACCCTGGACGCGCGTGTTTTTGGTTCCCATATTGATCATCGGTTCTATGCAGATGACCAGGTTCCTGTCAAGTCTCGTGCCAGAGCCGCGTCGTCCGAAATTGGGGACTTCGGGACCCTCGTGGAGGTGTTTCCCGATACCGTGTCCCACCAGTGTGCGTACCACGGAGTAACCTCCGCTCTCGGCCTTCGACTGTACGGCGTTAGAGATGTCGCCTATGCGGTTTCCCGCTACTGCTTCCCTGACACCGGCCTCGAGTGACGCCCTGGTGTATTCCATGAGCCGGGTGATCTCAGGCTTCACTTCGCCAACGGCGAATGTATAGGCGCTGTCACCGTACCATCCGTTCAGAATCACCCCGCAGTCTACCGAAATTATATCGCCCTCCCTGAGTTCATATCCTGAAGGAATCCCGTGGACCACTTCGTCATTGACAGATGTGCAGAGCGTATTGGGAAACCCGGCATAGCCCTTGAAGGCTGGCAGAGCGCCGTGGTCACGAATGAACTCCTCGGCTATTGCGTCAAGCCGGAGGGTTGTCACCCCCGGTCTGATATGCCCGGCTACTTCCGCAAGTGTCTTCGAGACAAGCTGATTGCTCTCTCTCAGAAACTCTACTTCTGCATCCGTCTTAATATAGATCATCAAAGAACGTCAATCAATTACATAGCCGACACGGCTCCGGTTCTGCCCTTCACCCGGCCTGACTTCATGAGGCCGTCATAGTGGCGCATTAGCAGATGGCTTTCGATCTGCTGGAGAGTGTCAAGCACAACGCCCACAAGAATGAGAAGCGAGGTGCCACCGAAGAACTGTGCAAACTCACCGCTGACGCCGAAATTGACGGCAAAGGCGGGGAGTATGGCAATTATTGCAAGGAATATCGATCCCGGAAGGGTTATCCTCGACATGATTGTATCAAGGAACTCAACCGTCTTGCGTCCTGGTTTGATGCCCGGGATGAAACCGCCGTTCTTCTTCATGTCTTCTGCCATCTGTACCGGGTTGATTGTGACCGCAGTATAGAAGTAGGTGAAGAGGACTATGAGGATGGCGGTTACCAAGTTATACCAGAATCCGTACATGTTGGTGAATGCCATCATGAATCCGGTGCCTGATTCACTGAATCCTGCAAATATGATAGGCAGCATCATGATCGCCTGGGCGAAGATGATGGGCATAACGCCTGCTGCGTTAACCTTGAGTGGTATATACTGTCTTACGCCTCCGTACTGTTTGTTCCCCACGATGCGTCTTGCGTACTGCACCGGGATTCGCCGTGTACCCTGTACAAGGAGTACTGATCCGAGTATCACGGCAAATAGGAACACTATCTCAATGAGCAGGGCCACAAACCCGCCCGAGCCGCCGCTGCGCACTCCGGCTTCAAAAATGAATGCCACCGGGAAGCGGGCCAGGATACCAACCATGATAATGAGTGATATACCGTTTCCTATTCCCTTGTCTGTTATCTTCTCACCGAGCCACATCACGAAGATGGTTCCGGCAGTAAGGATGATCACCGAAGAGATACGGAAGAACCAGCCCTGGGTCACGAATGCCTCAGGAGGCAGTATTGAATGAAGGTTGGCAAGGTATGTGGGTGCCTGCAGTACGAGAATAGCCACTGTCAGGTACCTTGTATACTGGTTCATCTTGCGCCTGCCGCTCTCACCCTCCTTCTGAAGCTTCTGGAAGTAAGGAAATACTATGCCGAGCAGCTGTATAACGATTGATGCCGAGATATAGGGCATGATCCCGAGGGCAAAGATTGAAGCCTGTGAGAAGGCTCCGCCGGAGAACATGTCAAGGAGGCCCATGATACCTTGAGAGGTCTGGCTTCTCAGGTTCTCAAGCATTGAAGGATCAATACCGGGAAGCGTGATATATTTACCCAGACGGTAGAGTGCAACGATGGCAAGAGTGTAGATGATCCTGGCTCTCAGATCCTCAATCTTGAATATGTTCTTTATTGTCTGAATGAATTTCATGCCTTACAGTTTAACTGCGGTTCCCTGATTTGCTTCTATTGCTGCCTGTGCCGACTTGCTGAAAGCGTGGGCATGAATCTCAAGCTTTTTTGTAAGTGTCCCTTTGCCGAGTATCTTGACCAGTGCGTTCTTGTTCACGAGACCTGCTGTGAGCAGTGTCTGGAAGTCGATGCGATCAGTATCCAGCTTTGCTGCGAGGGCCTCGATGGTGCTCAGGTTGATAGCCTTGAACTCCACGCGGTTGATATTTTTGAATCCCGATTTCGGTACCCTTCTCTGGAGTGGCATCTGGCCGCCTTCAAAGCCTATCTTCCTGCTGTAGCCGGAGCGTGATTTGGCGCCCTTGTGACCGCGGGTGGATGTGCCACCGTGGCCTGATCCCTCACCTCGTCCGATGCGCTTTTCTCTCTTGACCGAACCGGGGGCCGGTTTCAAATTACTTAAATCCATTGTTGAAATATATAATGCTGTTAATACCTTAGAGTTTCTCTACCTTGACCAGGTGCTTCAGCTTATTGACCATACCCATTATCTGGGGAGAATCATCGTGCTCAACAGTCTGGTGCATCTTTCTTATACCCAGTGCCGCGAGTATCTTCTTCTGTGCCTCGGGCTGGCCTATCTTGCTTTTGATCTGGGTTACCTTGATTCTTGCCATGATGTCTGAATATTACTAACCGTTAAACACTTTTTCCAGGGTAACACCCCTGTGGTCTGCCACTGTGCTGGCATCGCGCAGTTCAAGCAGTGCAGCTATGGTTGCCTTGACCAGGTTATGGGGGTTTGAAGAGCCCTTTGACTTGGCGAGCACGTTCTTCACTCCGACGCTCTCGAGGACGGCGCGCATTGCACCTCCGGCCTTGATACCGGTACCCTCTGTTGCGGGTTTGATGAAGACGTAGGCACCGCCGAACTTGCCATACTGCTCATGAGGTATGGTAGCCTTGTGTACCGGTACCTTTATGAGGTTTTTCTTGGCATCCTCAATGCCCTTTGCGATGGCGGTAGTCACCTCACTTGCCTTACCCAGGCCGTGTCCCACAATCCCTTTCTCATCACCCACCACCACGATGGCTGAGAAGCTGAAGGTACGGCCACCCTTGGTTACCTTGGTTACCCGATTTATGCTTACCAGCCTGTCGGTAAGTTCAAGATCGCTGTTCTTTACTCTTTTTATTCCGTATGCCATACTGATTAGAATTTTAAGCCGCCTTCGCGAGCTCCGTCAGCTAATGATTTCACTCTGCCATGATACTGGTAACCGCTTCTGTCAAAGACAACGTTCTCGATGCCCTTCTCCTTGCACACCTCGGCAAGACGCTTGCCTACCAGCACTGCCAGCTCGCTCTTCTTCATGCCGGTGACGGAGGCAATCTCCTTCTCCCTTGAAGATGCGGCAGCCAGCGTCACTCCGTTGACATCGTCAACAGCCTGGGCATATATCTGTTTGTTGCTGCGGAACACCGAGATCCTCGGTTTTTCGGATGTTCCCTTGATCCGCTTGCGGATTCTCAGTTTAATCTTTTCTCTCTTTTCTGTCTTTGATAAAGCCATGACTTCCTTATTTAATCATGTTACACACCAGCCGATTTACCGGCTTTTCTCCTGAGCTGTTCGCCCACGAACTTGATACCCTTGCCCTTGTACGGCTCAGGCGGACGCAGAGACCTGATCTTTGCTGCGACATGGCCGATGAGCTGCTTGTCAATGCTTGAGAGCATGATGACTGGATTGCTCCTCTTTTCGGTCTTGGTTTCAACCTTGATCTCCTGCGGCAGTTCCATGATAATATCATGCGAATAGCCGAGGCTCATCTCAAGACGCTGACCGTTGGCCTCGGCACGGTAGCCTACACCAACAAGCTCAAGATCCTTCCTGTAGCCTTTCGAAACGCCTGTTACCATATTGGCAATGAGTGCACGGTAGAGTCCGTGGAGCGACTTGAGACGCTTCTCGTCGTTAGGCCTGGAAAGAACCAGTTCATTATTTTCCACCTCCACCTTGATATCGCTGTCAACCTGCTGTGACAGGGTTCCCAGGGGGCCTTTAACACTGACCACGTTGTCGTCACTCACCGTAATGGTGACGCCGGATGGCAGGTTTACAGGTAATTTTCCTATTCGTGACATTTAACTTCCTCCTGTTTAGTAAACATAACAAATTACTTCACCACCGACATTCTCCTTCGCTGCCTCCTTTTCGGTCATTACTCCGTGTGAAGTTGAGAGGATGGCAACACCAAGGCCGTTGAGGACTCTCGGGAGCTCGTCAACGCCGGCATACCTTCTCAGTCCCGGACGGCTGACCCTCTGTATCTGCTTGATTGCAGGCAGTTTGGTTTTCGGATGGTACTTTAGGGCAATTTTTATCTTACCCTGCAGTTCATCGTCAATGAACTTATAGCTGAGAATATATCCCTTGTCGTAAAGTATCCTTGTGATATCCTTCGTCAGACCGGAGGCCGGTGTCTCAACCACTTTGTGGCCGGCCATGATGGCATTCCTTACCCTGGTAAGAAAATCTGCAATTGGATCTGTCATCTTATATAATGATTTATTGTTTATTTCTCGGTTGTTACCAGCTTGCTTTTCTTACGCCCGGGATGAGCCCTTTTGAAGCCATCTCCCTGAATGTAATCCTGCTGATGCCAAACTGTCTCATGTAGCCTCTGGGTCTGCCGGTGAGTTTGCACCTGTTGCGCTGCCTGATGGGGCTTGAGTTGCGCGGCAGTGTGCTCAGGGCAACGTAATTGCCGTCAGCCTTGAGCGCTGCCCTTCTGGCGGCATATTTGGTGGCAAGCTTAGCGCGTTTGACTTCGCGGGCTTTCATTGATTCCTTAGCCATATTCCGATCTGTTTACTTGTTTTTAAAGGGAATTCCGAATTCTTTAAGCAGGGCATAAGCCTCTTCGTCACTGTTTGCAGTGGTGACGAAAGTGATCTGCAGTCCCATGATCTTGGCGATCTTGTCAAGGTCAATCTCGGGGAAGATGATCTGCTCGGTGATGCCAAGGGTGTAGTTGCCGCGGCCGTCGAGCCTTGCTCCCACTCCCTTGAAGTCGCGGATGCGCGGCAGTGCCACGGAAATGAGCCTCTCAAGAAACTCATACATGCGGTCCTTCCTGAGAGTTACCATTACGCCGATGGGCATGGCCTTCCTCAGTTTGAAGTTGGAGATGTCCTTTTTGGAGATTGTCTGTACCGCTTTCTGTCCGGCGATATCGGAAACTTCCTTCTGACCCATCTCAAGCAGTTTCTTGTCGGCAATAGCCTGGCCAAGTCCCTGGTTGATAACGATTTTTTCCAGACGGGGCACCTGCATGACAGTACTGTAATTGAACTGTTTCATCAGAGCAGGTGTAATCTCACTCTTGTATTTGGTCTTTAAAGCAGGCGTATACATTACTTGATCTCCTCTCCTGATTTTTTGGCATAACGTACCAGTTTGTTCTTGTCATTCAGCTTGCGGCCTACACGTGTGGGCTTACCGCTGGCAGGGTCAATGACCATGAGGTTCGAGATGTGAATGGGAGCCTCTTTCCTGAGGATTCCTCCCTGGGGTGCCTTTGAGTTTGGCTTGGTATGCTTTGATACCATGTTAACCCCTTCCACCAGGGCCTTGTTCTTGTCCCTGTCTACCTCGAGGACACGGCCTTTCTGTCCTTTGGATTCACCGGCAATGACAGCCACTGTGTCTCCCTTCTTGATGTGTAATTTCTTCTGCATCGGGTGTCAGTTTATAAGTCTTATAACACTTCAGGTGCAAGTGAGACGATCTTCATGTACTTGTCACGCAGCTCCCTGGCAACAGGGCCGAAGATACGTGTTCCGCGAACCTCATCCTGGTTGTTGAGGAGTACCACGGCGTTGTCATCAAAGCGGATATATGAACCGTCAGCACGACGTATCTCCTTCCTTGTTCTGACCACCACGGCCTTGCTTACAGTACCTTTTTTTGCTTCTCCGGAGGGGAGAGCGCTCTTTACGGAGACAACTATCTTGTCACCCACGCTCGCATACCTCTTCTTGCTTCCACCGAGCACCCTGATGCAAAGGACCTCCTTGGCACCGGTGTTATCGGCTACAGTCAACCTGCTTTCCTGCTGTATCATAATTACTTAGCTCTTTCAATTATTTCCACCAATCTCCAGGCTTTGTTCTTGCTGAGAGGCCTGGTCTCCATTATGCGTACCGTATCACCGATATTGCAGGCGTTCTCCTCATCGTGAGCCATGAGCTTCTTCGTTTTGTTGACGAATTTGCCATAGATCGGGTGCTTGACCTTCCTGTGGATGGCAACGACGATAGATTTGTCCATCTTGTTGCTGACGACAACACCTGTTCGCTCTTTTCTAAGATTTCTTTCTTCCATGGTGATAACGGCTATTTTGTATTCTCTTTCATCTCTCTCTTGCGCTTCTCTGTCATGAGCCTGGCAATTGTCCTTCTGCTTTCCTTGATCTTCTGCGGATTCTCAAGTGGGGATATTGCGTGGTTTAGTTTCATGCGCACGAGTGCGGTCTTCTCGTTGTCAATACGTTCGAGAAGCTCCTGGTTGCTTAATTCTCTTATCTCTGAACTTTTCATCGCTCTGTTGTTTTTTTACTCTGCGTAATCACGGCGCACCACGAACTTTGTTGCCACTGGCAGTTTGCCTGCTGCAAGGCGAAGTGCTTCCTTGGCCACTTCGAAGGGTACTCCTTCGGCCTCGATGAGAATACGGCCTGGGGTTACAGGGACCACGAAGCCTTCGGGTGCACCTTTACCTTTACCCATACGCACCTCTGCAGGCTTCTTGGTTATCGGTTTGTCAGGGAAGACGCGGATCCAGATCTGACCCTCACGTTTCATGTGACGGGTCACAGCCTGACGTGCAGCCTCAAGCTGACGGCCGGTGATCCATGCCTCCTCGAGGGTCTTGATGCCAAATGATCCGAATGCCAGCTGATTGCCTCTCTGGGCATTGCCTTTCATCCTGCCCTTCTGGCTCCTCCTGAACTTGGTCTTCTTCGGTTGTAACATCGCTATATTATATTAAACAGTTATATACTTATCTCGATTACCTCTTATTTCCGCGATCGCCGCCACGGTCACCGCGGTCACGGTCACGGTCACCCTTCTTCCTGAAGCCGCCGGTGGGAGCCTTTCCGCTCTTCACGTTCTTCGCACCGATGTTCGGGCTGAGATCACGCTTGCCGTAGACTTCGCCGTTGCAGATCCATACCTTGATGCCAATAAGACCCACCTTTGTGAGAGCTTCGGCAAGGGCATAGTCAATGTCTGCGCGGAATGTATGGAGAGGAATCCTTCCGTCCTTGTAGCTTTCGTTACGGGCCATCTCGGCACCGCCGAGCCTGCCTGAGATAACGACCTTAATACCTTCGGCACCCATGCGCATTGTTGAGGCAATGGCCATCTTGATTGCACGGCGGTATGAGATCTTGCCTTCAACCTGGCGGGCAATATTGCCGGCAACGATTGCTGCATCAAGCTCCGGACGCTTCACCTCAAAGATGTTTATCTGGACCTCCTTCTTGGTGATCTTCTTGAGCTCTTCCTTCAGCTTGTCAACCTCCTGACCGCCTTTTCCGATTATGATACCGGGGCGTGCAGTGTTTACGGTTACAGTGATAAGTTTGAGAGTACGCTCAATGATGATCTTTGAAAGACTTGCCTTGGCCAGCCTGGCATTCAGGTATTCCCTGATTTTGGTGTCTTCAACAAGCTTCCCTGAGAAGTCATTGCCACCGTACCAGTTCGAGTCCCATCCCTTGATGATTCCAACTCTGTTGCCTATCGGATTAACTTTTTGTCCCATTGTTTACTCTGAAATGTTTTCAACTTCCTGTTTCCTGCTACCCAGCACAAGGGTTACATGGTTTGATCTCTTGCGAATGCGGTATGCCCTTCCCTGGGGAGCAGGCTGTATACGGCGCAGTATGCGTCCGCCGTCTACCTTTACCTCTTTCACATAAAGGTTACTCTCCTCAAGGCGAGCACCCTCATTCTTGGCCTGCCAGTTGGCAATGGCCGAGAGGAGGAGTTTCTCCAGCCTGCGGGAAGCTTCCTGCTTGCTGAACTTGAGAATATCAAGAGCCTTGTTGATTTCCTGGCCCCTGATAAGATCGGTAACCAGCCTCATCTTGCGCGGGGAGGTCGGGACATTGCGAAGAACGGCCTGAGTCCTCTCTTTTGCGGCTTCCTTCCTGACGCCTGCGCTTATTCTTTTTCTTGCACCCATTTCTGATACTTTTTCAGTTTATATGCCACATTACCTATTTCTGTTTTCCGCCGTGACCGCGGAAGGTGCGGGTAGGGGCAAACTCACCCAGCTTATGACCAACCATGTTCTCGGTAATGTAAACAGGTATGAATTTGTTTCCGTTATGCACTGCCAGTGTGTGTCCCACAAAGT
>JAVEZX010000039.1:0-12257 GCA_034002785.1 Bacteroidales bacterium
TTGATCATCGGGTCAACTATCACTGACGGAGTTGTAAAACCGCCGCTGATCGCTGATGATCCGTAGTACTGGTCAAGTCCGTAGGGGCCGGTATCATTACCCACATTTGCCCATGAAAGGCGCAGCTTTGCCATGTTGACAACCGGCAGGTTGCTGCGGAAGTCCAGCATCTGATCAAGAAGCATGCTGAAAGCAACCGAAGGATAGAAGTATGACCAGTTTTTCGGTGCCAGTGTACTCGACCAGTCGTTACGTCCCGTAATATCAAGGAAATAGGTGTCATCCCAGCCCAGGTTGATGAATCCGTAGAGACTGTTGATCATCTTGTAGCTCCTGTAGTTGGAAGGATCAGGATAAATGCCCTGGGGTACGTTGTCAATATGATAGACGCCGTCGATATTAAGCTCGTCAAGCTGGACAGTATTGCTTCTGTAGTGATAGCTCATGTTGTTCCCACCGAAGGCAGTCATAGTTGTCAGTCTTCCGTCAAGAAGATTGAGCTGGTACTTGAGAAGGAAGTCGCTGTTGGCTTCGAAATTGGTGAAGCCCTGCTCACGGTAGAATCCGTTTTCCCAGCCAAATGTCATCTTGGGTTTCCTCTGGGTACGGAACTCATTGCTCAGGTCAATACCTGTTTTCAGATCCAGCGTCAGCCCTTTAGCCAGTTTTGCAGTGAATCCCATGGTTCCGAAAACCCTGTCCTTGTCTGTTGAGTTGAGCTCCTCGTAAAGGACACGATAGGGGTTGTATGAACCTGTTCCTGCAAATACGAGGCTGTTTCCGCCCTCGGAAATGGTGGCATTCCTGTTGATTGCATTGAACCTTCCCTCAAAGTACTCATTGCGCCAGTCGGCCATGGAGTTGGAGTTGTAGCCCCACATCAGGTTGTACATAACCGTGGTCTGGTGATAGCCGGCCATAGGCATGTTGTCACTGTCAGTGCGGTAGTAGTTTACCTTGGTCCTGAAATCAATCCACTTGTTTACCGGTGTCTCGAACGAGAAGGCATAAGCCTGTTTCTGGTAACCGGTATTCGGCAGAATCCACTTGTTCCTTGTGTCAGTCACCGAGAAACGGATGTTCTGACCTTCACCGTTGCTGCCGCTGATGGCGATAGAGTTATTCAACGTCACCCCATCCTGGAAGATTCCTGTGAACCAGTCATCCTTGTAGACGAAGGGTGTCTTCACTATCTCTCCGGTCTCCCAGTTCTTCCCTTCATACTGATAACGGAGCTTGTCAGGGCTGAACTCTTCTCCCCATGCATAGCGTGAGAGGTTTCTCGGGGGATAGTCGGTTGTTCCGACAAGACTCGGATCCAGCGTCCAGAAGTTGTATTCATTCAATCCCATATCGGAGCCTGAACCATACTTTGTCTGGAAATCGGGCCAGTATCCGGGTCTCTCCATAACGACGGATGAGTTTACAGTTACACCGATACCTTTGGATTTGCGGCCTGATTTGGTTGTTATGATAACGGCACCGTTGGCTGCACGTGATCCGTAGAGTGCGGTGGCGGCCGGGCCCTTCAGGACGGAGACCGATTCGATGTCCTCAGGATTAAAGTCGCTTGCCCCGTTACCGTAGTCAACCGGGAAATCGGATCCGGAGTTTGTATAGCTGCTGCTTGATGAGGTGGCTGTTGTCCCTGACCTCACAGGTACGCCGTCAATTACGAAGAGTGCTTCGTTACTGCCGTACTTGAGCGATGCGTCACCGCGCAGTGTAACACGCATTGAGCTGATGGGACCTGTGCTGGCACCGTTGAAGGTAAGACCTGCAACCTTGCCGGCCATGCCGCTGAGCCAGTTGGTAGCCACAACGTTGGTAAGCTCTTCGCTGCCAACCCTGCTGACTGCATATCCCAGTGATTTTTCCTCGCGTGTAAGGCCAAGTGCAGTGACAACCACCGCAGATACCTCAATCGCCTCCTCCTGCAGGGTAACATTGATGACACTCCTGTCACCAACAGTAATTTCCTGCTTCACGTATCCGAGGAACTGGAATTCCAGTACGGCACTTGCACCGGACACCCTTATGGAATAGGCTCCACGGGAGTCAGTACTCGTGCCGGTAGTGGTGCCCTTGAGCACAACGGTAGCCCCGAATATAGGGGTTGCACCGTCCGGCTCAAAGACCGTTCCTGTCACCTGCCTCTCCTGACCCATCACCGGTAACATTACCAGTGCCATCAGGAATGTGGCAAGAATAATCTTCAGATCTGGTTTTAATTTCATAGATTAGTGGTTTTAAGTGGTTTATATAGAGTTTATTGCATTGACCATGTAAATGCCTTTGGCCGGGTCATTGTCTCTGTGTAGACATTCCCGAACCTGTCAGTCACCTTTATATCCAGGGTTGATGTCGCTGATGACGCCCGTACCCTGAACATATGGGCGGTATTGCCTGTCACGAATGAGCTTGTGGGCACAGCCCCGACATTCAGCCGTTTTGCCTCGTAGGATATTATGTGGAGAGGATCCTTGACCGAAACCCTTTCGACTGTTAGCGGCGTACCGCCCTCTGTGACCTCTACGCTCCACTGTGGATCATAACCCCAGACATTTATGAGGACATCATTAACGGGGTTGGGTGAAGCATATTCACCTGCATATTCTGCCAGGGCAGCATCGGTTGAGTTAGGGGCAAAGGCCGCTGCGGTGATGTGAACCTCATTGAGGTCATAGCTCCGGAACTGGTAACTCTTCGGCTTGCCCATGCTCTTGTAATACCATGTAAGATTGCGGCCATCGTTCTCCCAGACGCCGTAACCGCCCGGACTCCCATCCTTGCAGATATGATTGTTGGCATAACCGGTCTTGCCCGTCCACCACCAGGTGGCACTGACAGCAGCTGTATTGTGCTCAATAACCTGTCCCGACTCAACCGTATAGTTGATATGGGTGTGACCGCTGACAAAATGGACCTCATCAAAATCCTGTAGCATGGTGAGCAGCGTGCTGCCATTGTTAAGGGCCACGTTGCTGACCTGTTCTCCGGATGAATTGAGCGTCGGGTTACTGAAAAGAGGAGCATGGATGAAAATTACAAGCGGAGTGCTTTTGTCAGAAACAGCCGCCAGGTCCTTCGCCAGCCAGCTGGTCTGCGCAGTTACCACCACATCGTTATAGTTTCTGTCACCGACGACACCCTGTGCGCCTCCTGAATTTATGTACTGAATGTTGTCAAGAACCACATAATGGACCTGTCCCAGGTTGAATGAATAGTATGTGGGACCGATGATCTCCCTGAATGGCGCCTCCGACGTGATATCTCCCTGGATGTAGGGATCATTGTCATGGTTGCCGATTACGTTGAACATCGGGCAGTTCAGTTTCTTCATCTCAACAAGGTAATTGTCAAGACGGAAGTTGTTCTCATACCAGTAGGCGTCCCAGGTCATGTCACCGAGTGGTACCCCGTAGACCTTCATGCCAGCCTGGGTGTAAGAGTTAATGGTGGCGTTTATGTCTGGCACGAAACCATTGTTGAACTGAGTCAGGTCATCATTACGGTTCGCCAGGTGCCAGTCGGCCAATGCCAGGACCACATGCTTGCTGTTGTCTGCACTTACAAGTGAAAAGTCATGCTGCTCCACTGATGTTCCCGGTGTCAGCCTTCTGAAGAACTGCGGGATGTTGTCACTGGCGGCGATCTCGTAGTTGCCGGGAATTGATATGAAGACAAATCCGTTCTGCTTGACCGACGGAAGGTAGTAGATCCCCTGGCTGTCGGTTACGGTCACCTCAACACCATCACTCACCACGACTCCCGGAACACCTTCGCCGTCACAGTATACTACTCCTTTCAGTGACATGCCCGGCTTATCGGGGATGCCCGTGTCCGCGATCACGTTTACAGTCAGTGTCCCAAGCAGGAGGCTGTCAGTTCCTCGCTTTACAGTCAGCTTGTACGTTCCGGAGGTGATGCCTGAAGGAAGTGTAAGTGTGGCACCCTGGTCAGTTACCGATGTGATAACGGCTGTATATGTTTTGCCGGCATCGGTGGTCAGAACAAATATTATCTGGTCATTGACTGCAAAGCCTTTGCCTGTAATTGTTATCTCACCGCCGACAGGCACGCTGAGGCTTGACGGGATGGAAATACCGGTGATCTTAAGTCCTTCGTCAACGGGCGGAAGCGGGTCTTCCTTGCAGCCTGTACAGGCTGCGGTCACCACCACAAAAAACAGAACGAGTATTTTTTTTATGTCTGGCATGCAATTGTTTTTGTTATTGGTTATAACCCAGGTCAGCAAGGGTCTCCTGCGGGATCTTTTCGGTCCCGTAGCTTCGTACCTTGCGGGCATGGTAAAAATCAACCGTCAGGTCAGTACGGTTCGTGATCATCCCGTCAGGCAGGGGAGAGGCCTTCTTCCCTTCGCCCGTGCCGAAATATTTCTCCATCTGCTCAACTGTGTTGAAGGAGTAGACATTGGCCTTCAGTCCCGCAGCATGGACTTTCTCTGCAAATTCAGGTGAGAGACCGTCGTTTGCGTCACCGAGGTTGGTACCGATGAACTGTGCCCCGCACTCCTTCGCGAAGGCGATAATTTCGTCAGTCACCTCAGGCTTTGCAAACTCGTTGCTCTTCGGGTTCCCGATGAGGAAGCTGGCAAGCACCTTTTCGCCAAAAACGCGCTTGAGGTTCATCATCCCCTCGCGCGAGAAGGTCTGCACAAGGATTTTGCCCCGGGTGTTGCCCACATTTACCCTGTCTCCCTTCCAGAACGGTTCATCTGCAGCGGGTATCTCACCTTCCAGCGGATTCCAGCCGATCCGCGTCAGCTCGGCATAGACCTGCTCCTCCAGCTGAGGGTACGCATCAGGATTCTTTGTTTCGATATAGATGCCGGGCCTGTGACCATTATCAGCCGGGTCAGCCTCATATTCGAAGTGATAGGCTCCGGCCTCGTCCCTGGTGAAGATGCGGGTGCCGTCAGGATTGCGCTTTATACGTTTGCCTTCGGCGATGCGGAAGACGTCTTCAAAGACCAGAACGTTCTGCCCCACGAAACTTTGGAGCGCCTGGTCAGGGTTCTTTTTGTTGAAGGCACTGCCGGCATCGAGCATCATGATCTCCTCAAGGGTGAAGCTGCCAATCGGATCAGCTTCCCTTCCCGGGAACTTCTCTGCGACATCTGTTGTGCGTTTGAAGGTCTTGTCATGCATTATTATGAGCATGCTGTCCTTAGACCTGTGCACATCAAGCTCCAGGTAGTCAGCACCCGTGTTGCGTGCCCAGCGGAATGCTGCCTCGGTCAGCTCGGGGGCCCAGTAGATGGTTCCGCGGTGTGCAATAACTGCGTTGTCAGGCATATAGTCCTGAACACCTCCCTGTGACGGGGTGCCTGTCTGACCGCATCCTGCAAGCAGTGAAGCCATTGTAACAGTTATCAGTAGTCTGTTAATTTTCATTTTATCGGATCATTTGGGGTTAGCAATGTTCTGCCTGATTTTCCACTCTTCAGTGTGAAATTTTACATTCGGGTTCCGCACGTCGTTGCACCTGACTATCAGCGCTCCTTCCTTTTCCCAGTAGGATTTTACGGTATGTCCGCTCATAGGGCCGTCTTCGGGACCGCGAACGGTAATGTCATCCGGGTTGACAACT
Source organism: Bacteroidales bacterium (assembly GCA_034002785.1). Taxonomy (GTDB): domain Bacteria; phylum Bacteroidota; class Bacteroidia; order Bacteroidales; family VadinHA17; genus SR-FBR-E99. The sequence continues at coordinate 5,614 of JAVEZX010000039.1, forward strand.
ATCTTCAGGCCTGCCGACTCGTTCAGCATGTCCATGTCGCCACGGCTGTTGCCTCCTACGATCAGCGGCCTTGCCTTGATGAAGGTCTCTATTGTATGTGCCTTGCCGTCATCCTGCGGGATGGGAGGGATGATCTCACCGGTTGTGACACCCTCCTTTACCACGCATTTGGCACCCACGACATTTGTGACAGGTATGCCGTACTCCTCGGAGACGAATTTCTGGTACAGGAATTCAGGAGAAGCTGTCAGGATGTATACTTCGAAGCCGTATTCCTTGAGGTTTGCCACGAGCTGCTTCATCTCCGGGTAGGTCTTGTTACCGTAGGATTCCACATAGCAATCATACCCAATATCCGCAATCTCGTCCGGTGAGAGTCCGGCGAGGAAGTGGACCCTGTCCTCCACGTAAGGCTTTCCGACATTGTTGCCGTCCTTTACCATCCTCTCAAGAATTTTTAGCTTGTCTTTAGCCTCCCTGTCTTTTCTCTCTTTCAGAACCACGTCAGCATAGCGGTACAATGCTTCGTCAGCCAGGTAGTACGGCACCTGGCCGAAGGTGGTTCCGTCACTGTCAAACACCGCCACTTTTCTAATGTTCATTGTGACCGTGGTATTGAGAAAGGCTTCGATCCTGTCATTTATCTCCTGCGACCAGCCGGAGATATGCCTGTAGGTCTGTGCGTTTAGAGTCAGGGTTGCGCAAAATGCGGCTGCAAGAACAGTAAGTAACAGTCGTTTCATTTTATTCATCTTGTGTTTCCGATGTATGTTTCCTTTTCCTTTTTCCAGGTGGTTGCCGAGAATAGCGCTGCCAGGATGCTGGCAACGATGAAGATCCAGAATGTGGCACTCCAGCCGAGGCTGATATTGTCAGCCACAGCACCGATGAGTACCTTGGAGAGAAGAGCGTCGCCTATGAGGTAACCGAAGAGGCCGACGAATCCTGCGGCTGTGCCCGCCGCGTTTTTCGGTACCAGGTTGATTGCCTGCACACCGATAAGGGCTACGGGTCCGTAGATAAAGAAGCCGATTGCAATCAGGGCCGAATAGACGACGGTGACACGGGTGGCATCCGGATCGGAGCCCAGTGTGTTGGCAAAGAAGGTGGCCACCGGTACTGCTTTCCAGTACAGAATCACGCTGAGCAGCACCAACACCATATAGATTACGTTGGCCGGAGCACAACGGCCCTTGAATACCTTCGAGGAGATCCATCCTATAAGTACCATGCCAGGCACACCGGCATAGTTATGAAGCGAGAACGCCATCTTGCTCTGTTCACTTGTCAGCAGCCCGGCCTCCTCACAGTAGGTGGGAGCCCAGTCGCCAATGCCGTACCTTATAAGATAGACAAACACGTTTGCAAGGGCTATCAGCCACAGTACCCTGTTTGTGAAGATATACTTGACGAAGAGTTCCTTAACAGGGATCTTTTTGTCGGAGCTCATCTCCTTCTGTACCGGGAAATCGTTACGGTATTTGTCGATGGAAGGCAAGCCGCACGACTGAGGAGTGTCTCTCAGTGCCCACCAGCAGAAGAGTGCAAGGAGGAGTGCCACCGCGCTGGGGAAGACGAAGACCGCCCTCCAGCTCTGTTCAACCATTACACCACCGCCGATGTCAACGAGGAAGAGGCCTCCCAGAAGTGCCGTGCCCCACGCTGCCAGGTTGCCCATCAGGCCGCTGCCAACGGTATGTGAGGTGTTCCAGATGCCCATCTTGAAGCTTCGTTCCTTATGAGAGAACCAGTGTACCATGATGCGTCCGCATGGAGGCCATCCCATCCCACCGAGCCATCCGATGAAAAGCATGAAGAGAAAAATTATCCATACCGCACTGGTGGCGAATGGGAAGAGCCCTACTGACATCATGAGTATTGATGAAAGGATGAGACCTATCACCAGGAACTTCCTGGCATCAGACCTGTCTGAGAGCGCGCCCATGATGAACTTGCTGAAGGCATAGGCTATGGAAATTGCCGAGAGGGCAATACCGAGCTGAAGCTTTGTGTAGCCCAGCCCGCCGTTCTCAACAGGCTGAATCATGCCTGGAATTGCAAGCGCCAGATTCTTGCGGACAAGGTAATAGGCCGCATAACCAATAAAGGCCCCCATGAAGACCTGCAGCCGCAGACGCTTGTAGGCTTTGTCTACCTTATCCTCCGGGAGAGGCTCTTTGTAAGGCGGTGGTTTCAGAAAGTTTATCATAGGTTGTTCATTTGTCAGATTAGGGTTTCACTTCATTGCCGGTCAAATATTATCTTTCTTTCTGTCAGTCCTGTTTCTTTAACATTAATTAAATGTTACATGTCATCGCACCGGGTTCCTGGCATTCTCTTCCCATGGCCACGGTTTGGCCTTGAGGCGCACCGCCTCCTCCTCCCATCTTGCCGCCATCTTCTTAACCCGGTCAGGATACCTGGCAGCCAGGTCTTCGGTTTCTGAGGGATCCTTCTCAAGATCATACAATTCCCATGCATTCTCATCTTCGGGAGTGAACTGCATCGGGGTGCTCAGCCTGGAGACCAGCTTCCATCTGCCCATTCGGATGGCTCTGTTGCCTTCATGTTCCCAGAAGAGAAATTCACGGTTGAGTTTTTTACCAGCCAGTGCGGGCAGAAGACTCAGCCCCTCCGGGGGCGTTGACCCGGTGCCGTTGAACTCTGCCGGAAATTTCACTCCTGCCAGTTCAAGACAGGTGGGCATTATATCGATAAGATGACCCGGCTCATCAATAATGTTTCCCTGTCCGGGGATGCCTTCAGGCCAGTGAACAATTAACGGTGTAGCGATGCCACCCTCGTGGACGAACGACTTGTATAGGCGGAACGGAGTGTTACTGACGTTTGCCCACTCCTCTCCGTATGCCACCCAGGTGTCTGCCGGACCGGGCATCACACCGCGGCCACTGCGGATGAATCTTCCGTCACGCGTGTATTCCGGCTTTCTTACTGTGAGAATCTGGTCCTGCGGGTACGGCTTCAACACTTTCTGTTCGTCTGTAAGAGGTTGGGCCATCCTGTTTGTCAGAACCGGTTCGGCGCATCCGCCGTTATCCTGCATATATAATATAATTGTGTTGTCTAGCTCACCCTTCTCTTCCAGCGCTGCAATGATCCTGCCAATGCCCTGGTCCATGACATCTATCATGGCTGCATAGGTCTCCATGCGGCGCGATTGCCACTCTTTCATAGTTTCGTCATCCCATGCGGGGATCGACTCAGGTCTCTCCGAGAGGCGGTGGTTTGATGTGATGACACCCAGTTCCTTCTGTCTTTTAAACCGTTCAGCCCTGATAGAATCCCACCCGGAGTCATAGACACCGTCGTACCTGGATATTGCCTCTTCCGGTGCATGCAGTGGCCAGTGAGCCGCATAGTAAGCCACGTAGAAGAAGAACGGTTTTCCGGCCGGGTGTTCACGGATAAATTTTACTGTTGTGTCACTGATGGCGTCGGTATAATAGAACCCTTCGCCTGGTGTGATGAAGGTGTTGTTGCTGAGGAGAGTAAAGGGATCCCAGTAACTGCATGATCCGCTCAGGTGGCCGAAGAAACGGTCGAACCCGCGCTGCATGGGCCAGTTGGTTGTGTCTATGTCTGATCCTGATGGCAGGTTCGAGGCATTCATACCGTAAAGATGCCATTTCCCTGTCATGTATGTGGAGTAGCCAGCACCCCTGAGCACCTCCGCGATGGTGGCGGTGTTTTTGTTGAGGTCATCAAGGTAACCCGGTTCGTCCCAAAGAGGTCTGGTGGCAAGATGGCCCATGGCAGCCTGGTGGGGGTATAGTCCGGTAAGCAGCGATGCACGGCTTGGGCTGCAGCGAGCTGTGTTGTAGAAGTGTGTGAAACGTACCCCTTCTGACGCCAGCCGGTCGAGGTTGGGAGTCCGTATCTCGGAACCGTAGGACCCGATATCGGAATAGCCAATATCATCAGCCAGTATCACTATAATGTTAGGAGGAACAGGATTATCAGCCCCTGCTCCCGTACCTTTCCCTGTGCCGGTACTGTGGGAGCAGGAACTGACAATGAAGGTGGCAAACAGGATGGCGCAGAGCGATATTACTCCCGTCATTGCATTGCTGTTGCCTCTTCCGGTCTTCCCCTTTTTTTTCATAATATTTTCCTTGTTAAGCCATTACATAGCCTTTGGCCATCTCGGTGTATTCATCCACCTGTTGCCGTACCCAGTTTTTGTCCCGGTCCAGTTCTGCCGCCATGACCTCAGCCACTTTCGGTGCGAGGGCAATGGACTGTCTTGCATCCAGGTACAGAACTCTCACCCTCCGGGCGAGGACGTCATCCACTGTGCGTGCCATCTCTTTTCTCACTGCCCATATGACTTCACCAGCCGTGAAATCAGAATCCGCGTTAAGCTTTTCAGCCCATGAGGGGTTCTCACGCTGCATCTTCAAAAGTTCGTCCAGGTCACTGCCGTAGATGTATCGCCTGTCGCTCCTGTCGGGATTCTCGAGGTAACCGTGAATCCTAAGGTGTTTGGTCCTGCACTCCTTGAATTGCATCTTCCTGGCCCTGATGCCGGCATTGACCGTATCTTCTGCCATCTTGCGGTAAGTGGTCCATTTGCCGCCTGTGATTGTGACCAATCCCGATGGTGATACGACCAGCTTGTGGCTGCGTGAGATCTCCTTGGTCTTTGCTCCCTCACTCTCATGCTTTGGTGCCGCAAGGGGCCGCAGACCTGCGAAAACACAGAGGACGTCGCTGCGCTGCGGTTTCTTCTCAAGGTACCTGGCTGCAGTCTCAAGTATGAAATCCACCTCCTCATCCAGAGCTTTCGGTTCAAGTACAAAATCCTTAACGGGTACGTCGGTCGTGCCAAGTATGACGCGGTTGTGCCAGGGCACACCGAACATCACCCTGCCGTCGCTTGTTTTCGGTATCATTATGGCGTCCTCACCTCCCAGGAAGCTACTGTCCACAACCAGGTGCACACCCTGGCTGGGTCTAACAAGAGGTCTTTCGGCAGGATTGTCCATCCTTATTATATTGTCAACGAAGATGCCCGTGGCATTGATGATGCAGTTGCCCATTGCTGTGAAGCTGGTGCCTGTCAGCTCATCAGATGCAACAATGCCGGAAACCTTTCCGTCAGAGCTCTTCAGCAGTTGAGTCACCTTTGCGTAGTTTACCACTGTGGCCCCATTCTCAACGGCAGTCTGCATAAGGTTAATGGCAAGGCGTGAGTCGTCAAACTGGCCGTCATGATAGACGACACCTCCCTTGAGGCCCTGGCGTACTATCTGAGGGATTGATTTGATAACCTTGCTTCGGCTCATGGGGAGCGACCGTCCCAGGCTCATTCCTCCTGACAGCATGTCGTAGAATGTAAGGCCGATTGTGTAAAAAGGCTTCTCCCACCACTTGTAATTGCCGATTATGAACCTCTGGTTCTTCACCAGGTGAGGTGCGTTCCTGCGAAGGTAACCCCTCTCGCGGAGAGCCTCCCTTACCAGGGCGACATCGCCTTTCTGCAGGTAGCGAACCCCTCCGTGAACAAGCTTTGTGCTGCGGGCTGAGGTGGCCTTGGCAAAGTCAGACTGCTCGAGCAGCAGGGTGCTGTAACCTCTTGTTACCGAATCAACTGCGATACCCAGACCGGTGGCTCCTCCCCCGATAATGATGAAATCCCATTGCCGCTTTCCGTCTTTCAAATTCTTTAGAAAATCTTCTCTTTCCAATGCTATATTGTCTTAATTGTGATTTTTGTCAGAAAAACAAGGTAAAATTAGAACAAGCTTTTGTTAATTCAAAACAAAAAAGAAAGAAAAAACAATAAAACGTAATATTTTGATTTTTTTAGGATTTTATTTTTTTGTTTGTTTTTACTTTTGTTTTTACCTTTGAAGAGCCATCAACAAATCCGGCAAACGGTCTGCAATTATGAGAAACATCGCTCAGCGCCATAAGATAATACTGGCTGAACTGGAGAAGGAAGGTTATGTGAGAGTGCATGACCTGAGCTTACGGTTGGGAGTTTCTGAGGTTACGATTCGAAAGGATTTGAAAGATCTGGAGGAGCGGAGGATGCTTATCCGGAGTCACGGGAGCGCCGGGCAGGTAAGTGCTCTTACGATTGACAGGCACATAGATGAGAAGGAGAAGGTCCAGGTAAATGAAAAGACGAGGATAGCCGAGGCGGCAAACCGGATGCTTGTAAAGAATGACCGGATCATCATTGCCTCCGGTACAACCCTGCTGGCTTTTGCGCAGCATATTACAATCACCGAACCCATCACAGTGATTACCCCCTCGGTTAAGGTGTCACTCATACTTAGCTACAAGCCAAATATTGATATCATACAACTGGGCGGATCACTTCGAAAGAGCTCCGCCTCCGTCATCGGACCCTATGCCGAATCGCTTCTGACCGAGATGATGTGCAGCAAGCTCTTTATCGGCATCGACGGGCTGGATCTGGATCACGGCCTTACTACGAGCAACATTGCAGAGGCGCATCTTAATCATTACATGATCAATGCCGCGCAGGAGGTGATAGTGCTGGCTGACTCCACCAAGTTCGGGAAGAGGGGTTTCGGTAAGATATGCAACCTGAATAAGGTGCATCATATCATTACTGACAGGAACGCCCCGGGCAATTTCATCCAGATAATCCG
>JAVEZX010000039.1:12357-20697 GCA_034002785.1 Bacteroidales bacterium
TAATTTGTATGATATATGTTGTATAACTTCTGATGTTTTTTTTGTGCCTGATCTGATGCCAGCCGGGCAGGATTTTTATATTTGTATCAGCCCACTATCAAAACCTTCTTCACTATGACAGGAAAATCAGTATTCCGAGTTTTTACAGCGCTGATGGCAGTTATGATTGCCGGATGTGCAACATCAGAAATAGCCGTGACGGGTGATCCCTCTGGCCGTACACCGGCAGCCGAGCGCGAGTTTCGTGCTGCCTGGGTGGCCACAGTCGCCAACATCAACTGGCCAAGCAAACCAGGTCTATCCGTTGAGGAGCAGAAGAGAGAGGCAATAGCCCTGTTGGATCTCCTTGACAAAAACAACTTCAACGCAGTCGTCTTCCAGGTGAGGCCACATTGTGATGCAATGTATAAAAGCGACCTGGAACCATGGTCATATTATCTGACCGGTGAAGCGGGAAAAGCCCCGGATCCTTACTACGATCCGCTTCAGTTCTGGATTGATGAGGCTCATGCCAGGGGCATCGAGCTGCACGCATGGCTTAATCCCTATCGTGCAAATCACCCGGCCGGTGGAGCGCCTACTGATGTATCTATTGTCAGGAAACGTCCTGACCTGGTGCTGAAACTCGAGGTAGAAAACTACTGGTGGATGGACCCGGCCCTGAAGGGAACACAGGATCATTCATACAACGTGGTTATGGACCTGGTGCGCAGATATGACCTCGACGGAATTCATTTTGACGACTATTTCTATCCATATCCCGACTACAACAACTTCAAGGATTTTCCGGACGATCAGAGCTGGCAGGCCTATCAGGCTGCCGGAGGAAAGCTTTCGCGGTCCGACTGGAGAAGAGATGCAGTAAATGTCTTCATAGAGAGGCTCTACAAAGGTATCAAGGCGGAGAAGCCATGGGTCAAGTTCGGGCTGAGTCCGTTCGGCATATGGCAGCCCTATAATCCTCCTGCAATAGGCGGTGGCTTCAACCAGCACGAGACGCTTTATGCCGATGCAAAGCTGTGGCTCAACAAGGGGTGGATCGACTACTATTCACCGCAGCTTTACTGGCCTGTCAACCAGATTGCCCAGAGCTTCCCGGTACTGCTTGGCTGGTGGAAGGATCAGAATCTGAAGGGCCGTCATCTGTGGCCGGGGATAAGCATAGGTCTCTCGCCTGCCTCCAGGGCTGCCGACGAGACCGTGAACCAGATAATGGTCACAAGGGGTTTGCTCCCTACGAGTCCTGGTGTTATCCACTGGAGTATCGGACCTCTGGTGAACACGCCTGAACTGGTAAAGGCTATTGCCGAAGGACCCTACCGGAGGCCGGCGCTGGTGCCTCCCATGCCATGGCTCGATACAAAAGCACCTGCCGCACCTGCAATGGACATGAAGGCCGAGGGCGGAAAGCTGAAAATCTCATGGATCCATCCCGATCCGGCTGATATCGGACAGACGGTGGTTTATTACAAGTACGGCACACAGTGGAACCAAAATATTCACGGGAACAGGGTCTCGGGAGATGCAATTCCTGCATTCACAGTCAACCGCACCTATCTGACCCGCACTCCGAGGGAGAACGTAAAGAGCATCGAACAGGCGCTGGTCAGGCTTGACAGTATTGCCATTTCAGCCGTTGACCGCTTTGGAAATGAAAGTCCTGTAAAGAAAATGGCAGTAACCGGAATAACCTTTGCCGATGCCCCGGCGCTTGACAAAGTGCTGGCGGAGTTCTATGACGGCATGAAGCGGCCGCCTGTACCGGTGCCTATCGTGACACCGGGAATAAATGTGCTTGTTGACGAGTATCTTGACCTGATCAAAGGCAAACGGGTGGGACTGATAACCAATCCTTCCGCTGTCGGGATTGATATGCGCAGCACTGTTGACATACTTGCCACAACCCCGGGTGTAAACCTCGTGGCACTGTTCGGTGCCGAGCACGGTGTGAGAGGTGCACAGCAAGGCCGTATCTTCAGCGGCGGCGATAAGGATCCGGTGACCGGTATCCCGGTTTACAGCCTGTATGGCGATTCGTGGGCTCCAAAGCCCGAATGGCTCGACAGTATCGATGTGATGCTCTTCGACATACAGGGAGTGGGATCGGCCTGGTACACCTTCAAGTTCTCCATGTCACATGCCATGGAGGCGTGCGCTAAGGCGGGCATACCCTTTATCGTCCTTGACAGGCCCAATCCGCTCGGCGGAAGGGTGGTTGAGGGTCCGATGCAGGACACAATCAGCATCTACCGCCACCGTCTGCCGCTGAGGCACGGGATGACGCACGGCGAGCTGGCAAAGATGTGGAACGAGACCGAGGGCTACGGCGCTGACCTGACAGTCATAAAGATGAAAGGATGGCGCAGGAGCATGATGTGGAACGAGACAGGACTGCAGTGGGTGATGCCCTCGCCAAACATCGACAACTGGGAGACGGCGGTGGTTTACCCGGGTCAGTGCCTCTTCGAGAGGACCAATATGTCGGAGGGACGGGGCATGACCAAGCCCTTCATCGTCACCGGGGCACCGTGGGTCAATGCCGAGAAGGCAGCAGCAGATCTCAACTCGCGGGGCATACGGGGTGCATACTTCAGGCCTCTTTATTTCATACCGCGGTCGTCAGGCACAGGCAGCAATCGCCGTGGAAAACCCTGGGACGAAATGTGCGGCGGTGTGGAGATTATGCTGACTGACCCTGCTGCATACCGTTCAGTTGAAGCTGCCTTGCATATTATCGATGCTTACAGGAAGACAAGCCCTGATTCACTTAAGTGGTCGCCGCCGGTTATCATGAGGAAACTAAATGAACCGGGAGTAACCGTTGAGGAGGTTGTCAAAGCCTGCCAGGATGATGTAGGGGCGTTTATGGATATCAGACAGAAATACCTGCTTTACAGATGAAAAGGAATGCATTAGTATTGATTACTGCACTGGCAATGCTGGCCGGATGCAGCACCACCAGGAAGTCAGCGGAGACCGTTGCCACAGGCCCGGCATTTGCAGCTGCTGATGCATCTGCGGCCAGGGCGGCGGCGGCAGAAAAACTTGCGGCCATACCGTGCCGGTGTGACAGCATTGAAACCACTTCGCCATGGATTAAATTCCTCAGGCTTCCTGAACAGCTGACACACCAGCCACAGTTCGACGTCCTGTGCAAGAGTGAGTATCCTGCCACCGTAAGCATAAACGGGCAGGAAGTGAAGCAGTACAAAACTGGAATATTCTTTTCAACCGTGTCGTTCAGTGAGGGAGTTAACAGCATAACGGCCGAGGCAGTCTATCCCGACGGCCGTACTGCCGTCTGTGAGTATGCCCTGATTTATGAAAAGAGGGACCTGAGCAGGCAGCCTTTCCAGCTCTGGATCGAACGACGGTCGTTTGAGCCTGCCTCTGATATGGAACTGCTTCCTGATGATGTGGTCAAGGTCAGCTTTCGCGCCTCGAAGGGACAGGAGGCATGGCTCGATATAAAGCCAGGGAAGAAGAGTCTGAAGTGTATCCGTGAGGATTTTGACGACTACAGCGTCTACCGCGCTGAGGTACCGGTGCGTGGTTTCGCCGCAGGCGCTGCGCATACTATCAGTGTAAGGCTCGAGCCGGTTGCCGGAGCGCCGGTGAAGGGTGTATACAGGCCTGACTTCACAAGGAGTATCACTGTCAGGAATCCGGAAGATTATCCGCTGTTACAGGTAAAAAATGACTATTCCAGGCTGGTTTATAACCTGGGAGCACCGAGGCTGGGCGGACCGATACGGTCAGAACTCGGCCCCGGGGTGATTCTCAAGTCCAGCGGCAAGATTGGAAGCAACTACAGGATCAGGCTGAGCAACACAGAGACCGGGTTCATCAGCGAGGATGATGTTGAGATGGTGGCAGGCAGCAGGGTGCAGCCTCTTTACAGTGTTACGAGCATGTCATGCGGCCCGTCGGCCAGGGCAGATGTGGTCTCAATACCTTACCTCGAACCGGTTCCGTACGAGATTTACCCTGATCCGGACGGCAAGAGACTGGTGATTACTCTGTTCGGTGTTGAATCAGCCGCCACCTGGGTTAGTCACAGGACCGGCTGTCGCATGATTGACAAGCTTACCTGGGAGCAGAGCACACCTGAAACATTCAGGGTATATGTGAACCTTAAGAGTGAAAAGATATGGGGATATGATATCAGGCAGGCGGGTAGGAGCCTGGTCCTGAATGTCAGGTATGCACCGGTTTTTGACCTTATGGGAGAGAAACCTCTGGCAGGACTGAAGATTGCCATAGAGGCAGGCCACGGCGGTTCAGGAACAGGAGCCATCGGGCTCTCGGGGCTGGTGGAGAAGGATATAAATCTTGATCTCTCCTTCAGGCTGGGTGAGCTTTGTGCCGCAATGGGAGCAGAGGTTGTGCAGGTAAGGGATTCCGACAGGGATATGACGCTCATCGAGAAGCGTGACATCGCCATCAAGGCCGGTGCCGACATGCTTATAAGCATTCATGCCAACGCCGGCGGCAGGGGTTATCTCTCCGTGGCAGGCACCAGCACCTACTGGCATAATCCTTTCTGGGCGCCGCTGGCGCAGACAATCTATGACAGGCTGCTTGAGACAGGACTGGGTGAGTTTGGCGTGGTCGGGTCCTTCAACTACACTGTCACCCGCGCTTCACAAATGCCTGCCGTACTGGTTGAACAGGCCTTCATGACCCATGCTGAAGACGAGGAAAAGCTTGCCGATCCCGACTTCCGGCAGCAGATGGCAGTGAAGATCTGTGAGGGAATGGTTGATTACCTTCGGTATATCATTCAGTAAAGGCTGACCTTACTAAGAGTCAATCCTTCTTATCATAGCACCCAGGCTGTTAAGCCTTCTGTCCAGATCCTGGTAACCGCGGTCGATCTGCTCAATATTGTGTATGAGGCTTTTACCTTCAGCACTCAGTGAGGCAATCAACAGTGCCATGCCGGCCCTTATGTCAGGACTCGACATTGTTATTCCCCTGAGCTGGTGACGTCGCTCAAGACCGATGACCGTTGCACGGTGCGGGTCACACAGGACAATCCTCGCACCCATGTCTATGAGTTTGTCAACAAAAAACAGCCGGCTTTCAAACATCTTCTGGTGAATTACAACACTACCCCTGGCCTGAACGGCCACAACAAGCATTACACTTATCAGATCAGGTGTCAGCCCGGGCCAGGGATGGTCATATATTGTCAGTATGGAACCGTCAAGATCATTTTGGATCTCGTAGGTTTCCTGTTCGGGCACAACGATGTCATCTCCTTCAATATTGAAATTTATGCCGAGCTGTCTGAACCTGTCAGGAATGATGCCCAGGTGAGGTATGCCAGCATCTTTTATTCTGATTGATGATCCGGTCATTGCTGCCAGGCCCAGGAAGGAGCCGACCTCGATCATATCGGGGAGAAGAGTGTGACGGCACCCGCCGAGCGACGGCACTCCATTGATTATCAATAGATTGGATTTGATGCCGCTGATCCTGGCGCCCATACTGTTCAGCATGATGCACAATTGCTGGATGTACGGCTCGCAGGCGGCATTGTAAATTGTAGTCTCACCCTCGGCCATGACGGCTGCCATAAGAATGTTTGCCGTACCGGTAACTGAAGGCTCGTCAAGGAGGATGTCTGCGCCTCTGAGCTTCCCGGCGGATAAAACATAATATCCCCTGGCGGTATCATAATCCGTTTCTACTCCCAGCTTCTGCAGACCTACAATATGGGTATCCATTCTTCTCCGGCCAATCTTGTCGCCTCCGGGTCTGGGCAGAACCGTTCGTCTGAACCTCGCAAGCATCGGCCCGGCTAACATTACCGATCCCCTGAGCATCCTTGCCTTATCCAGGAAAGAAGCGTCATGCATTTTTTCGGTTTTTACCTCTTCAGCCCTGAAACTGTAACTGCCGGTACTGTTTCTTTTGACCTGCACTCCAAGATCCTCCAGCATCTCGATAAGCAGCCTTACGTCGCTTATATCCGGAATATTTGAGATGGTTACTTCTTCGCGGGTCAGAAGCACTGCGCAAAGTACCTGGAGGGCTTCGTTCTTGGCTCCTTGCGGGGTTATTTCTCCGCTGAGCCTGCAGCCGCCTGTTATTTCAAAGGATTTCATTTTCTCGCATTTTTTTAAAAGAGACTTCTCTGCTCAGCAAATCTAAGAAATGATTTCCCAGGCCGGATAAAAATATTTATTATTGTCTTCATGATCCGGTTTAGTAAAGATGTCAGTCTCCTGCCTTACAATACATTTGGTGTTGAGGTCCGTACGTCCCGTCTTTTTTATTTGAAGCATCCGGCGGATCTGGATGATCTGTTGGGTTTTCCGGGTTTCAGGGAGATGACAGACAACCTGAACAGGATACTGGTACTTGGTCATGGCAGTAATATCCTGTTTACCGGTGATTTTGACGGGGTTGTCATCAGGAATGAGATTGACGGCATAAATATCCTTGCAGAGGATGACTCGTCAGTCACTATTGAGGCGGGTGCCGGTGTGACATGGAATGATCTTGTTGATTACGCTGCAGACAGGAACTGGTGGGGCATTGAAAACCTTGCGCTGATCCCGGGGACAGTGGGTGCCGCACCGGTACAGAACATCGGAGCCTACGGTGTTGAGGCTGCTGACGTGATACTCAGGGTCACGGCATTCAACCTGGAAACGGGGCAGTGGATCGAGCTGGAGAACAGCGGGTGCGGGTTCGGATACCGGGACAGCATCTTCAAACGAAGCCTGAAACATAAAGCTGTGATCTGTTCGGTGGTATTCAGGCTGTCAAAAACAGCAGAGCCCAGGCTTGAGTACAGCGGCATAAGGGAGGAGTTGAGAGCGAGGGGTATCAGTGAACCGTCAGCAAGAGATGTTGCAGATGCTGTGACAGCAATACGACGCTCGAAATTGCCGGATCCGCTGCTTCTGGGAAATGGCGGCAGCTTCTTCAAGAATCCCTTAGTCAGTGAGTCCGTTTGCCAGAGACTGAAGGGAGATTATCCGCTGATGCCCGTCCACAGGCAGGGAGATCTTTACAAGATACCTGCCGGATGGCTTATAGAGAAGGGGGGATGGAAAGGTTTCAGGTCAGGTAACGTGGGGTGTTATGAGAAACAATCACTGATACTCGTCAATTATGGCAATGCCACAGGAAGGGAGATCCTTGACCTGTCAGACAGAATAGCTGAATCAGTTTCATTGATGTTCGGGATAGATCTTGAGAAAGAGGTCAATGTTATATGACGGCGGGGTGGGAGACCATCAATTCTGCCAGCCTGCGGTCAAGCATTGCCATAACCTCTTCAGCCGTGAAGCGGTAGCCTTCATCGGCCATGGAAGTGACAAACTCACTGTGGCTCCTGCCGGCACGGTAATCGGGCTCACGCCGGGGATGAAGCAGGTACCTGCCGAAGAGAGCAGGATCCTCCCCAATATTGAGCACCGCGTGGTACACCAGCTTGTCGTGTACCTTCCTCATTGATGATCCGAGGATCTTTCGGTTACCGATTGTGATATCCGAAATGCCTTTTGAACCCAGCCGGCTTACTCCCAGTCCTTCCAGGCCGGCAACCACCACACTGTTTACCATCTTAAAATATTCTTTGAACGGTATCATTACCGGAAACCTTTTCGCTACGGTAAATGCTATGGTCGAAGGGGTCAGAATGACTGTTTCGCCGCCCGACGGTCGCTTCGTGACACGAAGACCGTCCTTCGCTACTGCGTCTGAATAGAGAGCGGATTCAATACTGTTCGACTGGCCAAGTACGATCACAGTCTCTTCCGGCTGCCATATGAGGTAACCGACAGTACCCTCCCTGAAGAGGAAGGCATCAGGCAGGTCATATTCGGAAAGTGTCAGTGCCATGCAGACGAATCTTCTTACTATCTTTATCTCCTGTTCAGGAGAAAAACTTCTCCAAATTAAACAAAATACTTACAGCATAGTGATATCCGAGGATAATGGCATGGATCTCAGGCATCCCGAATTATGGGATACGCCGGACCGTATACGGAAGGAACTGGCACATACAATGGGCCATATCTACAAGCATGGGATGACGACCACCTCAGGTGGGAATCTTTCAGCGATTGACGGACTCGGAAACATATGGATCACCCCCTCCGGCACCGACAAGGGGTCAATGATGCCTGATGATGTGGTTTGTGTTGCTCCTGACGGAACTGTTGAGGGACTGCACAGGCCATCGATTGAGTACCCGCTGCACCGGGCGATTTATAAAACAAGGCCTGACATCAGGGCCCTGATACACGCACATCCGCCCGTGCTGACCTCTTTCAGCATTGTGCACCGCATCCCTGATACAGCGGTTGTGCGATCATGGCG
>JAVEZX010000040.1:0-20678 GCA_034002785.1 Bacteroidales bacterium
CGTCAGGGCAGAGAAGGTGATACCCAACTCCAAGGAGATCAGTGTCATAAAGCTTCTTAACGACTTACCCTCACTTGTAATTGAGGCTGCCTCGGAACTGAGCCCTGCCCTGATCGCCAATTACTGCTATGACCTCGCCAGGGAGTTCAATCAGTTCTATCATGACTACACGATACTTGGAGAGGGAGATGAAAACCTGCGGAGCTTCCGCCTGAGACTGTCGGAACTCACCGGTTGGGTGCTGGAACGAGGCCTTTTCCTGCTGGGCATTGAAGCTCCTGAACGAATGTAAATAACAGAATACTGAATAACTATGTTTGAAAGCCTTAGTGAAAGACTTGAACGCTCCTTCAAGATACTGAAGGGAGAAGGAGTAATTTCTGAGATTAACGTATCTGAAACCCTGAAGGATGTACGCAGGGCTCTCCTTGATGCGGATGTTAACTTTAAGATTGCCAAGCAGTTTACCGATACTGTCAAGCAGAAGGCCATGGGCCAGAATGTGCTGAAGGCAGTCAAGCCCTCGCAGATGATGGTCAAGATCGTCCATGACGAACTGGTCCTGCTGATGGGAGGGGAGAAGACCGACATAAACATAAAAGCAAACCCTGCCATTATTTTGATAGCGGGACTGCAGGGTAGCGGTAAGACCACTTTCAGCGCCAAGCTGGCAAAGCATCTCAAGAGCAAGCGCGGCAAGAACCCGCTGCTTGTTGCGGGCGACGTTTACAGGCCGGCAGCCATTGAACAGCTGAAGGTACTCGGAACCCAGATAGAGGTACCCGTTTACACTGAGGATGGCAGCCGCAACCCGGTGGAGATTGCACGCAATGCAGTCAGGGAAGCAAAGAAGAACGGATATGACCTGGTGATAATAGACACCGCCGGCCGGCTTGCAGTTGACCAGGAGATGATGAACGAGATTGCCGCCGTGAAGGATGCAGTCACCCCGCACGAGACTCTCTTTGTCGTAGACTCGATGACTGGCCAGGATGCAGTCAACACTGCATTCGAATTCAATGAGCGGATTGATTATGACGGAGTTGTGCTGACCAAACTTGACGGTGACACACGGGGTGGTGCGGCGCTTTCCATCAGGTCGGTTGTGAATAAACCTGTCAAGTTCGTCAGCACCGGTGAGAAGATGGATGCGATGGACATCTTCTATCCTGAGAGGATGGCTGACAGGATACTGGGAATGGGCGACATTGTTAGTCTCGTTGAGAAGGCGCAGGAACAGTATGACGAGGAAGAGGCCCGCAAGCTCCAGAAAAAGATAGCAAAGGACCAGTTCGACTTCAATGACTTCATCTCACAGATCCATCAGATCAAGAAGATGGGTAACATGAAGGATCTGATGGGGATGATCCCTGGTGTAAGCAAGGCGATAAAAAACCTCGACATTGACGACAATGCGTTCAAGGGCATCGAGGCAATCATCTCAAGCATGACCCCGGCAGAGAGGACAAATCCCGTACTCCTCAACGGCAGCCGCAGAAAGCGCATTGCATCTGGCAGCGGAACAACCGTCACGGAGGTGAACAGGCTGCTGAAGCAGTTCGACGAGACAAGGAAGATAATGAAGATGGTGGCCAAGGGCGGAGACCTGTCAAAGCTGGCGCCGAAGAGGCGTTAAGCAATAGTGTCTTATAAATCTCAAATCGCAAATCTCAAATCGCACATCCATATGTATCAGATCATTGACGGAAAACAGACTGCAGCCATTATCCGTGGCGAAATTGCCGCCGCGGTTGCTGAGATAAAGGCCCGCGGAGAACGGGTGCCACACCTCGCTGCAATACTCGTCGGCAACGACGGCGGAAGCGAAACCTACGTCGCACATAAGGTAAAAGACTGCGAGGAGGTAGGATTCAGATCGACACTCCTCAGGATGCCGGCCACGGTCACCGAAGACGTACTCCTGGCAAAGGTCCGCGAACTAAACCAGGATCCCGGCCTTGACGGCCTGATCGTCCAGCTCCCGCTGCCTGATCATATCAGGGAGAGCAGGGTCATAGAGACAATCGCCCCTGAAAAGGATGTTGACGGATTCCATCCGGTTAATGTGGGCCGCATGGCTGCCGGATTACCCTCATTCGTATCGGCAACACCGGCAGGGATAATGGAACTGCTGAAACGGTACAACATCCCGCTGAAGGGTGCGGAGTGTGTTGTCGTCGGCCGCAGCAACATCGTGGGACGTCCGGTGAGCATACTGATGTCTCATAAAGGCGCTGATGCCACGGTAACTGTCGTTCACAGCCGTACACGGAATATTGCTGAAACAGTCAGAAGAGCTGATATTGTCATTGCCGCCATCGGTCAGCCAGGCTTTATCACAGCCGATATGATAAAGGAGGGAGCAGTGGTGATCGACGTGGGCACCACACGCATTGACGCCCCTGAAACAAAGGCAGGATGGAGACTGAAGGGAGACGTTGATTTTGAAAACGTAGCGCCACGCTGCTCGTTCATTACCCCGGTGCCGGGAGGAGTGGGCCCCATGACAAGGGTGTCACTGCTGCTGAACACACTTCAGGCCTGCAAGAAACAATAACCTGTTACAGGGGGTATACTGCCGCCAGCGGCAGATATCTGCCCGCAATGCAAATGGCTGATTTACAGCGGAAGCTTTAATCCGATGAAGTAGAGGTCGTAACCTCCCTTCCCGCCTGAACGGTCAGAGGAAAAGATCAGGAAATGATTCTTGAACTGGAGATCTACCCCCAGGACCGGCCTGTATTCATTGGCAGCTGAGTTGATGCCGGGCCCCAGGTTGACAGGCGAACTCCATTTGCCATTACGGAAGACAGAAAAGTAAAGGTCAAAGCCGCCGTAACCCCCGGCCATGTCCGATGCAAACAGCATGTACCTGCCCCTGACAAAGGGACACTTCTCATCGTAACCTGTGTTGATGCTGTCAACGGCAACCGGCGTTACGGGCACTGATGTGAACCACTGGTCCATCTCAAGCTGCCATGGCCTCGCCGTTGTGTATATGTCGAAATTACCGCCCCGGTCTGAACAGAACCATGCTGTGTCACCGGTGGTACCCAGAGAGAGATAGGCGTCATCGGAGGAGCTGTTGAACAGGCTCGCAGGGACCGGAGCCTCAAAACCCGGCAGCTGTGAATAGACCGGGATATAACTTGTGAACACAATATCCAGCCCGTTTCCGGCTGTCTGTGTGGCTGCCGCCATATATTCCAGACCGTTTCTGCTGTTGAAGAACCGGAGCGGCCCGAACTCGTCATAGCCGGTATTGAATACCGAGAGGAGTCCGTCAACAAAGCTGTCAGCAGTCATATCCGAATGTATCTCGAAATATCCGGTCGTCTGACCGAAAGTATAACCAATAGTCCCGCTGACAAAATCAAACTCGCCGCCGGAACTCTTCCTGTTTGAAGAAAATACTACCTGGCGCGAGGCGTATATACGCGAGGCCTCAATATCCATGTTGTAGTCGTCCCAGGAGGTGTTGAGCCCCTCAAGGGCCATGACCGAGTCGGGGAAAATGCCCAGCTCATAGTTGACCTTGAGAGATTCCTCCCTGCATCCTGAAAGTGCTGATGCAATGCAAAAGACTGTAAGTAAAAAGTTTAACCTGCTGCTTGCCATGACAGTCGTTTATTAGATAACGAGCTGGCGGACTGTTTAATATTTGGGCTTAAAAAAAACCGGGCTGTGAGGCCCGGCTTTCAGAAGGTAGAATTCAGGTTAATTCTAGGGTAATATTTGGTTTGAGGGTAAGCTTCTGAACTCAATTGTAAGATGAAATCCGGTGCCGGAAGGTTGCGTTGCCGCTAAAAATAATTTACAAAGTCCTGTTTATCATGTTTATAAAAACAGGCCCCTGTTGATAATTGATATATGACCTGCGTTAACCGAATCATTAATATGTTACATTTGCAGAATATTTTTCAGGGGAGATGGAAGAAGAGAAATACGGTTTTGTGCACGACAGTGAGGTGGAAGAGGTGATTCTCCGGTTTGAGAGAATGCGTAAGAACAAGGAGACCTGTTATTTCGACGTCATTGAATTTGAGGCAATTATAGATTATTACCTGGAGGGTAATAATCCGATGCATGCCTTTGAGGCTACATCACTGGCATGCGAACTGCATCCCAATTCAGTACCCATACTGATCAGGAAAGCCAGGGTTCTGCTCGAAAAAGGAAGGGCCACTGAAGCCCTTACGATATCAAAGAGGCTCGAAAACATCGAACCGGGGAACTGTGACATTTACCTGTGCAAGGCCACGGCCCTCGCGATGCTGGGTGACATTGCAGGCGCCCGTCGCGTATTCGACCTTGCCCTTGAAACCGACTCCGAGGAGCAGGAGACAATCCTGTACAGCATCACTTCAGTGCTTCAGAACCTCAATTATCACGAGGAGATGATCCCTTACCTGCACAGGCTGGCAGAACTGGAACCCGATTTTGTCGCTCACCTCTATGATCTTGCCTATGCCTATGACAAGAAAGGCGATCATAAAACCAGCATAAAATACTATACCATGTACCTGGATGAAGACCCATGGTCTGACAGCGCATGGTACAACCTTGGCATAATCTACAATAAGACAGGCGAATACGGCAAGTCAATCGAAGCGTATGACTACGCACTGGCACTGAATCCGGAAAACACCTTCGCCCTTTTCAACAAGGCAAATATCCTCAGCAACCTCGAGAGATACAATGAGGCGATGGATGTCTACCGCCAGTTCGTTGAAGAGGAGCCTGACAGCCTGGAAGGTCTGACATACCTCGCCGAGTGCTATGACAAGACCGGCGATGAGGCTATGGCACGCAAGTATTACACCGAGGCCATTGACATTACACCGGATTTTCCGGATCCTTGGTACGGCCTCGGCCTTCTGTCTCTCTCAAGAGGCCGTCCTGCAGAGAGTATCAATCCCCTGAAGAAAGCCATAGAGATAGATTCGGAGAACCCTGACTACTGGTTCTCGCTTGGCAAGGCGCAGCTGCTGACAGGCAACATACGCGAAGCAGTCAGATGCTGGATAGAGACTCTGACGCTCGACGGATATTACGATGAGGCCTGGATTGAGATTGGCGTGTTAGTGATGCTGAGCGGCAGATACAGTTTTGCAATCCGCCTCCTCAGAAATGCCGCTAAAGTAAGCGGTGAACTGCCCGGTACATACTACCTGCTGGCATCAGCTTACCTTCATATCGGAAACCTTCCCGAAGCTGCACGCAACCTGATCAAAGCCGTTAGGCTCGATAACGAGGTGCTCGAGGAATATGCTCTCCTGCTCCCGGAGGAAAAGCTGACAAACGCCATGAGACGACTATTCAGGAAAACAAACTAAGATATGAAAGAAGCCAGAAAACTGCTGACGTATATTCCGGAAAGACCGGCCAAACCAAGGAAGGATGGCCTTACTATGGTAATGGACAAGGGTCTGAGCATCAGAGAGGCAGAGGACTTTGCAGCTGTCGGAAGCGAGTATGTCGACTTTGTCAAGCTGGGTTTCGGGACATCTGTGATCACACCGGGCGTCAACAAAAAGATAAAACTCTACCACGAGGCAGGCATGACCGTTTATCTCGGGGGAACGCTGTTCGAAGCGTTCATAATCAGGGGCCTTTACAGTCAATACGTTGCACTGCTGAAGGAATCCGGTGTCACGATGGTTGAGATTTCTGACGGATCATATGAGTTTGAGCACAGCGAAAAGCTTGAATATATCAGGAAACTGTCGAAGGAGTTCACCGTTGTCTCGGAGGTAGGTTCGAAAAAGAAAAACATTGTCTTCACGCCTGACCAGTGGGTGGAGATGATGAAGGCCGAGCTGGAAGCCGGATCCGTGAAGGTCATTGCTGAAGCGCGCGAATCGGGAACTATCGGGATCTACAACGATGACGGATCGGTTAACATAGGACTTATAAATACAATCTCCAGGGAGATTGGCTTCGAAAACGTCCTGTGGGAAGCCCCGCTCAAGCAGCAGCAGGCATGGTTCATCACAAACTTCGGCGCCAATGTCAACCTTGGAAATATTGCGCCTAACGAGATCATAGCACTTGAATCCCTGAGACTGGGGCTGAGAAGCGACACCTTCTTCAGCTTTCTTCCGGTAAACATGAGATGAAGCTCTTCGGAATCATAGGATTTCCGCTGGGGCACTCGTTCTCTCAGAAACATTTCACTGAAAAATTCGAAAGGGAGAACCTCCCTTATCATGCTTACAGGAAGTTTGAGCTGCCTGATATAGAGATGCTTCCGGGTCTGATTGAACGTGAGCCGGACCTGTGCGGTTTCAATGTGACTATTCCGTGGAAGGTGAAGGTAATCGACTACCTCGACGAGATCGATCCTGTTGCGGCAGAGATCGGAGCCGTGAACACTGTAAGGGTGACACGGCGCGAAGGCAAACCCTGGCTAGCAGGATTCAACACCGATGCACCCGCCTTCAGGGAAACACTTCTGGCCAACCTGATGACACTGCCCGAGACAGCTTTGGTGCTGGGCACCGGCGGTGCCGCAAAGAGCGTAATGCACACGCTTATAGATTTGAATATCATACCTATACCTGTATCGCGACGGCCTGTGAGAGGCGGCTACTCCTACGATGAGCTGCCCGGCCACCTGGTAAGTGAGGCGGGTGTCATCATTAATACCACCCCGCTCGGGATGGCCCCTGCCGTTGAAACTTTGCCGCCGATAGACTACAGTTGCCTCAGGGAAGGACAGCTGCTTTTCGACCTTGTGTATAATCCTCCAGTGACGGCATTCCTCGCCATGGGAGAAGAGCAGGGATGCCTTACCGTTAACGGCAGTGAGATGTTCCTGATACAGGCTGAACTGGCCTGGAATATATGGAATGAATAGATATTCCGGTCAGCAGTTGCCTGTTCTCGGCAACTGCTAATCAGCTAATTGGCAATAAGTTAATAAGTATTGTATTTTGGTGTCAGAGAAACAGGTCATCAGGATATTCTATCCCGCTGAGAGAGAGACCGTGTGCCGGTGCCGATTGTCCTGCAAGACCCCGGTTTTTGCCATCAAGAATCGCTTCGAAATCCCGCAGTGACAGTTTTCCCCGGCCTGCCGGGATAAGAGTGCCCACAATCGCCCTGACCATGTTCCTCAGGAATCTGTCAGCCGTTACTGTGAAAATAAGCCTGCCATCATTCTCATGCCATTGAGCATGGGTGACCCGGCAAATGTTTGTCTTGTTGCCGCCATGCAGCCTGCTGAAACTGGTAAAGTCGCTGTGTCTCAGCAGCACAGATGCTGCCTCATTCATCAGGTTTATGTCCAGTGGCCAGTAGAGCAGCCATGCCGTGTCGGACGCAAACGGGTCCTTCACCCTGGTGATCGTATATGTGTAAGTCCTTGAAAGAGCATCAAACCTGGCGTTTGCCTCAGGTTTTACATTTACGATTTTCCTGATTGCAATGTCGTCCGGCAGCAGGCCGTTGAGATTGTACAGAAACTGCCCGTCGCCGGCAAGATCGTTCCTCAGGGCATCAAAATGGGCACAGAAGAATGAAGCATGAACGCCGGTGTCGGTCCGCCCGGCTCCGGTGACCTCTGTCTTCGAGGAGAGTACTGTACCCAATGCCTTTGAAAGTACCCCCTGAACAGTATGCTTCCCGGGCTGTACCTGCCAGCCGTTGTACGCGGTGCCGCGAAACGATAGAAAGATGAAATATCTTGTCATGACGATGCGAAAATGTAAAGATAGCTAAAGAACATTGCCTGTACAGTTCAATTTGACTAAATTGCGCCGGTCTTTAAACAGTGAACAGATGAGCGAACCGGAACTTAAGAGGGGATTTGCAAGCGATAACAACTCAGGTGTCCATCCTGCAGTAATGAAGGAACTGCTGCGTGTCAACAGGGGGCATACGGTGGGATATGGTGATGATCCTTTCACCGAAAGAGCCAGGGACCTGATCAGGAAGGAACTGGGTGATGAAACGGAGGTTTTCTTTGTCTTTACCGGCACCGGCGCCAATGTGCTCGGACTGACGGGAGTGATGAAATCGTGGAACTCCGTCATTACCGCACATACGGCTCATATTGAGACCGATGAGTGCGGGGCCCCTGAGAAATTCTCGGGATGCAAGGTGCTTTCGGTTGACACAACTGACGGCAAAATCACGCCGGAGATGCTCAAAAGGCACATGCACGGATTCGATTTCGAGCACCACAGCCAGCCAAAGGTGATCTCAATATCGCAGGTGACAGAGATGGGAACAGTATACATGCCTGCCGAAGTCAGGGAACTGGCTGACTATGCTCACAGGCACGGTATGCTGCTCCATATGGACGGCGCACGCATAGCCAATGCTGCTGTAACACTTGACCTGCCCTTCAGGGCATTTACCACCGATGCCGGGGTGGATATCCTCTCATTCGGCGGCACAAAAAACGGCATGATGTACGGCGAGGCAGTCTGCTTCCTCAGGCCGGGCCTATCTGACGGATTCAAATACCTCCGCAAGCAGGGAATGCAGCTGGCTTCAAAGATGAGGTTCATATCCGCCCAGTACATAGCCTATCTTTCCGGCGGACTCTGGAAGGACTGCGCATCCCACTCAAACAGGATGGCACGCGAACTACAGAAGCGACTGAGGGAGATAAACGGAATAAAAATCACCCAGAAGGTAGAGGCCAACGGGGTCTTCGTGATCATGCCGGACAGGGTGGCAGCCCTCCTCAGCAGGGAATACTTCTTCTATCCCTGGAACGAGCAGATATCCGAATACCGGTTGATGACCAGCTGGGATACAACTTCAGATGATGTTCATCAGTTTGTTGAACGACTGAAAGTTATTCTTTCGGAATCAAAATAAATCAAATGTCTTTTATACCGCCGGGGCGAAGCAGCATGCTGTCGCCGTAACTGAGAAACCTGTATCCGGAGCTGAGTGCGTGAGCATATATATCACGCCAGGCCTCCCCGGTAAAGGCGGCAACAAGCAGCAGGAGAGTGCTGTCCGGCTGATGGAAATTTGTCAGCATATTGTTCACAATCCTGAACCTGTAGCCGGGAACAATAATGATATCGGTTCTTGCTTCCAGAATATCCAGACCCTGTTGCTGCATGACAGAGAGGAGGCTGTCGATGGCAACGGCCGGATCAGTCTCTGCATCTCTTTCATAGGGTTCCCACTGTGCCACCGACGGAGTCCCGGTTGCAGGCCATCTCCCTTCCGCTGAGCTCAATCCGAGCCAGTAGAGGCTCTCGATGGTCCGGACGGCAGTAGTGCCCACCGCAGTGATTTTCCTGTCTCTGAGACGCTGCAGGACCTCCCTGGAGACATAAAAATGCTCGCTGTGCATCATGTGGTCGCCGATAAGTTCAGTCTTGACCGGCCTGAAGGTGCCGGCGCTGACATGAAGGGTCACCTCTGCATGGTCAATACCGTTCCTTTGGAGAGCCTCCATCACCGCCGGGGTGAAGTGCAGCCCTGCCGTGGGTGCGGCAACAGAGCCGCTGATGCGTGCATAGGTGGTCTGATAGGTCGATCTGTCGCTCTCCTCGTCATCCCTGCCCAGGTATGGAGGGATGGGCATGTGTCCAATGCTCTCAAGCACATCGGCAAATGAAAGCTGAACATCATTCCAGGCGAACCGCACAATGAATGAGTCGCCATCAGGGCCGCTCCTCTCAGCTGTCAGAAGGTACTCCTTCCCGGAATGTACAAACCTTGATTCCAGCCGCCCGTGCTTCCACCGTTTGAGATTGCCTATCAGGCACTTCCACTCAACCGGGCCTCCCGAAGCGAGGTTGGACTGGAATTCAGCCGGAAGGTGTGGCTCGAGGCAGAACACCTCAATCAGTGCACCGCTCTCCTTGCGGAAGATCAGCCTCGCACGGATGACCCTGGTATTGTTGAAGACCATCATTGCATCCCTGTCAGCCAGCATGGGCAGCTCCCTGAAGTGCCTGTCGCTGATGCTGCCGCCGTCCCAGACAAGTAACCTTGATGAATCCCTCTCGGGCAGGGGATACTTCGCTATGCGCTCCTGCGGAAGGTCATAGGTGTAATCAGCTGTTCGTATGTTGCCGTAGTCCTTTGTCATTGATCCGGAAGGCCGGGGTCACTCTGCATTCCCATCGGCCTGTTTTCTTCAACCTGGTGTTCAGGTCGGCAAAAATAGCTATTTTTAAGATCAGATTTCAATGCATGTAGCAGACCGGTAACCAGGTCTGAGAATAGATGAGAGAGGTTGATCTTCACCTGAGCAGGGGGCATGGCGGCATCCAGGCGCTCGACCGGCAGATGGCACGGTTCCGAGGTGAACTCAACAGTGCCATCAGGGCAGGAGAGAAGGAGGTGATCTTTATCCACGGCGTGGGAAGCGGGAAGCTGAGGGAGGCTATTCATGACGCCCTTGCGTTTGATTATCCCTCATGCAGCTGGCATGATGCCCCGTTTGCCAGGTACGGTTACAATGGCGCTACGGTGGTGACAATCAGACAGTGAGGTGTGACCCGTGCCATGGTTACTGCCTGTCAGGCATGAATAGCAGATCCGCATTTATTGACTATCTTTGCATCATGGCAGGCCGGTCCGTCGCTCCGACACTTGTGTCGGCGAGGAAAGTCCGGGCAACAGAGAGCGCCATCCTTCCTAACGGGAAGATATCCGAAAGGGTATGGCAGTGTAACAGAAAACAACAGCCTCGTCTACGGGCGGGGAAATGGTGAAAAGGTGGGGTAAGAGCTCACCGGTCGTGGCGGTGACGTCGCGAGCCGTACACCCGATGGGTTGAAAGACCATGTATACCGGCGTCTGAGGGCTGCTCGCCCGAGCCGGGGGGTAGGTCGTAAGACTCCGTCAGCAATGACGGGGCCAGATAAATGACGGACCGGGAGGCATAATCCTCTTGCAGGAACCGCATCCCGACAGAACCCGGCTTACAGGCCTGCCTGTGAAACAGAGATGCCGCCCGGCGTGGGCGGCATCTTTCATATCACATGATATTTTGTGGTCCGGAAGACAGCAGGTCTGAGACCTGTTACTGCGGATGAAGGATGCAGATTAATCTCCCGGGCAGGTAACGACAGGTTTGTGACCTGGCGCTATAATAACTTGAACACTGAATCTTCAATCGGTGTGTCAATCTCAACTGTTTCAATCGTCATGCCACCCATCTCGGAACCGTTCACGAAATTGGCAATTTTGGTTCCGAACTTGATGCCGTTGACAACCTTATGTTCCTTAACATAGGTCTCAACCTCCATCTCCTGTCCCATCTGGCTGACAGTCTGAACAGTCTTGACAGTAAGGTAGCTCTCCTTGTCGATAAAATAGGTTGATTTATCTCCTGCCTCAGTCGTCAGGGTAAGCTTGAATGTCGGCTTGCCGTCAACAGCCTCTTCACCGTCAAGGGTAACCCGACCGGCTTTGAAATTATCCATAAAGGTGTCGCGCGACATATCGTACTGCTTTACACTGCCTGCCTGTTCTGCGGACAATTCAACAGGATCGGTCGAACCGGTCATCGGATTAACCATGTAGCCCTTCTCCCCGTCAAATGCAATAATTATTTCCATTCCGTTAAATTCCTGCAGAACCTTGACCATGTTCGGCTTCTTAACCATAATGGTCAGCGGAATTTCCATCCCCATCTGGGAGACAACTCCCTTAAGAGTCATCGTCTGGGCTTTCTCAAGCAGATCAAGCCCGTTTGCTGCATAATACTTGTTTGCAATCTCATCCAGCGTCTGGGCACTGCAGACCGATGCCAGGATAATAGCTGCCAGAAGAGTCATTGACTTTTTCATAACACTTTGTTTGTTTAGTTATTAAGATATGTTAACTAATGTTCTGATTAAGATAGTTCTTTCATCAGGACGAGACATTTCGAAGCTAAATTATTAATTATTTTTCTATTTATCCGGATTGTACTTATAAATCTTCTGCCATCTTGCCGCAAGCTGCCTGCGAACCTCAAGTTCACGCGGGTTGCTGCCGGGTTCGTAAAAGAGGGTTCCGGCAATCTCCTCCGGCAGATAGTTGTCTTCAACAAAACTTCCTTCAAAGTCATGTGCATACCTGTATCCCTTGTGATAACCGAGATCCTTCATCAGCCTGGTGGGTGCATTCCGCAGGTGCAGAGGTACCGGAAGATCACCGTGCTGATGAACCGCACCTATTGCCTTCTCGATGGCCATGTAGGAGGCATTGCTCTTCGGGGAGGTGGCAAGGTAGACGGCAGCCTCAGCAAGGATGATACGCGATTCGGGCCAGCCGACCAGGTTGACGGCATTGAAGCATGACTGCGCAAGCAGCAGGGCATTGGGATTGGCAAGGCCGATATCCTCGGCAGCAAGTATCACCATCCGGCGGGCGATGAACTTCACATCCTCACCGCCCTCTACCATCCTGGCAAGCCAGTATACAGCCGCATTGGGATCGGAACCGCGAAGCGACTTGATAAAGGCCGAGATTATGTCAAAATGCTGCTCCCCGTTCTTGTCATACATGGCCAGGTTTTGCTGTACGTGACTGAGAACCAGTTCATCTGTTATGACGATCTCTTCACTGCCCTTCTCGGCTTCCAGTGAAACGGTCAGCTCGAGGGCATTATACAGCTTGCGCGCATCACCTCCGCTGACGCGTATCAGCGCCTCATACTCATCGACCCTGGTCTTGAACTGCGATAGATGGAAATCGGTCACCAGTGCCTTGTCAACCAGTTGCTTAAGGATTTCATCATCAAGCGGTTTGAGTACATAAACCTGGCACCTGGAGAGGAGCGGGGAGATCACCTCAAAGGAGGGATTCTCAGTGGTGGCGCCGATAAGGGTTATCACACCCTGCTCAACAGCGCCCAGAAGTGAGTCCTGCTGCGATTTGTTGAAGCGGTGGATCTCATCAATGAAGAGTATCGGGTTCGGCTTGCCGAAAAACTGCTGACTCCTGGCCTTCTCTATGGTCTCACGAACCTCCTTTACGCCGCTGTGAACGGCACTGAGCTGAAAGAAGGAGCGCTCCAGCTTCGAAGCCACAATCCTTGCCAGTGTGGTTTTGCCAACCCCCGGAGGACCCCAGAGTATGAACGACGGCACATTCCCGGATTCTATTACCTTCCTGAGAACACCGTCCTTGCCAACAAGATGATCCTGCCCGGCAAACTCCTCAAGTGAACGCGGTCTTAACCGGTCTGCAAGTGGTTGATTAGAAAACATATGGCAATTTGACTAAATCCCGTGCAAATTATCACAAAATCGCTTCCATCGTCACATTTTTTGGCACTTTCACCGAAAATATTTCCTCGTAAGGAAAAAAAATAATACTTTTAGCAGGTAAATTTCATGTCACGCATACTGTTTATCTTAAGAATTCGTTTAGTAACAGGATATTATTCAAATTCCGGTAACTATGAAAAAACCTCTGCTGATCACCTTGATTATTCTGGCAGTCCTGCTGCTGATACCGGCTGTGAGCTTCATCAGATGGGCTTTCCAGGAGAAAAAGCCGATCGATGTAGTTATACTTGACAAAACCGTTCCGACACTTGACAGACTGGGTCACCGGTCATTCGTCTATACCCTTACAAATGCAAGATTCGTAAGAGGAGACAAGGGGGGAAGCTATTCCGCCGCCAAAGATTACTATGGTTTCGAGCCCCTCAGGCCGGTCAGGGAGAAACAGTTCAGGAAGAAGGACTTCCGGCTCACTGAACTCATCGAACTTGCTGACAATAATGATGCGTTATACTATGCCGACACCTACGGCGTCTTCTTCAATGACTGGTACCAGGGGATCAAGAAGACACGCAGGTCACGCAAGCTTTACGGCGGACTTAACAACAATGACTACCTCCTTCTTGTGGAGATGAAAAGGCGCGACAAGCTGGTGATACTCGAATACAACACGTTTGACTATCCTACCGCAGGCCTCGAGAAGTTTAAGACAGAGGAACTGATAGGGGTTTCATCAACAGGTTGGATGGGACAGTATTACAGAACTCTTGATACCGTTTCACAGCATGCAGTGCCTGCATGGATGCCGGCCCTCTACAGGAAGCAGTACCGAGAGCCGTGGACCTTCACCAAACCAGGCGTTGTGCTGCTCAAGGAAAACGGAATAATAGTACTTGAGGAGGGAACGCACCTCACCTCCTCTCATCCGTTAATTCGCACCAACAGTACCAATGCTTCGAAATTCGGCGTGCCTGAAACGGTAAGCTTTGCCAACAGCTTCGACATAATCGACCCGGGACAGAACACTGTCATTTCCGAATTCGTGCTGAATACAACAGCTGCAGGTGATACACTGTTGCTGGCGAACGACCTGAAACCGGTATTCCCGGCTGTGACAATGGAGCCGCTGATACAACGTACATATTATTTTGCAGGCGATTTTGCAAACAATGACATACCGTTCCGGACAGCCAGGCTCAGGAATATCCAGAAGGTCGGAAAGGCATTTCTATATTCAGACAATCAGAATGATCCCAGACGATTCTTCTGGTTGTACTACAAACCGCTGATTACAAATATCTTCAGCGAATACCAGGCAGAAGCTGCCGGTAAGTAGAACATTGACAAACAGCAGGAAACAGGCCACCGGCCTGTTTTTTGTTTTATAGGGTATCCCCGGTCTTTAACGCTGAACAGAACATCACCGATGCTGTTTTATGAGTGTTACTTCATATCTTTATAAACAGGTTTGAATAAATGAAAGCAACGATCGTACAGTGCGGACTGAAGTGGGAGGAGAGGGATGCCAATCTGGCGCACATCTCTTCCCTGCTTGATGCTGCTGCTCCCGGCAGCGGAATCGTGGTTCTGCCGGAGATGTTCACAACAGGGTTTACAATGAACCCCGGGCCTCTTGCCGAGGCCATGGACGGACCGACTGTCAGGTGGATGAAGGAGAGGGCCACAGCCGGAGGTTATGCTCTCTGCGGGTCTGTTATCATCCACGAGGAGGGAAACTATTACAACCGCCTGGTCTTTGTCACACCGGAAGGGGATATCTCTTATTACAACAAGCGGCACCTGCATACGATGAGTGGTGAACATACGGTTTACAGTCGTGGCAATAAGCGTGTTGTGGTACCTTACCGCGAGTTTGGCTTTAATCTTCAGGTTTGTTATGATCTCCGTTTTCCGGTCTGGTCAAGGAATCGCGGCGACACTGATGTTATCATATATTCAGCCAACTGGCCGGCAGTGCGCAGCAGTGTCTGGAAGGCGCTGCTTGTTGCCAGGTCAATAGAGAACCAGTGTTACGTGATAGGAGTTAACCGTGTGGGTGTCAATCCTGATGGCACGGCATATACCGGCGATTCTGCCATAATTGGTCCTAAAGGTGAGCTTCTTGCCTCTCCGGAGTCCGGCACCGAAGGGGTCACGTCTGCTATTCTCTCGCGTGAGGCGCTTGATAAATACCGGGAGGATATGCCCATCTGGCGCGATGCGGATCCGTTTGAATTGATCTAGGCAACATGTAAAAGTGTTATGGATCAATCAACTACATGACTACCAGTAACTTCACTATTGCCTTCCCGATCCGCCAACTGGCGGATGCGGGATTGAGCCTCCTCCTGCGTCTGAGGCTCAAATTGCCTATTGCCTATTGCCTCCTCGGAGCGCAGCGAGAAGTACTTCCGCCGGATGAATTGCAATACGGCCCGTGCCGTCTTTTACATGGTGACGACAACTGGTTCCGGGGGCGCAGATGATGGTTCCGACTGCGGCTGCCCTTACATCGGGGAACAGCACAAGCTCGCCCACTTTCTGAGACAGGTCGTAATGCTCCTTCTCGTAACCGAAGGCTCCGGCCATACCGCAGCAGCCTGACGGTATCTCCCTGATCTTATAGTTTGCAGGGATACCCAAAGCGGCCAGCACCGGCGCAGAGGTTGTGATTGCCTTCTCCTGGCAATGTACATGAACCAATACCTCTGCAGGCTCATCAGTGAACATCTCTCGCTTTATCCTTCCTGCGTTGAACTCCCTGGCAATGAACTCTTCAAGTGTATAGGTGTTCTGTGCCAGTCTTAAAGCGCCGGGGCGCAACTCATCCCCGGCCAGGTCAGGGAACTCATCCCTGAAACCGAGAATGGCTGAGGGCTCGATACCCACAAGAGGACGCTCCGGGCTGACAAGAGGGGCAAGGGTTTCAATGTTCTTGATAATCAATTTCTTCGCTCTGCGCAGGAACCCCTTTGAGATATAAGTGCGCGCGCTGGCAGCATTACCTGCGACTGTGATGCGATACCCGAGACCGGTCAGCAACCTGGCTGTCGCAATACCGGCACTGAGGTCGTTGTGGTTTGTGAACTCATCAATGAACAGGCAAACATCACCGGCAGGAGCGGCAGGATTAAGCTTCGGGAGATTACTTTTCAGCCACCTTCTGAACGTCATCGGCGCCAGCAAGGGGATGCTTCTCTCTGCGGCAAATCCTGTCACCCTCTTGATTACCAGTGCTGTAAACCTGTTTGCAGCAAAGAGATTAAAGATGCCCGGAACAATCGAAAAGAGACTGTAAATCTTCGGCAGAGAGGCAATCATCCGCGTCCGCAAAGATGGCGGGTGCACATCGTGATAGTGCTGAAGAAACTCTGACTTGAGTTTTGCTATGTCTACCTGGGAGGGACACTCACTTCGGCATCCCTTGCAGGCAAGGCAAAGGTCCAGTATCTCGTATATCTCGCGACTGTCCCAGGGGTTGGCCGAGTCGGCATTTAGCATCTCCCTCATGATATTTGCCCTGGCGCGGGTGGTGAGCCGCTCGTCGCCCGTGGCCATATAGCTGGGACACATCAGCCCGCCGATAATACTGCTTTTGCGGCAGTCGCCCGACCCGTTGCACTTCTCGGCTGCACGCACTACACCTCCCGATTCGGAGAAGTCATAGTAAGTCTGCAGTTCAGGCGTTGGTCTGCCAGGCTCGTACCGGAGCCACCGGTCCATGGGAGGGGTGTCTGTAATCTTACCCGGGTTAAGAACCCCGTGGGGATCGAAAACCTTTTTTATCCTCTTGTTGAGCAGGTAGTTATGTTCACCAATAATCAGCGGTATGAACTCGCCTCGCAGTCGTCCGTCACCATGTTCACCGCTCATGGAGCCACGGTACTTCTTGACAATCAGGGCAGTCTTTTCACCTATTATTCGCAGAAGTCCGGCCTCTGCGGAATCCTTGAGGTTGATCAGTGGCCTTATGTGAAGCTCACCGGTGCCAATATGTGCATGATAGACAGACTCTTTGCCGTATGAAGCCAGCATCTCCTCAATATCTGCCACAAAGTCGCCCAGCCTGTTCACATC
Organism: Bacteroidales bacterium; assembly: GCA_034002785.1. Lineage (GTDB taxonomy): Bacteria > Bacteroidota > Bacteroidia > Bacteroidales > VadinHA17 > SR-FBR-E99. The sequence continues at coordinate 17,277 of JAVEZX010000040.1, forward strand.
CACTGCACAATCCTCAATCAGAGATATAGGCTTCGCATCTCCGGGCATATTTGACAGTATTCCAAGACCAGCCTTGCGGAGGTCCCATACCTTCTTCACATCTCCGCCCCAGACCACCGGGAAGGCGTATCCCAGTCCCACAGAGCGCATCTCAGTCTCCATGGCCATTGCAGTGGCTGTTATCTCTTCGCGGCTCTCAGCACAGAACTCGACAATCAGCAGTGCACCGGGATCACCCTCGATGAAGAACCTGTTACGCTTCTGGCTTTCAACGGTGGCGGCCAGCCTCAGGATGTTGTTGTCCATCAGCTCCACCGCCCAGGGCTTGTATCCCAGCGCAATGAGGTTGGCCCGGAAGGCATCGTTGCGGCTTCTCAGGTGCACGCATGTCAGCGCCTTCACAGGCGGAGAGAGGGGCACCAGCCCCAGCTTCGCTTCCGTGACTATGGCAAGAGTGCCTTCAGAACCGGCAATCAGTCGCGCCAGGTTGATGCCCCGGCCGGCACCGGCAGTGAATGGACCGCCGTAAAGCAGGTCGTCAAGAGCATAGCCTGTGTTGCGCCTGGGTATTGTACTGTCGGGATAATCACGCGCGATGGCATCACGGTTTCCGGCATCTGACATGATGCTGTCTATCTCCCTGTAAATAACGCCTTCAGCTGTATCAAGAGTGCATTTCTGCCTGTACTGTTCCTTAGTCAGCTCCCCGAAAATGGCCTCTGAACCGTCGTGCAACAGCGCTTTTACCTCTATGATATGATCCCTCACCGAGCCGTAAACAACTGAATGGAGTCCGCATGCGTTGTTGCCGATCATACCGCCAATATTGCACCTGCTCGATGTTGATGTCTCGGGTCCGAACAGAAGGCCATGGCTGCGCAGAAGGGCGTTCAGCTCATCGGGAACCACTCCCGGCTCGAGCCTGACCCATCGCTCTGCGGCATTGATCTCAATTATTTTCTTAAAGTGGCGCGAGATATCGGCCACAATACCTGATCCAACTACCTGACCTGCAAGGGAGGTCCCCGCCGCCCTGGGGATGATTCCTATCCGGTGCTTTGCAGCAAACGCAAGCAGTTTTTTCAGGTCTTCAGCATGTCGGGGCCAGACCACGGCAAGAGGCTCCTCGCGGTAGATCGAGGCATCGGTGGCATACATCAGCCTCGAGCTCAGGTCTGTCCTTACCTCACCCGCAAGCCCAAGAGCCTGCAGTCCTTCAACAGCGGTTGTGATCTGCTCTTTCATAGTGGCAATTTCCGGTATCAAAAATAGGGATTTGCAGCCTTCGGGGAAGGCCCGAAGAGTCGTTTTCGAAAAAAAATGACTAAAATTTGAAAATTCTGACTTTAATCATGTACTTGATAATTGCGGGATTACTCTTTTTTCGTACTTTTAACCCGACGCGATTAATTAACTAAACTATTGATATCCAATGGAATTGCTTGAACAGATCAAAATGAATGCCAGGCGGCACAACAAAATGATTGTATTGCCCGAAGGTACGGAAGAGAGGACCCTGAAGGCCGCTGATGCGGTACTGGCTGAAGGTATAGCGCGAATAACATTACTCGGCAACCCGGCAGAAATCAGGGCTATGGCAAACTCTTTTGGTCTGAAGAACATAGAGAAGGCAGCCATTGTTGATCCGGTTGATCACCCTAAGAAACAGCAGTATATCGACCTTCTGGTTGAACTGCGCAAGAGCAAGGGACTCACCAGGGAGGATGCTTCAAAGCTGATCGAAGATCCTCTTTATCTGGGTGTTATGATGATCAAGAGCGGTGATGCTGACGGCGAGGTGGCAGGAGCGAGGAACACAACCGGTGATGTGCTCAGGCCGGCATTCCAGATCGTAAAGACTGCCCCGGGCATCTCCGTCGTGTCGGGAGCCTTTATCATGATATTGAAGGACAAGGAGTTCGGAGCAGACGGTATAATCGTCTTCGCCGACGGCGCAGTGCATCCTGATCCCACCGATAAGGAGCTGGCTGAGATCGCAGTAGCCACGGCACGCACAACAAGGGACATCGTGGGTGTTGAACCCAAAGTCGCTCTGCTTAGCTTTTCAACAATGGGAAGCGCAAAACACCCGCTGGTTGACAAGGTGGTAAGCGCCACAAAGATGGCGAAGGAGATGGCTCCGGAATTCATGTTCGAGGGTGAACTTCAGGCAGATGCGGCCCTTATCGAGGCAATTGGCCAGAAGAAGGCTCCGGGCAGCCAGATCGCAGGAAAGGCAAACGTGCTTGTATTCCCGAACCTGGAGTGCGGCAATATAGCATACAAGCTTGTGGAACGTCTGGCTCACGCCCAGGCAATCGGACCCGTGCTGCAGGGCATGGCAGCGCCGATCAACGACCTTTCCAGGGGCTGTTCGGTAAGTGACATCATAAACGTAGTAGCCATAACCGCCAACCAGGCGGCCGGCTTAACAAAATAACAACACGAAACAATGAATATTCTCGTACTCAATTGCGGCAGCTCATCAATTAAATATCAGCTGTTTGACATGCAAGACAGCGCCAGGGTGCTGGCAAAAGGACTTCTTGAAAGAATCGGCATCACTGACGGCATATTGACACACAAGCCAACCGGCAAGGACAATTACAAAGTAGTGCTTGATATCCCTGATCATACTGTTGGCATTAACATGGTGATGGAGGCGCTGGTACATCCTGTACACGGAGTTATAAACAGTATCTCTGAGATAATGGCAGTGGGTCACCGCGTTGCTCACGGAGGCGAAAATTTCAAGGAGTCGGTGCTTATTGACAACGATGTTAAGCGCGACATTGAAAATTGCGCCGAGCTTGCTCCGCTTCACAATCCGGCACACCTCAAGGGTATCCTCTCATGCGAGAAACTTCTGCCGGGTATCCCCCAGGTGGCAGTTTTTGACACTTCGTTCCATCAGACGATGCCCGATTACGCCTTCATGTACGCAATCCCGTACGAGTATTACGAGAAGTACCGCATCCGCAAGTACGGGTTCCACGGCACAAGCCACAGGTTCGTGGCTGAGAAGGCATGTAAGATGCTGAACATGGACCTTTACAAATCGAAGATAATTACCTGTCATCTTGGCAACGGCGCTTCAATAACTGCAGTTGACAACGGCAAATCAATTGACACATCGATGGGCTTCACCCCGGTAGATGGCCTTATTATGGGCACCCGCACCGGTGAGATTGATCCGGGTGTGCTTCTCTATCTGGCTGACAAAGAAGAGCTTAGCGTCAGTGGCGTTAACAACATGATAAACAAGAAGAGCGGCGTGGCGGGTATATCACAGCTTTCGTCAGACATGCGCGATCTTGAGAACGCCGCCAACGAGGGTAACCCGAAGGCGCTGCTGGCCCTCAATATGTACGCATACAAGATCAAGAAGTTCATTGGCGCATA
>JAVEZX010000041.1:0-20555 GCA_034002785.1 Bacteroidales bacterium
GTTTACAGGGATGAACCGGCCCAGGCTGAACTCCTTCTGCAGCGCAGGTACGTTGAGGGTGTCAGCAGCAACACTCAGGGTATCGCCGGAACCTGTATTCATTTCTCAGGTTTAAAAGTAGGCTGGTTTGCCGGGATAAAGTTCCGACAGTATATTATTGGCAAGGCGTGACGCCCCGATCCGGAAATACTCAGGAGTGAGCCACTTCGGACCAAGCATGTTCTTCACAATGAAATAGTATACCAGGGCATCATCCGGATTAACAATACCGCCGGCAGGCTTGAATCCGATCATGATACCCGTTTCATTGTAGTAGTCGCGTATTGCACGGCACATCACCCAGGCTGCCTCGGGAGTGGCGGATACCGGACTCTTTCCGGTAGATGTCTTGATGAAATCTGCGCCTGACTCCATTGCTATGATTGAAGCCCTGTATATGTTTCTCTCGTCCTTCAACAGGCCGGTCTCAAGTATCACCTTAAGGGTTGTCTCGCCGGCGGCGCACCTGATAGCCTTAAGCTCTTCAATTACCCTGTTGTATGCCCCCTCCATAAAGGTCCCCACAGGTATTACCACATCAATCTCTCCGGCTCCCATCCTGACAGCCATTGAGGTCTCTAGGATCTTTACCTCATTGAATGTCTGTGCCGAAGGAAAGGATGCCGAAACCACTGCAACCCTGACCCCGCTGTTACCAAGGCCCTCCCGAACCACCGTGACGAAATTGGGATAGACGCACAGGGCGGCAACATTGCTGATGTCAGGGAAGCTGAAGCTGAAGTTGGAAGCTCTTTCTGCGAAGCTCCGGATCGATCCTTCGCTGTCCTGTGTATTAAGACTTGTAAGGTCAAGACAGGAGAAAATCTCCTTCAGCAAGGGGGCTCGTTCTACCGGGCCGGGGACCCTTCTGGCCTCTTCCATGCACTCAACCATCTCATCAGGTGAGTAGTCGTGATTGAGGAGTTTTTCGTATAATTTGCTCATAATGTGTTTTGTGTATTGCCGGAAAAACCAGGCGTACCTGCAGTTAAACGCGGGTCAATTTAGTGGTTTTTACTGAAAAGCAAATAAAAATCAGACTATTTGCGAAGGCTTTTGTTTCTTGCCAGGGAGGCAAATATTCCGGCGAAGCAGAGAATGGAGAAAATAATGAATCCGCTCTTCATTGAACTCATGAGCTGCGGATAGTTGGCGGGGTTGATTTTTTCCTGTCCCATGTAGAGGGCGAGCAGCATCAGGGCTATTGCCATGCTGAAGGTCTGTCCTACGTTTCTCATTGTACCCAGCATTCCGGAAGCATTCCCCAGCTGCCGTTTATTCACTGAGCTCATTATTGCATTTGAGTTTGGCGACGAGAAGAGGGAGAACCCGGCACCCATGATGATCAGAACCGACACGATGAATGTAACAGATGTCTGCTCATCAAGAAAGCAGAGCATCACCAGTCCGGCGGCTGATATTGCCATTCCGATGGAGGCAAGCACCCCCGGATTGTGACGGTCCGAGAGCTTCCCGGCCAGCGGCGAGAAGAGGGCCATTGTCACCGGCCATGACATCAGCACGAATCCTGCATCACGCGGCCCCATATCTTTTATGTACTGAAGAAAAAGACTGAGGAAGAAGCCGATGGCGCTGGTTGCGGCATAGTGTATAAGTGCTGCAAGGCTTGAGAAGGCGAAGGTCCGGTTCCTGGATATAAGGGTTATGTCGAAAAGGGGATGCACCGCACTCTTTTCTCTCACTACGAAGAGAGGCATGAGTATCATGCCTGCGCTGGTGATTATCCACCCCTGTGCCGAAGGGAGTTTTGAGAAGCCGTAGATGAGTGCCGCCATTGCAAGCCCGTAGATGACAGATCCAGGCCAGTCAAAACTTTCCCCCCTGGCCTCTGCCCACTCCTTTTTCATCCTGGTATGTATGAGTATAAGGCTTAGGATGCCCATCGGGATAAGAAAGGCAAAGATGCTTCGCCAGCCGAGGTAGCGGGTGAGAATGCCTCCCAGGAACGGACCCGAGGCCAGCCCTGCATAGACTGCCGTCACGTTTATGCCCATCGCCCTGCCTCTTTCGCCGGGAGGGAACACCGATGTCAGGATCGCCATGTTGGTACCGAACATCATGGCTCCGCCAATACCCTGGAGTATTCTGACCCCGATAAGCCACTTTATGCCGGGGGTAAAGCTGAGCAGAATCATTGAGAGGGTAAATATGACCATCCCTGCCGTGAACATCTTCCTCCGGCCCAGAATGTCACCGGCCCTGCCGGCTGGGAGCAGAAGCATCGAAGTAGTGAGCATGTAGCTGCTGACGATCCAGTTCAGAGTGACGGCATTGAGGCTGAACTCCTCGCCTATGGACGGAAGGGCAAGGTTTACCGACGATCCCATGAAAGGTGTCAGGAATGAGGCAAAGGCCGTGACGGTCAGTACCGATCTCTTGAGTTCGTTCTCGGTCATTCCCTGTTCCTGCTGTCAATGATTACAGTTACCGGACCGTCATTCACCAGTTCAACATCCATCATGGCCCCGAAAACGCCCGTGGCGGGGTGGCGCCCCATCAGATCTCCGGTCCTGGCAATGAACTCCTCGTACAGGGGAATTGCTTTCTCCGGCCTGGCAGCCCTGATATATGACGGTCTGTTACCCTTTTTGGTCGATGCATGAAGGGTGAACTGACTCACTATCATAATTTCGTTTCCGGTTTCAAGCAGAGAGAGGTTCATCACCCCCTGGCTGTCGTCAAAGAGCCGCAGGTTGGCCACCTTCGCGGCAAGCCATGCAACGTCATCAGATGTGTCTGCATCTTCAATGCCTGTAAGCACAAGCAGTCCCTTTCCAATAACTGAATGCTGGCGCCCCTCAATTGAAACGGAAGCTCTTCTTACTCTCTGTACTACAATTCTCATAACCGCGAACAGGTGGTAAAAATAGCAATTATTACTATTTTTGCGGCCATCTGTAGCATATGGACCTGATTACAATAGCAGCAATAGCCCTTGGCCTCTCCTTCGATACCTTCGCCGTCTCGCTCTCCTGCGGCGTAGTAGAATCGAAGATCCGGTTCAGTAATGCGATGCGGATTGCTTTTATCCTTGCCCTGTTCCAGGGCGGACTGACTGTTCTCGGCTATTTTCTGGGTTCAACAGTAAGAGTTTACATCGAGAAATATGACCACTGGATTGCCTTTTTGCTGCTTATGTTTCTCGGGATTCGGATGATCCTGGGTGGATTGATGGGTGAACAGGAGCGGGTACGCCTGGATGTAAATCGCTGGCCCGTGTTGCTTACGATGGCTGTTGGAACAAGCATTGACGCCTTCGCCGTAGGAATCAGCCTTGCCATCCTGAAAGTGCAGATATGGACTGCCGGGGTAGTAATAGGAGCCGTCACCTTCCTCGCCTCGATGACTGCAATACGTATCGGTAAGTCTGCCGGCAGCCGTCTTGGTTCCCGGGTTGAGATAATCGGCGGTATAATACTCGCAGCCATAGGAATACGCATCCTGGTTGAGCATCTGCTGGCACAGGCCTGAACGGCTGCTTTCCGTCATCAGGCTCTCTCCCGTAATGATGTTCACATCAGGGTTTGTCCTGCAACGGTATCATGAATCTTTCGCGGCCTGAGAAAACGGCCATTTCCCTGTATCCGGCCCTTTTAATCATATCATATCCTTCTCCGAAAAACTGTCCGACCCTTTCCGGGAAGTGTGCGTCGGAGTTAACCGTTACCGGTACCCCGTGTTCCGCGAAGATCTGAAGGTAGCGGCTGTCCGGATAAAAATCGCGCAGCGGTTTGTTCCGGCCGTTTGTGTTCAGTTCGAAGGCAACATCATGTATTTCGAATGCCGAAGCCATCATGCTGTACAGATGAGTGATGTCAGCCTCTGGCCGGAAGCGGTGGATGCGGACCAGGTCCGGGTGCCCCATTATGTCGAAAAAGCCGGTGGAGGCTGCCTCGCAGACCAGATTGAAATAATTTTCGTAGATAAGGTCAATATCCTTTCCGATATAGAACTCCGGTCCCAGGTCCACGGTTTCATCCCCCAGGTAGTGAACGGATCCAATTATATAGTCAAACGGGAAAGAGTTGATTATTCTGTCAGTAATCTCTTCCGTTCCGGGTAGGTAATCGATCTCCAGACCCATCCTTACGGCAATGTCTTTGTGATCTCTTTTTAGCTTCAGAATATGTTCCGCGTACTGTGGCAGCCTGTCGTGAGGCATGCACCACTCCGGCGGACCGCCTGCAGGATTGAGATGGTCAGAGAACCCTATCTCCCTCATTCCAAGCTTGAGAGCTGCCTCAATATATGCCTCCGGCTCCCTCTTGCCGTCACTGTAAGTTGTGTGAATATGATAGTCAGTACGGTAGATCATTCTTTCTGAATCGTTGATTCCCCAGGGTCAAAAATATGAAAGGTGAACGAAATTATTGTCGGAATGTTCTAAATTTGTAGAATTCATGAACATTGACACAAACACACGGAAGAAAAAGTGTTCCTGTATGTCCTGTGAGCTCAGGAACCTCACTTTTTCCTTCCTGGACGAGGCGGATGTGCAGTTAGTCTGTGAGACAAGAGAGGAGAACTCTTTTGCCAAGGGAGAGATTATACACCATGAGGGTGACCCCATTCATGATTTCAAGTACCTGAAGAGCGGGCTGGTAAAGCTCTACAAGACCACGGAAGAGGGAGAGGAGCAGATCATAACAATTACAAGACCGTTTGAGTTTGTCAGCAATACAAATATCTTCCACGAAGAGAACTACCGTTATTCCCTTTCCGCACTTGAAGACTCGATAGTCTGTTGTATCAGGATCGAACTCATCAGGGAACTGATACTCAGGAACGGCAAATTTGCCCTCAATCTCTTGTCGGTACTCTCGAGAACCTCAGAAAACATCATATCGCTGAGTCTTGAGATCAGGAAGAGAAATCTTACCGGGAGGGTTGCATTTGTACTGCTCTATTTTTCAAAGGATCTCTATCACTCCAGGATTTTTGACCTGCCTGTCTCCAGAAAAGAGATTGCCGATCTGATCAGCATGAGTTCAGCCAATGTAATACGCACGTTTTCAGAGTTCAGGCGTGACGGCATCATTAAAGCCAACGGAAGGACGATTGAGATAACCGACATGAATAAACTTGAGGTGATCTCAAGGCGCGGCTGATCATACCTTCAAATTCATTATCTTGATTGCGTTTTTTTGTAATCAAGACTTCGTAATGAAAAATTTTTCCGGTACACTGATTCTCGTTTTTATCCTCATCCCGGCTCTGACAACAACCCTTTGGGCGCAACAGGCGCCGGCCGGTCCTGACTCTTCCCTGTACACCGTTGGCGGGACCCGTCACGGCATCAGTTTCTTCCCGCGCGTGAAGCATCCCGGCGTTGAATATACCCCCGGTGACTCTCTCTCTTTTGACAGGTATCATACATACGCTGTAATATGCCACTGGATGACCCGCTGGGCAGAGGAGTACCCCGGGATTGTATCACTTTATGAGATAGCCCGCAGCTATGAGGGCAGACCAATAATGCAGATGACCCTTACCAGCGGCAAAAACGGGTCGGACACCGACAAGCCTGCCGCATTCTTTGAAGGAAACCGGCACAGCGGTGAGATCACCAGTGCAGAATCGGTTCTCTGGCTGGCCAGACATCTTATTGAAGGCTATGGCAGTGACGCTGAAATAACCGATTTACTGGATCATTTTACAGTATATCTCCGTCCGGTGAATAACCCTGACGGTCATGACCTCTACCTGAATACGGCACAGAGCAACCGCAGCACCGTCAGACCCGATGACAATGACTACGACGGACTTCTGGATGAAGATCCGCCTGAAGATATCGACGGTGACGGAATCATACTGACTCTGCGCTGGCCTGACAGGAAAAACGGCACGCTGGTACCTGATCCTGCCGATCAGTCAGGAAGGATAATGAAACGTGTTCCCCGCGGCGAGGGGATCTACGCAACCTCTGCAGAGGGACTCGACAATGACGGTGATGGCCGCATCAACGAGGACGGCATCGGCGGGCTTGACCTGCACCGGAACTACCCCGAGAACTGGAGACCGGAAAAAGAGATGACAGGTCGGGGTTTCACACAACGGGGTGCCGGAGAATATCCGCTCAGCGAACCGGAGACGCGCGCCGTGTTCACATTCCTGATGACTCATCCGAACATCTATGTAGTAAACTCTATGGACACCACCGTGCCGATGCATCTCCGGCCGCCTTCGACATCGCCTTCAGAGGAGCGCATGTACCCGGAAGACCTGAAATGGTACAGGTATTTTGATGCTCTGGCAGGAAAGATAACCGGCTACGAAAGGGCAGGTGATGTGTACAATGATTATGGCAGCGGGCAGCCCCTGTTCGGCCATGGGCCCGACTTCGGGTACTGGTATTACGGCGCCATCTGGTACGGCGATGAGCTCTGGAATGGCGGCAGGCCCAAGGATTATGACGGAGACGGTGACAAGGACCAGCTTGATATGCTGGCATGGGACGAGGAGGCAAACAACGGAGAGGGATTCCACGAGTGGAAACCTGTCAGTCACCCGCTTTATGACAGTGTCGAAGCCGGAGGTTTCCATCCGAAGTTCTTCAGCCAGAATCCGCCTCCTGCCCACCTTGAGAAATGGGCTTCAAACCAGGCGCTTTTCAATAAGGAGCTTATAAGCCATCTGCCACACCTTGAATGGGACGAATTCTCGGTGAAAAGGGTGAAGAAACACCGCGGCGATTCTGTTGACTATGACCTTACCGTCAGGTTCAGGAACACCGGAAAACTGCCAACGGCCCTCAGCCAGGCACATCTTGTCAAGATAGTCAAACCCGATGAGGTGAGAATAAGGATTGAGAATACTGCTGACACCCTGCCCCGTTTCCGGATCCTGGAACCGGTTCCCGTCTCTCGCCGGCGTGAGAGCATGATGATGTTCGATGAAGAGAGCCGCAGGCCTGAGTACATCCCGGCAACGGCCGGTTACACTCCCGGTGGCACCACTGCCGAGGTTCATTATGTCATCAGGGTCTACGGAGGAGCTGAGATTAAAGGCACAGCAACGGTGATTACAACCAGGGCCGGCATTCTCCCGGAAAAGGAATTTGCAATCAGATAAAATATATTTTCAGGAATCAATTTAGTTGGAGGATCCTTTATGAAATTAAACCAGTTTTCCGTACGCGACATCCCCCGCCGTCGCTTTCTTGAACTGACAATGAAGGGAGGCCTTGCGGTTGCAGTGACCCCGGCTCTTCTTTCCCAGCTCACCTCTTGCGGCAACGGCGCCACGGCTGTGACCGCCCTTGACACAGACAGGGAGATGATCTCCCGTGTAATTAAAAAGGCACTCGAAAAAGGAGGCGACTTTTCCGAAGTCTATATCGAGAACCGGATCTCGAAGCAGATAGTAATGGAGGAATCAAAGTTCCGGAGCGGACTCTGCGGCATCAGCCAGGGCGCCGGTGTAAGAGTCATCTCAGGGAACAGGACAGGCTATGCATATACCGATGTGGTTGATGAAGAGAAGCTGATGCGGGCTGCCGAAGTGGCAGCTTATGTAGCAACCGGCGACGCCAGGGGAACCACGGTAAACCTTACGGATGCAGCCTACAAGTCATTTGTGACCGTGGAGATGCCCCTGGAGGGAATTGCCGACGAGCAGCGTATTGAGATGATCAGAAGGGCAGACCAGGCGGCAATGGAATATGACCCGCGGATAAAAATGGCGCTCGTTGATTATTATGACGAGGTCAGGGGCAGGGTCATTGCCAACAGCGAAGGGCTCTATCTGCGCGATGAGCTCCCGCTTCTCTTCTTCATTGTCCAGGCGATGTCCGCAGACGGGAATTCCAGGCATATGGCCAGGGAACGACTCAGCATGCACAGCGGATTTGAGATGTTCTCGCAGGTTACTCCGGAAGAGGTTGCAAGGAATGCCGCCCGTGAGGCTATCGCAATGCTGGCGGCAGAAGAAGCACCTGCCGGCATCATGGATGTGGTGATGCAGAACGGCTGGGGCGGTGTGCTTGTCCATGAAGCTGTGGGACACCCCCTGGAGGCTGACAACATTGCAAAGGGCATCGGCGCCTTTACTGGCAAAGTGGGTCAGAAAGTGGCCAGTGACTGTTTCACAATGGTTGACGACGGTACCATGCCAAACTACAGGGGAACAATAAACCATGACGACGAAGGCACACCAGCTCAGCGTAATGTCCTGATAGAGAACGGGGTTCTTAATGGTTACATGACAGACATACTCAGCGCCAGGCAGCTCGGGATGCACCGCACGGGAAACGGCCGGAGGGAGAGCTTCAGGTATATCCCGATTCCTAGGATGACCAATACTTTTATTGCACAGGGCAATGAAGATCCTGCAGAGATCCTTGCATCAACGAAAAAGGGCATCTATGTGCAGAGCCTCAGCGGTGGCAGCGTGAATCCGGTGACCGGTATGTTCAACTTCACCTGCCGGGAAGCCTACATGATCGAAAACGGGAAAAAGACGGTACCTATCAGGGGTGCGACCCTTATCGGATCATGCATGGATGTGATCTCAAACATCGATGCAGTGGGAAATGACCTGGCATTCGGACCCGGCATATGCGGCAAGGGACAGAGCGCAGAAGTGACAGCAGGACAGCCTACTGTCAGAATCAGGGGCATTAATGTTGGTGGCAGTAAAGCCTAGTGTGAATAATAACAATCAATGATATGAACTATCTATCACTTGCAGAGAAACTTGTGTCAAAAGCTCTCAAGGCGGGAGCAGACGCAGCCGAGATATATGTTTCTGCCGGCCGTAACCTGTCGGTCAATATCCTCAACGGAGAGATCGAAACAATCGAAGAGGCTGATTCAACCGGGGTCGGTATCCGCGTAATTGCGGGGGGCTCACTTGGATTCAGCTATAGCAACAGTCTGGATATAAAGGCTCTGGATGAGACAATTGCCATGGCGGTCAAATTCGCAAGACTGACAACCCCGGACGAGAACAATGTTCTGCCCGAACTCTCCGGCATAACGACCGTTGAAGATCTCTTTGACCCCGATATCGAGGGCGTCTCGCTCGACAAAAAGATAGCCCTTGCCCTGGAGATTGAAAAGATGGCGATGAGCGATTCCAGGATCACCAAGAGCTCTGGTTCGTCTTATGGTGAGGGGATTACGGAGGTATTCATTGCCAGCTCGGCCGGTACGCCAAGGAGCTACAAAGCCTCCGGCTGCTCGCTGGGGGTGAGTGTGGTGGCCGAGAAGGGCAACCAGAAAAAGACGGGAGGAGAATACAGCTCCCGCCGCTTCTTCAGTGATCTTCCATCAGCAGATCAGATTGCAGCCAAAGCTGCAAGGAAGGCATATGAGATGCTTGACCCGAAGATGGTAAAGACACAAAAGGCAGTAGTCATCTTTGATCCCGATGTTGCCGGATCACTCCTCCGCGGCGTGATTGCCGCCCTTAATGGCGAAAGGGTTCTTCAGGGTGCCAGCTTTCTGGCACAATCAATGGAAAAGCAGTTCGCGTCCCCGCTCCTGACTATTATTGATGACGGTACAAGGGCACGCTCGATGGGTGCAACCCCGTTTGACGGAGAGGGTGTCCCTACACGGAAACGGGTACTTGTGGAAAAGGGGGTCGTGAAGGGATTCCTGTACAACGCAATAGCTGCGCGCCGGGCAGGCACTATAAGCACCGGCAATGCATCAAGGAACGGGTACAGCTCTCTACCCGGGATCGGAACGCATCACCTCTCGCTGGAAACCGGCATGAGCAGCCGCAACGAGATAATCGCTGCCACGGAAAGGGGTCTCCTGCTCAACGGAGTCACCGGTTACGGTATTGACGCAGTCAGCGGCAACTTCAGCGGAGGCGCATCAGGCTTCTGGATTGAGAAAGGCGAAATACTCTATCCCGTAGAGGGACTGACGATTGCAGGAAGCGGAGATGCCATTCTCAATGGCATCGACATGATTGGCAATGACATAGACATGAACCGGTCATTTGCAGCTCCCACCTTCAGGGTGAAGGAGATGCAGATCGGAGGAATCTGATAACATCATCAATACCTGCACCTGAACGGAGGCCACAGTTCGCCGTGACGGAGCGGCTGAGGCCGTGGAGCATTTATCTCAGGAAGCCCTCAGAGCTGATGATATGTCCGGGTATCTGAATCGAAACCCTGTTTCTGACAGGCGGTCGGACGATAACCGGCTGCCCTCTGTCAGTATCACGGACATCTCTCCGAGTACTGCACGCAGCAGCCATCCGGGCACATGTGGCAGGAATACCGGCAGCCCTCTCTGGCGTGCCACCTCACCCATCAGCATATCATGCGTAATATGGTGCGGCGCCACGGCATTGTAAGGGCCTGACATGGCAATGTCTGTCAGAGCCTTGTGATAAACTGCTGACAGGTCATCAATGTGGATCCATGGAAAATACTGATCCCCTGTGCCCAGCCTGACAATCAGTCCGGCCCTGGCCGGTGCGGTCATTTTATTCAAAGCCGATCCGTGACGGGCCAGCACCACAGCAGTTCTCAGTTTTACAACCCTGACACCGGCTTCGGCAAAAGGGTCAGCCGCAGCCTCCCACAGCCTGCAGGTCTCGCCCAGAAAATCATCTGCGGGAGGGTCAGTTTCGACATATATTCTTTCTGAAGGCTTCGAGCCGTAATAATTTACACCTGAGGCGGTTATAAAAACAGAGGGATGAACGTCCGCACCTACCGTCATCTTATACAACAATTCCCCTGTGACTGTCCGGCTTCGGATGATATCCCTCCTGCGTGCCCCGGTCCATCTTCCCTGACCGATATTTGATGCTGCAAGGTGTATGATTGCATCTCCGTCCCTGAACGCCTCACGGTCACAGTAACCGCTCTCCGGATCCCAGCGGTAAGACTCGTACCGGCCGCTCTTTTTCGTGCTTCGTGTAAGATGAACCACCTGCCATCCCTCTGCTGAAAGGAGAGTGCTCAGGTGCAAACCTATCAACCCGGATCCTCCGGTTATAATTACCCGATGCATCTCTTATTCAAGTGATTCAATTATTTCAACTGAGTCGCGGATGCATTTCTCGCAAACCTTCGCTGTAAGTCCGAGCCTGCTAATACTATCTTTTCCTTCACGGCTGTTCAGGTCCTGGCCGAGCAGCTCAGAGCATTGATCGGTTCTGTTTCTTTCCGTGAAGATCCGGTTGAACTCCCTTACCCTGTCATATACCCTTGCCTTGTCCTGCTCCCCCGGAAGTCCGGGTGCACCGTAAGCCAGCCCGAACCAGATATATGCGCCTGTCACTGCTCCGCAGGTCTTCTGCATACGCCCCATTCCGCCGCCAAATGCCGCTGCCATCCTTGCCGCCTCCCCGCTTTCACCTGCACATGCCATAAGCACTGCCTGCGAGCAACTGTAGCCCTCCCTGAAGTATCGGATCGCCCTGTCAGTTTTATTCATTCGCTTTTTTGTCAAAAATATTAAAAAATTAAAGTAGTGAAAGATTACCTTTTTGATATGATTTTGAAATATTCTACTTTTACCACCTGCATTCAAATGTTCAAAAATAAAGGATTTAAAATGGCAAACCAGAAGAAAATCAAAGGAGTGATTGGCATCCTGACTGGCGGAGGGGATGTCCCGGGGCTTAATCCCGCAATCAGGGCGGTGACAATCAGAGCCAACAGGGAAGGTTACAAGGTGATTGGCCTGAGACGAGGATGGGGCGGTATTATCGAGATAGTAAGGGACGCCAAAGCAGACAACAGCAACTGCTTTCAGGTACTTACAGATGATATAGTGAACAAATCGGGAAGGACCGGCGGAACATTCCTGCACACCTCACGTACAAGGCCAAGCCATGTTCCAAAAAATGTGGTTCCCGACCATCTCAAGGACACCTACAAGGAGGAGATGAATGATCTTACCCCTGAGGTGATAAAGAACCTCGAGTGGCTGGGCATTGATTTTCTAATTCCGATAGGCGGGGATGATACCCTTAGTTACGGTGTTCATCTGTATAAACATGGCGTAAAAGTGGTTGCCATACCAAAGACCATGGATAATGACGTACCGGGAACTGACTACTGCATAGGATTCAGCACATGTGTCACCCGCACGATACAGATGACCAACACGCTGCGTACCTCTGCCGGCTCGCATGAGCGCATAATGGTTCTGGAAGTCTTCGGAAGATATGCCGGGTTTACGGCGATGCTCCCGACAATGGCCGGTGCAGCAAACCGCTGTGTGATTCCGGAGTACAGGTTTGACATTGAGCAACTCACAAAGCTTCTCGTTGAAGACCGTAACTCCAATCCAAGCAAGTACTCGATAGTGCTTGTTTCAGAAGGGGCGCTCTATAAAGGCGGGGATATGATTTTCCAGGACAGTGAGCGTGATGCCTACGGCCATGCAAAACTGGGAGGCATAGGAGACCTGGTCTCGGCGGAAGTCAAGGAACACACCGCGAAGTACAACAACGGCAAGACAATCAATATAATCACTCAAAAGCTTGGTTATATGGTCAGGGGCGGTGACCCCGATGCAGTAGACTCTATAGTCCCCATGGCATTCGGCAACCTTGCGCTGGACCTTATCATGAAAGGTATTCACGGCAGGGTGGTGGTGCTCAAGAACGGCAGGTATGACAATGTGCCGATTGACGTGGTTACATCATCCAAGAAGGTTGTCAAGGTCTCCGAGTACTACAACATCGAAAGGCTCAGGCCATACTACTCCAACTTTGAGATGAAGCCCTTCTTCCTGATGGCCGCAGAGTATTGAATAGAGAATCTGAACTGATAATAAAAAGAGTGATGTCCGGGAAATCAGGGCCTCACTTTTTTATTTTTGCTGCAGATATATGGAGTTGCTAAAGGGGATTGTCATAAAATCGACGGGCAGCCGCTACCGGGTGCTGGATGAGTCAGGGAACATACACGAGTGTGTGCTCCGCGGACGTTTCAGGGTCAGCGGCGTCCGCACCACCAACCCCGTCGCCGTTGGTGACCGTGTGACCTTTGATCCGGCCGAGAGCCTCATAAAGACAATCTCCCCACGCAGAAACTATATCATCCGCAAGGCTTCAAACCTGTCACGGGAGTCACAGGTTATAGCCGCAAACATTGACCAGGCGCTGTTGCTTGTCACTGTCAGGATGCCGGCAACACCTGTAGAGTTTATCGACCGCTTCCTGGCAACAGCGGAGGCCTACCGCATCCCGGTAATCCTGCTGATCAACAAGACGGACCTGTACGGTGATGAGGAGATGGAACAGGCTTTACGGATCAAGACCGTCTATGAAGAAATCGGCTACCGGGTAATGCTGATATCAGCAACTGAAGACGAGGATCTGGGTGAGCTGGAAGGGTTGCTCCGTGACAGGACAACTCTTCTCTCCGGCAATTCGGGCGTCGGAAAGAGCACGCTTCTCAACAGGCTCAATCCCTCACTCTCGCTCAGGACGGCATCGATTTCAGAGTACCATGAGCAGGGCAGGCACATAACCACATTCCCCGAGATGCACCCCCTCCCGGATGGCGGTTATGTGATTGATACACCGGGTATCAGAGGCTTTGGAGTGATCGATTTTGACCGTCGCGAGATATACCATTTCTTCCCGGAAATATTCAGGATCGCCAGGGAATGCAGGTTCCACAACTGCCTCCATCTGGATGAACCGGGATGTGCCGTGCGCGAAGCAGTAGCCGGAGACCGGATTGAATTATGGAGATACAAAAGCTACCTGAGCATGCTGCTTGAGGACAATGAAAAGTACAGATAAGCGTTATCCTTACGGCACATACTTCGCATGAAAAAAACCACGCTGGCAGCATATACCGCTTTTGCACTGCTGATGATAATCACGGTGCTGTTCTATTTCAGCCTCTACAGGAACCAGCTTGAATACTCCAATAAGCTGCTTGACAGGCAGGTTATGATCGCCGGATCAGACATCGACAACACCAGCATGTACATTGTCAGTGACCTCACCGAGATAGACTTTTCGGATGATATCACTCTCTTCTTTTCAGATGAAGAGGTCAATGAGCGGGCGAAGGAAAAGATGAAACTATATTACTCCAGGTATGAGGATATAGTTGTCGGGCTTATGCTTTACAACACAGACGGCGATGTTTACACCCTCTTCAAGGACGAAGAGAGGAATTCCTGGCTTGACGGTACATACAAGGCGCAGACGGTGCCTGTAATACACATGACCGAAAAGCTGGAACCGGACCGCTACAGGTACAAGTACTTCCTTCCTGTGCTCAACGATGGAATAGTACTGGGAAACCTGGTCATAACAATTGATTTCAGTAAATATTTTAAGGGGATCTTCTCAAAATACAATCTCGAGGATTACCAGTGGCAATGGGTGGTTGACGACACCGGGGCGGTTCTTTTTGACAACTATGGCAGCGAAGTGAGCTATACCCGCCTCGACCACCTGTCACAGGCCCTGGAACAGGGCAATTCCGGCAGGATGTCACACTCTCTTAACGGGAATGAACGAGAGCAGGAAATTATCTCCTCCTACTACCCGGTGAACATCTTTGGCCTTGATTTTGGGTTGGTCTTTTCAGCTCCGACGGAATTCTTCCAGAAGTACCTGGTGAGAAACACTATTCTCCTGGGGTTGCTGACGCTGGCTGCCATATTGTTCATAATCATAATCTTCCGCCGGTTCATCAGTAATCAGTCACGGCAGCTGGAAGAGAAGACTGCATCAGAAGCCAGTCTGTTGTCAATCCTTGACCAGATGCCTGTGGGATTCATAATATACAATGAAGCCAGGGAGATACTCCGGGCAAACAGGCAGGCAGCCTCATACTTCTCGTTTGACAGCGAGACCGGGATGACCGGCAAGCTCATGCCGGATCTCTCGCGCAATGACTATATCAGTGAAATTTCTGACAAATTCAGTCAGGGCAGGGTGGTGAAAATCCCGACGAACGGTGGAGACAGGATACTTTTCATCAATACTATTCCGGTAAACTGGGCAGGAGGCAACAACACTCTTGATGCCCTCATTGACATCACCTCGCTGGAGCTTGCCCGCCGGCAGGAGGCTGATGCAAATATTGCCAAGTCAGAGCTCCTGGCCCGCATGAGCTTCGAGATACGCACGCCGCTTAACGGCATCCTTGGAATGACCGAGATGCTTAACCGGTCAGACCTCCCTGAGGAATCAAAAGAGGTGGCCAGGCTGCTGCGCCGTTCGGCTGATCTGCTGCTCAGCATTATCAATGATATCTTCGACGTCTCCAAGGTTGAAACAGGCAAGATGATCCTTGACGAGATACCTTTCAGGCTCAGGGAGGAGGTGGCCTACAGCGTTAACCTCATCAGGCGGCAGAACCCGGAAATTCCGGTCAGGTTTGAATCTGTTATTGACCAGGCAGTGCCGGAGAACCTCATAGGGGACCCGTACAGGCTGAGACAGGTTATTACCAACCTCATGAGCAATTCCGTTTCCGGGACTCAGTCGGGCGAGATAAGACTCGAATGCAGGGTCAGACAATCGGACGGGAACAGGTTCACCCTCGGATTCACTCTTACCGATACCGGAAATACCTATACAAAAGCTGAGATCAAGAAGCTCTTCGGGGATTACATAACTACTTTAAGAGAACGCTCCGAGTGGGCTGAAGATCTTAAACTTGGACCGGTTCTTGCCAGGCAGCTGACCGAACTGATGGGCGGAGAGCTGACTGCCGAAAGCCCGGTTTCAAAGGATGCCGCCGGCCGGGGAAAAGGCATGAGGGTTACCTTTTCAATCGTCGTTCATCTAAATGAGAAGATCTCCAAGAAGATCGAACTTGGGAACATCCATGATCCTGCAGAGATACGGACCCTTGTCATTACCGGCACTCACGGCAGGGATGACGATTTCCTGAGTATCATGCACCGGGTAGGGCTTCCTGTGTCGGTTACCAGTTTCCAGAAGCATACAACCTCACAGATCCGTACCAGCCTCAGTAGCGGGACTGGCAGATATTCACTGCTTGTCATCTTTGACGAGCCTGAAGCTGACGGCTTTGAGCCCGCAAAGGCACTCCTTGATGCAGGCATGACCTCGGAGCATATTATTCTGATGTTCACCTCGAGGGATCCGAAAGGCCATTATGCGAGGTGTGTTGACCTGGGTATAGACCATCTCCTTGTCAAACCCTTTGCCGCGGAAGATCTTGTGAAGGTGCTCAAGGAACATTTCCCCGCACTCAGGGGGCAGTCAGCAAGACTCAATTCAGACAAATCGGATGTTCCTGTGATCCTTGTTGTGGACGACAACTATCTCAACCGGAAAGTTGTGGGCTCGCTCCTGAAGGTGCTGGGAGTGCAGGCGGAGTTTGCCGCCGGGGCGACAGAGGCTGTTGAAATGGCCAGGGAGAAGTCCTACGACCTGATCCTGATGGATCTTATCATGCCTGAAATAGACGGCTTTGAAGCCGCACGGACTATCCTCGGATTTGACCGGAACACGCAGATAATTGCACTTTCTGCCGATAATATGCCCGAGACAAGGCTGAGGGCCGAGAAGACCGGCATGAAGGAACTCCTTGCGAAACCCGTCACTGTCGAGGATCTGAGGAGGGTGATTGACCGTTATCACAAGCCTGCAAAATAGATGGCCTTCATCCTTCGGAAACTTCCCGCTGATGCATTCCTTGGACAGAGGAAAACCACCCCTGTTGCAGATGTGCGATCTCCCGGGGAGTACGCCGAAGGCCATATCCCCGGGGCTGTAAACATACCCCTGTTTGATGATGAGCAGAGGGCAGAGGTGGGTACTGTTTACAAGAAGGAGGGCAACATAAATGCTGTCCTGCGTGGCATTGATCTTGCCGCTCCCGGGATGTCTGACAAACTTCGAAAGGCACTGGATCTTGCTTCCGGCGGGAAACTGCTTGTACACTGCTGGAGGGGAGGGATGCGATCGGAGGCCATGGCATGGCTCTTTTCACAGGGCGGCATAGATTCATCGCTGCTCGAAGGCGGATACAAGGCCTACAGGAATCACATACTCAGTGATCTGGACCGGGAAAGGAAATTTATCATTCTTGGAGGACTGACAGGCAGCGGCAAAACAGGAATCCTAAGGCATATGAAGAGCGCCGGAGTACAGGTTACAGACCTGGAAGGGCTTGCTTCACACAGGGGTTCAGCCTTCGGTGCCCTGGGGCAGGCACCGCAGCCCACGTCAGAACACTTTGCGAACCTGCTTTTTGATGATCTGGCCTCTATGCGTGATGATGAACCCGTATGGCTTGAGGATGAAAGCCGAAACATCGGAACGGTCTTCATGCCTGACTGCTTCTCCCTGAGGATGCAGACGGCACCGGTTATTGCCCTGATGATGAGCATCGAAACCCGCCTGCCAAGATTGCTGGAGGAATACACCACCTTCCCGGCTGAAGAGATAATGGCCTCAGTCATGAAGATCTCGAAGAGACTGGGCGGCGACCGGACCCGTGAAGCTGCCGACGCTCTGCGAAAGGGGGATTACCCGACCGCCATCAGGATCACTCTTGAGTACTATGATAAAGCATATCATTATGGACTGTCAAAGAGGCCAGAAGGACAGGTTACCTACATTAACACTGAAACAGATGATGTGGGTGTCAATGCTGCCCTGGTGATGGAGGCAGCCAGGAACCTGGGTTAATCCCGGGCCTTCCCGGTATCGGCGGCTTCGGCCCACCTGAAAACCTTGTCCGACCGTCTTACCTGTTCATTTAGCCTTACTGAGCACAATTCTCCCTTAGGCACAGTGTCGGATTCATTCCCGGCAGCGTTCCGGAGTTCCGTTACAGTATGCCTGACAAGGCCCGTGGTAGGGCCGGTAATAAGCAGTTCATCACCGACCTTAATGTTGCCTGTTTCCAGCTTTATCTCCGCCACACCCTGTTTTGAAAAGTAGTTTGTTACCTTTCCGATCAGCATCTTACGCCTGGTGGCGGAGGAGCCATATGATGTGGTCCACTCTCCAAGCCTCTGCCCGAGGTAATATCCGTCCCAGAACCCGCGATTGAACACCGTCTCCAGTTCTCTCATCCATCCGGCGACTTTCTCCTTTCCGAATGTGCCTCCGGCAACAGCTGCCGCAGCTTCACCGTAGCATCTGACGACGGTTTCAACATACTCCGGAGGTCTTGCCCGGCCCTCTATCTTCAGCACTCTGGCTCCGGCACCGATCAGCTGGTCAAGGAATCCGATTGTGCAGAGGTCTTTGGGTGACATTATATACTGGTTGTCTATGTCAAGTTCATAGCCTGTCTCCCTGTCTTTAACAGTATAGCCCCGGCGGCAGGTCTGGTAGCAGTTGCCCCTGTTGGCCGAGGCGTTGTACTCATGCAGGCTGAGATAGCATTTCCCTGAAATAGCCATGCACAACGCACCGTGAACGAACATCTCCAGCCTGATGAGTTCTCCTGCCGGGCCACGTATATCATCACTCACAATGGAATCATATATTGCTCTTACCTGTTGCAGGTTAAGTTCACGGGAGAGAACCACAACATCGGCCCATTCCGAATAAAACTTCAGCGCACCGGAGTTTGAGATATTCAGCTGAGTGGATAGGTGTACCTCCACACCTGCCTCGCGTGCAGCGATTATGGCTGCCTGGTCCGTGGCTATAACGGCAGTAATTCCTGCAGATGCAGCTGCAGCAAGAACCTCCTTCATCTCCCTTATCTCATCGTCAAACACAACAATGTTGAGGGTGAGGTAACTCTTAAGCCCGTTTTTCCTGCAGACAGCAACTATCTCAGGAAGGTCTGCAGTGGTAAAATTGTGCGAAGAGCGGGCCCTCATGTTCAGCTTTTCCACGCCGAAATAGACCGAGTCTGCACCACCCTTTATGGCAGCGTGCAAAGACTCCCACGACCCGGCAGGAGCCATTATCTCAATATCGCTTCTCTTCATCTCACTGCAGGGCTGTCACCTGGTTTTCTTAAGTATTATCCGCATGCTGCTTCCGTGACCGGGCTCCGAACGAAGCACAAATATCTTTCCCTTATGATACTCTTCGACGATCCTTTTTGACAGTGACAGGCCCAGGCCCCAGCCTCGCTCCCTGGTTGTATACCCGGGCTTGAAGATGGTCCTGAAATCCTTTCTCGGAATACCTTTACCGGTGTCTTCCACGTCGATGTATGCTTCGGTGGCAATTTCGGTGATCCTGATTGTGATCTCTCCGCTTCCTTTCATGGCATCGGCGGAGTTTTTAACCAGGTTCTCTATGACCCATCCCAGCAGGACGGGGTTAAAGGGTATTGATGCACATCCTGTTGTTTCATTTTTTACCCTCAGGTCGATTGTTGAGGCTATCCTTTTTCTCAGATAGGCAGCAGTACCTTCCGCCAGTGCGGGAAGGTTGTCAGACAGCAGTTTCGGTTTCGATCCTATCAGGGAGAACCGTTCAGCCACACGGCTGAGCCGCTCCACATCAGCCGACAGTTCCTCGGCTATGTCTGTTCCGGGATACCTGCTGCTTATGATCTCACTCCAGGCTGACAATGAAGATGTTGGTGTTCCCAGTTGATGGGCAGTCTCCCTGGACAGGCCCACCCATACCTGGTTCTGTTCAGCCATGCGCGAGGCGCTGAAGGCCACATATGCTACGAGTATGAAAAGCAATATAACCGCAATCTGCACGTACGGATATATTCGCAGCTGGCGCAGCAGGGTGCTCTCCCGGTAATAGAGGTGATTGACAATGCCATTGGGCAGCTCGATGGAGATCGGTTCATTCCGCTTCGCCATGCGCTTCAGCTCACGGACAAGTGCAAGGGTGTCAGTTGCAAGTGCCGTTGGGAGGTTCCTGTGAGACAGGATGCTCTCCTCCTCGTCTATCAGAATTACCGGTACAGTGGTGTTGTCCTCGATAATACGGAACAGAAATTCAAAGTCATCCGACGTCACAAGCCTGCGTGTTGCCTCAGCCCACTGCTCGGCCTTCTTCCGCTCTTCCTCCTTGAGACGGTCAACAAGGTCATGAGTGTAAAAGAGTGATCCCA
Source organism: Bacteroidales bacterium (assembly GCA_034002785.1). Lineage (GTDB taxonomy): Bacteria > Bacteroidota > Bacteroidia > Bacteroidales > VadinHA17 > SR-FBR-E99. Next base: position 20,033 of record JAVEZX010000041.1, read on the forward strand.
GGCCAATAATTACGGCAAAGATTAGCAGGAGCACCTTCCACAGAAGTCGTTTTCGGTAAATGTCCATTGGCTATTTTTTCTTTTTGAGAAGGATCTTTATCGGGCTCTCCTTAACCTCTTCCTTAGGGCTCTCCGTTGTTGCCGGCTGTTCCTTTCCTTCCTCCCAGGTGACACTGAACTTCGGCTTGCTCTCCGCCGGCCTGATACGGGCGGTGTCCGTCTCATACCATCCGTATTCCTCGTTGAGTATTCCCTTCAGCGTCTGCTTCTCGACGGCAATGTCACTCTTAATGTTTTCCTGTGCCTGACCGAAATCATAACTTACATTCGTCTTGCCGTTTATGCATACTATCTTTAGTGGTACTGTAGCCTTTCCGCTGCCGTCCACCTTCACCTGTCCGAAGGAGCTGACACCCCTGTTGCGTTCCCTGGCCTTGCGGCTCATGACCTCTGAGAGAAGTAGCCGGACGTGATATGAATAGTCTCCGTCAAAGCCATGGGTGCCGTAAACCGTGAAATTGAC